>JBAZTQ010000159.1:0-5372 GCA_041661845.1 Kiritimatiellales bacterium | reverse complement strand
GACGGCAAACCGATCGGCGCGAACCGGCTCTACACCTATCGCGACGCTATTTTCGAAGCGATGCTGCACCGCTTCTACACCGATCCGACGATGATCGCGTACGGTGAAGAAAACCGTGACTGGGGTGGCGCGTTCGCCTGTTACAACGGACTGACCGAAGCCATTCCGTATCACCGCCTCTTCAACTCGCCGATCTCCGAAGGCGCAATCGTCGGTTCTGCCTGCGGTTACGCGTTGAGCGGCGGCCGCGTCTGCGTTGAGCTGATGTACTGCGACTTCATGGGCCGTGCCGGTGACGAAATCTTCAACCAGATTTCCAAATGGCAGTCGATGTCTGCCGGTATCTTGAAGATGCCGTTGGTACTTCGTATTTCCGTCGGCAACAAGTACGGCGCGCAGCACTCGCAGGACTGGACCGCGATGGTCAATCACATCCCGGGCCTGAAAGTTTACTACCCCGCCACGACGTACGATGCGAAGGGTATGCTCAACCTCGCGCTCGCCGGAACCGACCCTGTTATCTTCTTCGAATCGCAGAAGACCTATGGTATCGGCGAAATGTTCGAGAAGAGCGGCGTGCCGGAAGGCTACTACGAAACGCCGGAAGGCGAACCGGCTGTCCGCCGCGAAGGTAAAGACCTCACGATCATCACCGTCGGTCCGGTGCTTTACACCGGTATCAAGGCCGCTGATGCGCTGAAGGCCAAGTACGGTCTGGAAGCTGAAGTGATCGACCTGCGCTTCGTCAATCCGCTCAACTACGACAAGATCGTCGCGTCGGTGAAGAAGACCGGTCGCGTACTGCTGGCTTCGGATTCTGTGGAACGCGGAAGCGCGCTGCACAACATCGCCAACAACATTTCGCAGCTTTGCTTCGACCAGCTCGACGCCCCGCCGGTTGTTGTCGGTGCCAAGAACTGGATCTCGCCCGCCGCCGAAATGGAAACGGACTACTATCCGCAGCCCGACTGGATGATCGACGCGATTCATCAGCGCATTCTGCCGCTGCCGGGTCATACCGTGAAACATAACTACACCGCCGGCGAAATGCTGCGCATCAGCCGCAAAGGCGTGTAAAACCGCAGAATATTGAACAGGGAATAATGAACTTCGAAGTTCGGAGTTTCTTGTTCAATATTCGAAATTTGAAAGAGGAGCTATGAGTTTAGATTCAAAATCAGTGGAAGATCGTCTCGAAGCCGTTCGAAAACTCGGGGGAAGCGTCAAAGCCGGAGTAGCTCCGACTGACGAAGTGAACAACCATGTTCATACCGTTTATTCCTTCAGCCCGTACACGCCCTGCATGGCAGCGGTGAAAGCCGCGCAGGCCGGTTTGCAGACGGTTGGCATCATGGATCACGATTCCGTTTCCGGCTGCGAGGAAATGCTGGAGGCCTGCAAGGCGGTGAATATCGCCAGCACCGCCGGCTGCGAAATCCGCGTCAACATGGATGGAACGCTGGTTGAAGGCCGCAAGACCAACAACCCGGACGAGCCAAACGTCAGTTACATTGCCTTCCACGGCATTCCGCGCAACCAGTTCAAGGCGGTCGCTGAATTCCTGAAACCGATCACCAAGGCGCGGATTGCGCGTGACCGGAAAGAAGTTGAACTGCTCAATGCCAAGCTGGCGCAGCTCGGCGCGCCGCAGCTCAATTTCGAAAAAGATGTCATGGCGATTTCCGAAGCGGCCAACGGCGGATCGATCACCGAACGGCATATTCTTTACGCGCTTTCACTGAAACTGATCGCGGCGTACGGCAAAGGGCAGAAGCTGATCGATTTCGTCGAACAGCAGATGAAGATTCCGATGCCTGGAAAATTGAAAACCGTTCTGCTGGATTTGAACAATCCGCACTATGCTTACGACCTGCTCGGCGTCTTCAAGTCGGCGCTGGTTCCGGATTTCTTCATCCTCTCCGGTAAGGACGAATGCATCAATGTTCGCGACGCGGTTAAATTCGCCAACGATATCGGCGCGATTCCGGCTTACGCCTATCTGGGCGATGTCGGCGAATCGCCGACCGGCGACAAGAAGGCGGAGAAGTTTGAAGACGACTATCTCGACGCGCTGGTGCCGGAGCTGAAAAAGATCGGCTTTAAAGCGATCACCTATATGCCGCCGCGCAACACCAAACCGCAGCTGCTTCGTTTGCAAAAGCTTTGCCAGGCCAACGGCCTGATGGAAATCAGCGGCGTGGACATCAACAGCTCGCGCCAGAGTTTCAATTGCCCAATCCTGCTCGAACCGGAATTCCGTCATCTGACGGATGCGGCGTGGGCGCTGATCGCGCATGAAAAACTGGCGGCGGAAAATCCGAAGCTTGGAATTTTCCATCCGCAGAATCCGCTGGCGGCCCAGCCCGTGGAAAAACGGATTCAGAAATATGCCGCCATCGGCAAACAGATCGACAACCGCCAGCCCGAAAAGGCGCTGAAGCTGGTCGATTTTTGAGGTGGAACGCGCCGTCCCGGCGCGTTTAGCGTGCGCGGAGCGCCCGCTCCACCTGCTCCGGTTGCAAAGTCAGAAGCACGAAGCTGACGGTAACGGTGAGCTGATCGAGCTGCTGAACCTCCGCTTTTGCTTCCGGGCTGGAGCACCAGAAGATCGGCGTCATCTGGATGAGGTCGGCGAGTTGCGCTGCGTTGAGCGGTTGCTGATAGCTCAGCATGTCGCGGTGAGTTTCCTTAAAGCGCGGCGCGCATTTGGCGGCGGCCTCGTCGGCTTTCTCCTCAAAGTCACCGGCATTCGCCGACAGCCGCGAACGCAGTTCAATCAGATGATTCGGGCCGGGCACACCAAGAATCAGCGCGCCGTCCGGTTTCAGAATGCGGGCGAACTCTTCCGGATTGCGCGGCGCAAGAACACTTAGAATCACGTCCAGCGAATGGTCGGCGAACGGCAGTTTGCGCATTCCGTTGGCGACAATCCATTTTGCTTTCTTATAACGCTTCGCCGCGCAGCGTACGGCTTCTTTTGAAACATCGACGCCGAAAAATTGTCCGGCTCGCTCGGAGAGGCTCGCCCTACCTGCGGGATTGGAGGGTGGGGCGACGTCTCCGACGGAGCCGGATCGAGGGGGCGTGCGTACGTTTTCACTGAGTGCGCCGAGGAAATGACCTTCACCGCAACCGCAGTCAAGAATTGCCGATTGATGATTGCCGATTGCCGATTTTTTAATTTGTTCAGTAACGAGATCAAAGGCGCCGGAGTCGAAGAAACGACGGCGGGCCTGAATCATTTTGTCATCGTCACCGGGATGGCTGGAGCGTCGCTGGTGGCTGAGCAGCAGGTTGGTGTAGCCTTCTTTGGCGAGATCGAACGAATGACCGCTTGCACAGCGGCATTCTTTCTCGCCCCAGTTCAGCGGACTTTCACACGACGGACAAATCAGAGTCGAATCAGTTTTCATTTAGAGTGGATCCCCGTTGGATGCTTTTGCGTCCGAAGCGTTCGCGGATGCGGTCAACGGCGCGGCTGAGCTGTTCGCGTCTGGTAGAAGTTTGTTTTTCCGGACTCTGGAAAAGGTCGAGTTGCGGAGCGTCGGCGGTCCGGCGCAGGCCGGTGACGCCGAAGCCGATCAACCGTACGGCGCTGTGCAGACCTTCTTTCCGGAACAGTTCGAGCGCCGTCTCGCGTAACGTCATGTCGTCACAGCACGGCGGATCGAGCCGCCGCTGGCGGGTGATGGTGGAGAAATCTTTCCAGCGGAGTTTGATCTGCGCGGTGGAGGCGTAAAACCCGGCACGCCGCAGGCGCGTACCGACTTTATCGACGAGGTCGAGCAGGGCGGCTTCAACAACGGCGGCGTCACGCTGATCTTCATCAAAAGTGATTTCGTTGGAGATGCTTTTCTCTTCGCTTTCCGTCGCGAGCTCGCGGTCGTCGATACCAAAGGCCAGCCGCCGGAAAAAGGACGCGGAGTTTTCGCCGACCCATGCGGCGAGTTTTTCCGGCGCGACGGTCTGGAGGTCGCCAATGGTACGGATCTTGTGCGCTTCGAGAATCGCCTGCGTCTTTTTCCCGGCGCCCCACATGCGCTTAACCGGCAACGGAGCCAGAAAAGCGGCGATGAGTTTTTCGGAATCCGGGACAACGGTGAGTCCGTCGGGTTTATTGAGGTCGCTGGCGATTTTGGCGAGGAACATGTTCGGCGCGACACCGACCGAGCAGGTAAGGCCGGTTTCTGCCAGCACGGCGGCTTTGATCTTGCGGGCAATTTCTGAACCGTCGCCGAAAAGGTAGCGCGCGCCGGTGACGTCGAGGAACGCCTCGTCGCACGACAGCGGTTCGACCAGCGGCGTGAAGCGCCGGAAGATTCCCATGATGTGCTCCGAGGCTTCATGGTAGCGCCGCATGTTGGGCGGCAGAAAGATGGCGTGCGGGCAGAGTTTAAAAGCAGTGCGCGACGGCATGGCGGAGTGAATGCCGAATTTGCGGGCTTCGTAGGAGCAGGTGGAGACCACGCCGCGTTTGTCCGGCGGCGAACCGATCACGACCGGCTTGCCGCGCAATTCGGGATGGTCATGCACTTCGACCGCCGCGAAAAAGGCGTCCATGTCGATATGCAGTATGGTTTTTGTGAGCATTGGAAAAACCGTACTCTTTTTTCCAATGTTTGGAAGCGGCCTTAGGCCTGTTTGGTTGAAGATTCGCGCAGGCCGACGGTGCGGTTGAAGATGGGCTTGGATTCCGCCGTGTCGAGGTCGGCGCAGAAATAACCGATACGCTCAAACTGGAATTTTTCGCCGGCCTTCGCCGCCGCCAGTCCGGGCTCGATGATGCCGGTAATCACTTTGAGTGAATCGGGGTTCAGATATTCTTTGAAATCAGCTTCTTCGGCGGCAGGATTTTCGCTGGTGAAGAGGCGATCGTAGAGGCGCACTTCGGCGTTCACGCCGTGCCGTGCGGAAACCCAGTGGATGGTGCCTTTGACTTTGCGTCCGTCGGGCGCATTGCCGCCGCGGCTTTCCGGATCGTGTTTGCAGCGCAGCTCAACGATGTTGCCGGAGCTGTCTTTGACGACTTCGGTGCAGGTGACGAGATAGGCGCCGCGCAGGCGCACTTCGGTGCCGGGAGCGAGACGGAAGAATTTTTTCGCCGGCTCTTCCATGAAGTCTTCGCGCTCAATGTAAATTTCCCTCGCAAATGGAACGGTACGGACACCCATTTCCGGTTTGTTCGGATGGTTGGGCAGTTCGAATTCCTCGGACTGCTCTGCGGGATAGCTGGTGATGACGACTTTGAGCGGATCAAGCACGGCCATGCGGCGCGGCGCGATTTCGTTTAGGTCGCTGCGGACATGGTGTTCGAGCAGCGCGACATCGGTGAGGCTTTCAGTTTTTGTGATACCGATTTCGGTGCAGAAGGC
>JBAZTQ010000158.1:0-5551 GCA_041661845.1 Kiritimatiellales bacterium | reverse complement strand
GGTCACCGCAACAATCGCCAACGGCGGTTATCTGTACCGCCCGCAACTGTTGCAGGCGTACCGCAAATCCGGTTCAGCCGATTTTATTTTGAATCCCGGCCACCGGATCGGGAAAATGGACTGGAACGAGACAGCGCTGCTTACCGTGCGCAACGGTATGCGTGATGTGATTATGGAGAAAGACGGCACCGGCCGCCGCGCCGCTGTCGAAGGATTTGAATTCGCCGGCAAAACCGGCACGGCTGAATATGGCGTCAAGGGCGAGGGCAGCAAACACACCTGGATGATTGCTTTCGCGCCATTTGACAATCCGCAGTATGCCGTGGCCATGCTCATCGAAGACGGCGACTCCGGCGGACTGACGGTCGGACCCTGCATGAAAGTGCTTATGGAAGGTCTCCATGAAAAAATGAAGCGGGAAGGGCGGGTGCAGTCATGAGCGGATTTACCCGCCGTTTCGACTGGGTGATGCTCGGCACCGTCATGGTGCTGCTCACACTCAGCTGTCTTTTCATTTACAGCGCGGATTGCCGCAATGCCGACCACACGCTGGGCGGACTGGCCGCACGTCAGCTGGTCTGGGTGCTGATCGGGTTCGGCTGTTACGGCGCGGCCGCCGCATTTGATTACCGCAAGTTGAGCAGCATGCACTGGTGGATTTATCTGGCGGCACTGATTTCACTGGTGCTGGTGCTTTTTATCGGTATGTCCGTTTACGGAGCACACCGCTGGTTCAGCATTGGCAGCATGACGATCCAACCTTCGGAATTCGCCAAGCTGGCGAGCATTTTCACGCTGGCCGCCTGGCTGGGCGATCCTGCGACGGATGTGGAACGTTTAAAAACATTTGTTCTGTCTTTTGTGCTGGCCGGCATCCCGTTTCTGCTGATCGCCGCAGAACCGGATCTCGGCAGCGCCATGGTGCTGGTGCCGATTGCAGTTCTGCTTCTTTTCTGCGCAGGTATCCCGTTGCGTCCGCTTCTGATTCTGATGGGAATCGGCGTGGTGGCGCTTTTGGTACTGGTGGTCTGGCTGCTTTTTTTCCCGGACAGCTGCCCGCTGGAAGATTATCAGAAAAACCGGATCCTTGTTTTTTTGAATATGAGTCAGGATCCGCTGGGATCGGGCTGGAATAAATTGCAGTCGCAGATTGCGGTGGGGTCAGGCGGACTGTTCGGGAAAGGTTATTTGAAAGGAACTCAGAATATTCTCGGTTTTCTGCCGAGAACCGTTGCCCCGACGGATTTCATTTATTCGGTGGTGGCGGAAGAAACAGGATTTGCCGGCAGCTCGCTGCTGCTGGTTTTATATACAACGGTGGTGGTGCGCTGCATGCGCGCCGCAGTGATCGCCCGGGACATGTTCGGGCGGCTGCTGGCGGCAGGTATCGGCGTGCTCATCTTTTCACATGTTTTTGTAAATATCGCGATGACCATAGGCATTATGCCGATTACCGGTGTGCCGCTGCCGCTGATGAGTTACGGCGGAACCTTCATGGTGAGTACCATGACAGCGCTCGGACTGGTGCAAAGTATCTGCCTGCGGCGTCGCATTTAATTAAGAAAGGAGCATCCATGCTCAGTATTAGTGCAATTAAAGAAAAACTGATGATCGGATCCCGGAAGAAAAAAGAGATTTTGATCAACATTGAGCCGCTCGAAACCCGCGTGGCCGTGCTTGATGAACGAAAGCTCGATAACTTCCATATCGAACGGTCTGAGGACAGTCGGCTGGTCGGCAGTATTTTTAAGGGAAAAATCCAGAACCTCGAAGACGGACTGCAGGCAGCTTTTGTTGATATCGGAATGCAGAAAAACGCCTTTATCCACTATTGGGATATGATTCCGGAAGACGCCGCACGTCTGGAAGAGCAGGAAGGAAGCCGCAACAGTACCCGCCGCCGCCGCAAGTTTTCACCCGGCGAAATGAGTAAAAAATTTCCGATCGGATCGGAAATTGTTGTGCAGGTTACCAAGGATGCCATCGGTACCAAAGGTCCGCGCGTCACCGCTAATCTAAGCGTTCCTGGACGCTATCTGGTCATGATGCCCGGCACAGGTCTTAAAGGGATCTCTAAAAAAATCGGTGACAGCAAAGAGCGCATCCGGCTCAAGAAAATACTGGCCCGGCTGCCGATCCCGGACACCATCGGTATCATCGTGCGCACGGCCGGTTCGGGCACACGCAAAACCAGTTTTGCCCGCGACGCCCGCACCCTGATTGAAATCTGGAAAGAAATCGACAGCGGCATGCGTGAAAAACAGGCTCCGTGTGTTTTGTATCAGGAACCTAATCTGGCAGAACGGGTCGTCCGCGATTATCTCACCGAAGATATAGATCGCGTCTACGTCGACGACCGCGAGGCCTACGAAATGATCCGGAAAATGATCGCCAAATATTCCCGGCGTGCGCGCAACTGGGTACAGCTTTATGCCGGTGAAGAACCGATTTTCGATTACTTCGAAGTCGAAAAACAGATCGAATCGGTTTTCCGCCGCAAAGTATGGCTCAAATCCGGAGCTTATCTGATATTTGATGAGACCGAAGCCTTGGTCGCTGTTGACGTAAATACCGGACGTCATAAAGGCGGAAAAACTGCCGAGGAATCTATTTTGTCGGTCAACACTGAAGCCGCCGAAGAAGTTGCCCGCCAGCTCCGGTTGCGCAATGTCGGCGGTCTCGTGGTCATTGACTTCATCGATATGAAAAGCAAACGCGATCAGAATGCAGTTTATAAAACCGTTAAGGATGCGCTGCGCGAAGACCGCGCCAGAACAAACGTCCTGCCGATCTCACAGCTTGGACTGCTCGAAATGACCCGCCAGCGTTATGAAGAAAGTATCTACACCAGCACGTATGTCGAGTGTGATTACTGCGCCGGACGCGGGCGCGTTAAGTCTGCACTTACCATGAGTGTTGAACTTCAGCGCCGTCTTTCTGCCGCGCTGCGTAAAGACCGGAAAGGGATTCATTCCATGAAGATCACCGTCAATCCGACCGTGCTCAACCGCCTGCGTCACGAGGACGAACAGACTTTGATCGCCATGGAGAAAAAATTCCAAGGTCACTTAACCTTCGTTTCCGACCCTCACATGCACATGGAGGCATTCACCATCACAAACGAACAAACCCATCAGGTGGTCTACTCCAGCGGAGAAGGCGATAAATAGAAAATTTTCATAGTGCCCGTGCGGAGCAAAAGCAAACAGCCGGGATCCGTGAAGAGAGCGTCCGCGCAGGCGGGTCATATTGGTCTTGGCCCCGGACTCATCAATGAAAACAAGCCTTTCCGGGTCGAGCAACGGAAGCTCCCGCAACCATTGCTCGCGCAAGAGCCGGACATCCTCACGCTCTTGCTCGTCGGCATGGAGCGTTTTTTTTATACCGGTATCCCAGCCGGTCGAGCGCCCGCTGCACGGCCATAATCGAACAGGAGGCTCCGCTGAGTGTTTTGAGCTCTTCGAGCGTTGCGTCTTTGTTCCGGCGAACCAGCTTATCGAGTTCTTTGAGGGCGGATCCATCAAAAACCGCCCGCCGGTGACCTCGGGGAAGCGGAGCGACCTCGCCGGTCTGGCGATACCGGAAAAGCCAGCGCTGAAAGGTGCGCGGATCAACCCCGCAGAGTTCTGCGATCTGTGCCTGAGTTCCCTGATGGTTCAGGTAGGCTGTAACAGCCCGTTGACGCGTATCGGTTCTGGCGGCTTTTTTCATGTCACCGACGATAACACACCCATACGGCATTTAAATGGTTAAATGCTCTAAAATTGGTTCCGGTATTCCCGACTAGAGCAGTTCATGATTTTAATGCCGTAATGCAGGCACGGCGTTAAACGCTTGTGTGGTGGTGGCGAAAAGCTCGGCCTATCCAGCCGCCGGATCAGGTTTTTGATCTTGCTCCGCATCTTACATACAGTCCGGACTGCAAGGCGGCAGGAATTTTTGCCACGACACGAATCTATCGAATCAGGTTTCAGCACAACAGATTTTATGGTGCCGCTGTTGATAACTGAGTACTAGGTGCCACTTATCGACAGGAAACCATCAAAACACCACATCTTGTGCACCCCTGATGTTGTAATTGGACATAACATATATTATACGACGTTACGCTAGCTACTGAATGTTTGCTTGTTCGATGCTTATACATGTTTGACTTAACCAGACAGTTCGCGGTTGTTAAAAATGCGGTCGTCGGTTTATTTTTCAATGGCTGGTTTCAGCAAATCCGGCGCGATCGAAAGGCCAGCAGACGAAGAATGCCGGACCAAGAATCTGACGACGGTTTACGGGGCCGAAATAGCGGCCATCAAGACTGTTGAGTGTGTTGTCACCAAAGAAGAGATATTGATCAGCGGCTGTTGTAATTGAGTCACCGAGTTTTCCTATCAGCGGCGACGGAACGGAACGGGAATCCCCAAACTGATATCCTTTATATTTCCCGTCATTGAAAATTTTATCAAAGCGCGGATCGGTTGGTTTTTCACCGTTAATGAGCAGATATTTCGGGGCGACGGAAATTGTTTCGCCGGGGAGTCCAACCATGCGTTTGATGTAGTAAGCGTCTTTACGAACCTGGGGGTGTGTCAGTTCACGGGTGTCAAAAACGGCAATATCCCCCCTCTTCGGCCGGATAAAATTATATTTGATTCGATTGACGAGAATGTAGTCGCCGCTTTTAACAACGCCTTGAACTATTGCATCGCCGGTTTTCAGATTTTCTCCGAAACGGCAGAACGGAATCAGCTTGTTCGGAATGCGGTGCGGGACATCGCCGATATATACAGTGCTGGTTTCATCCGAATTAATCTGTCCGTACAGCCTCGGCAATCCGTCGGCTCCCGCGGTTGTCCGGATACGTCCGTCGGCTTTCGCCCGTACAACCTGAAACCGTTCCCCGAAAAGAACCAGATTCGCGACAACGGCCAACGGGTTGCCGGACTTTATGGTCGGCTCTTCCTTTATCGTAATACCGTAAAGCGTCGGCTGCATGGAACCGGTCGGGATTTTAAACGGTTGAAAAAAGTATGCGCGAATGGCCATCGCAGCAGCCACGGCGACGAAGAGCACTTCGACATTTTCGCGTACTTTCGGATGACGGCGCGGCGGTGCGACTTTTTCACAAGCTTTGATGATTGCCGCACCAGCGGTTTCCATCAGCGCCCCTTCCCTGCCTTTACGCACTTCACGGGCTGCTTTCTCAGAAACAGAGAGCTGTTCCAGCAATTTCAAGTCGGCGATATCTTCATGCATATGCCAAATGTGTTTGGCGTAGTGCAGGATATCTTTGAGTTCTTTACGCGCTTTACGGTTTTTAAAATAATTCATCTCGCTATTCCTGCTTGGTTTTCAGAACTGCGATAAAGGCTTCCTGAGGGATATTCACTTTGCCGATGCTCTTCATTTTCTTTTTGCCCTCTTTCTGGCGCTCGAGCAGTTTGCGTTTACGGGAAATATCGCCGCCATAGCATTTGGCTGTTACATCTTTGCGATAGGCCTGAATGGTTTCGCGGGCGATGATTTTTCCACCGAGCGCCGCCTGAATGGCAACAGA
>JBAZTQ010000157.1:0-5663 GCA_041661845.1 Kiritimatiellales bacterium | reverse complement strand
TGAACATGCGTCGTTTTCAAAACGCGATACACAATACAAATGGCTTCCGCTGATTCCGGAAAAAACCGCCGTTGACGAACGTTGCATCCGGTTAACCATTGAACCTCGCATTTCGACACAGCCCAATCTACGCTCTGAGCCATCATGAAAATGAAACTTGACGTTCCAAAACTCGCCCAGGGATTCGCCGCGTCGGCGTTTGTCACGATTCTTCCGGTGGCGGGCAAGCCCTCCATGCTGATGGCGCCGCAGGTGTGGTGGTTATTCGCCGTTGGTGTGCTGGCTTCTTTTTTCCAGCCGCGTTACAACCCGTTCGGGCGTTCGCCGGACGCGAAAGACCGGGGCACAGCAAAACAGATTGTCTGGTCGGTTTATGTCACACAGGTCGCCGTGCTGATCGAGGCCGCCTATTTCCGCTATCCGGCGAGTGTAAAGTGGAATTGGATCACGACCGTCGCGCTGGTTTTAATTTTATCCGGTCTTTGGATACGCACATGGGGCGTTATGACGCTCGGCAAATATTTCACATGGCACATCACTGCGGAGAAACAACAGACCGTAGTTCGTAGCGGGCCGTATCGCTTTGTCCGGCATCCGGGATACCTAGGGGCGTTTCTCACATACAGCAGCACGGCGGTTTTCTTTCACGCATGGACAGTGCTTGTTCCGGCAGCGGCTATCCTCCTCTTTGCGTTCTTGCGGCGCATTCACTACGAAGAGAAAGAGTTGCGCGCAACGCTTGGCGATGAGTACAAATCCTACTGCCGTTCTGTCCCCCGTTTTGTTCCGGGTGTTTGGTAAAGCCCGCCGTCAGGACAAGGTGTTCCTGCTCACCCAGCGCGGATGAAGTCCCTCAAAAAGCTCCTTCCATCTTCGCCGATCCGGGTTCAGAATACCGGTGTCGAAGGACACGAAGTGTGTTCCAGCAAAGGAGGACAGCATGAGTAAGCAAATTGGAATCTGGGTCGATCACAAGGAAGCGATTTTGGTTTCGGTAAAGGACGGAGTGACGTCGATTCGCCGCATGGAGTCCGAAGTCGGAACCCGTTTCAGTCCGTCCGGAGGCTGGAAAGCGGCCGGTACCTCCGTGGCGCAATCGGTAGTAAAGGAACAGACGGAGGATGAACGCCGCAAGCATCATCTGCACGCCTACTATCAGGAATTAATCAAAGCAGTCAGCGCGGCTGATGAGGTTTTCATTTTCGGCCCCGGCGCGGCGAAACAGGAGCTGGCCAAGGAAATCGAAAACATAAAAGGATCGCACGTCAGGATCGCCGCCGTTGAAGCGTGCGACAAGATGACCGAACCGCAGATCGCCGCCAAAGCGAAATCCTTTTTCAAGGTCTGAAGCCGGCGATCAGGAAATTGCTGGTAATCGGGCGGCGGCGGTTTTATGGTCTGTCCCCTAACAAGGGGGATTTTATGCGCACAATGACTGTTCCGGCTTTGGTTCTTCTCGCTCTTTCCACTGTATTCTGCGGTTGCGGAAAAAAACCGCTGCCCGCACCGCTTCCGCCGCCGACTGCTGAGGCCATTGCGGCGTTTACCGAAGCCGCCTTTAACGGCGACGCGCAACAGATCACCGACGCGCTCAAGGCCGGTATGCCGGTTGATCAGGTTGAAACCAACGGTAACAGCGCGCTGATGCTGGCATCCTTCAACGGCCATACGAACGTCCTGCACCTGCTGCTGAACGCCAGGGCCGATATTAACCTGCGCGACTCCAAGGGGCGCACCGCGCTGATGTTTGCCTCCTCCGGGCCTTTCCCGGACGCCGTCAAACTGCTGCTCGAACATGGTGCGGAAGTAAACGCGATTGACACCGTGGATCATTTCACGGCACTGATGTTCGCCGCCGGCGAAGGTATTTCGCCGGTAGTAGATATCCTGCTTGATCACGGTGCTGACCCGAAAATGAAAGACAAGGACAACGACACCGCCGCTTCCTTCGCCAGGGCACGCGGATTCACCGATCTCGCGCAGAAGCTTCAGCAGATGATCGACACGCCATAAGCAACGGAGAATGAAATGCCGGATGCCGGATCGTATAAATTCGGAACGTTTGAAAAAAACGCCGAGGAACTTGCACGCCTGAAGATGCAGGCGACCGTGGCGATTGATATCGAACGGGAAATCTGGGGGAACGCCGGTCTGAAGCCCGGCATGAACGTGCTCGACCTCGCCTGCGGGCCCGGATTTATCGGCTGTGAACTGGCCAGAGTCGTTGGCGGCGGAACCGTGACCGGCGTGGACATCAGCGAGGAGCTGATTTTTACGGCCCATCAGGCCAGAGTTTCCGAAAAGGTCGCCAACGTTTCATTCCGTCTCGGCAATGTCTACGAACTTGATCTGCCGGAAAACGCCTTCGACTTTGTATACGCCCGCTTCCTTTTCCAGCATCTGGAAAAACCGGAGCTCGCACTCAAAAATATCCTGCGAGTTTTAAAACCGGACGGAATTCTCTGCGTACTGGATATTGACGACAACTGGACGAGTTTCGCGCCGGAAAGCGAGGCCTTCGTTAAATTCATCCGCAAGGCGGGTGCCGGACAAAAGCGCAAAGGCGGCAACCGGCTGATCGGCTCGCAGCTCTTCGGTCTGCTGAATAACGCCGGATTTAAAACCGTCACCACAAAAATCCGCCCCGTCACCACCGAAGATCTTGGCATTCGGATGTTCCTCGGTGTCGCGGTGCTCTTCCGCATGGAAATGCTCAGCAAACTGCAAAAGCTGCTGGCTCTGCCGCAGCTCAAGAAGATCAAATCCGCCGCGCAGGCTCCCAATGCGTGGGGTTCAGTCGGCATCTTCGTCTGCACCGGCACCAAGGCCTGACCCATGCAGTTTAAGGGCAACAGCGACCAAAGCAGCGCACGCTACTGGGACGACCTCGCGGAAATCTATCAGCGCGAAACGCGCATCTCGACGGACGACTTTCATTACGGCCCGCTCCTGCCGGGCGATTCGCAATTTAATTTACTGCCGGCCCGCCTCCGCCAAAGCTCCGGCGCGGCGAGGACAGCGGATGAAATCCGCTGCCTCGAAATCGGCTGCGGCGCGGGGCAGAACTCCATCTTCCTCGCCAAACAGGGCGCGCAATGCATCGCCACCGACATTTCCGAAGAGCAGCTGGCATACGGACGTAAACTCGCCGCCGCCGAAAAGGTCAAAGTGGATTTCCGGCGCGTTTCGATGGACGCGATGGGCGATCTCGGAAAATTTGATCTGATCCATTCGACCTACGCGCTGCCTTTTTCTGCCGGTCCGCAAAAGGCCGTCGCCGATGCCGCCGCCATGCTGAAGCCGGGCGGAACGCTTCTGCTGACGACCGGCCATCCGTTGTATGCAGGCGAGTGGCTGGACATCGGCGACGGTGAAGAAGGTTTGTTTCTGGCGGATTGTTTCCGGCCCGAGCCGGATGTGCGGATGTCGCTGGACGACAAAACCATGAGCGCGGCGCATTACTGGCCCATATCGACCATCGCCGGATGGATTCATTCCGCCGGACTGGTCATTAACCGCCTGCTGGAACCGGCCCCCATGCCGATTCCCGACATGAGCGAGGAGGAAATCCACGCCAAAGTGCCTTACGACAGCGCCGGATGGCGCGAACTTTACCCGCAGCTGGCCCGCATTCCGGTGGTGGTGATTTTCAAGTGTGTTAACTTATAATTTGACTTCCATTTACCTCATCATCATCCTTTGCCGCTGTATGATGGGCTCCGATGGAGGAGTTCTTGTTTTAACGTCAAATTGGAGGAGAGAGCAAGATGAAGAAGTTACTTCTGTTCAGCATGATCGCCATAGCCGGTATTACCGCAAGCGCCGCCGACATCACTAAAGAGCAATTCATCGCCGACGGCAAAGCCGCTTCGGAAAAACGCGGCACTGAATTCAATGAGAAGATGCGTATTGCTGCTTTTGAAAAACAAGATCTGAACAAAGACGGAGTGCTGTCCACTGAGGAGCAGGCAGCCAACAAGTCTGCTGCTCAAAAAGGAAAAGCTAAAGGCAAGAAAAAATAAGGTATCTGACACCATGATTGCACCGATCCGGTTCAATCTGCGGCTGATTACAAAAACCCCGTCGTTCCGGCGGGGTTTTTTGCGTTTAAGACGCTTAGATAAATAAAATTTCGGTATTCAAAATCAAATCCCTGCGGCTATACTCGGCGAAATGGCAAAACAATCTGAAATCGTCCGTTCCCCGAAGCGCGAAGCAATCGGCGTCATTCTTCTGGCGCTCTGCCTGCTCAGCTTTCTGTGTGTCTTTTCTTTTAATGCCGAGGATATCAGCTTCCTGCACGATCCGCCGGCATCGCCGCCGCACAATCTGGTCGGCCCGTTCGGTGCCTGGCTGGCTTTCACCGGATTTCTGCTCTTCGGTATCGGCGGCTATCTGCTCCCCTTCCTTCTGCTGACCGGCGGCATGATGATGACGCTCCGCTCCTATGAGCGCGTCTGGCCGGTATGGACGTGGCTGGTCGCCGCACTGGCTTCCATTGTGAGTCTGGCCGAATATCAGCCTGCTCTCTGGAGCGGACTGACTGCGCTGCTGAATGTCGGCAGTCCCGGCGGACTGGTCGGGCAGATGCTGGCCATCCGCACGCTGGGACTGCTGATCGGCCATACCGGCGCGGGGATTATCTTCGTCACCGTTTTCATTCTCGCCCTTCTGCAGCTGACCGGCATGCATCCCTTCACCCCGTTTGCTTTTCTCTGGGAAAAAATCCAGGCTTTCCGGGCCCGCCGCAAAGAAGCCCGCGCCGCCGCACCGGCGACAAAGTTCAGCCGCCAGGTGAAACCCGAAAAGGAAAAAGCGAAAAAAGCTGTTTTGCCGTCCGAACCGGAGCCGGCCGCCGGCGGAATCTTTACGAAGTCAAAGGCTGAACCAAAACCCGAGCCGGTCAAGCCGCTGCCCAGAATCAAGCCGGTCGCACCGGCACCGGCTGATGAGCCGGACAACGTTTCGGTCAATATTGCCCCGGGCCGCGACGAGTCGGGCTATCAGCTTCCGCCGATCACCATTCTCGACGAACTGCCTTCGCTGGCTGCGCGCACTTCCACCGAAAACACGGAAGAGAAAGCGAGAATTCTGCAAGCTACGCTCGAAGAGTTCGATGTGCAGGGGCAGGTGACACACGTTGAAACCGGCCCGACGGTTACTTCCTACGAAATCACTCCGGCACCCGGTGTGCGCGTCGAACGAATTTCCGCTCTCGAGCGCAACATTGCGCTGGCGCTCCGTGCTCAAAGTATCCGCATTCAGGCGCCGATTCCCGGCAAAGGCGCAGTCGGTATCGAAGTGCCCAACACCAAAGGCACCTCGGTTTATCTCCGCGAGCTGGTCGAAAGCCCCGCGTTCCACAATCCGGAAATAGCGCTGCCGCTTGCGCTCGGCAAAGATGTCAGCGGCCGCATGGTCGTCGGCGACCTTGCGGCGATGCCGCACATGCTGATCGCCGGAGCCACCGGCGCGGGCAAAACCGTCTGCATGAATTCACTGCTGACCGGACTGCTCATCTCGCGCACACCGGAACAGCTCCGCCTGATTCTGGTCGACCCGAAAACTTTCGAGTTCCAGGCCTATGAATATATGAAGCACTTAGTCGTGCCGATCATCACCGACGCCAAGAAGGTGACGCTCGGTCTGCGCTGGGCCATCAA
>JBAZTQ010000156.1:0-5692 GCA_041661845.1 Kiritimatiellales bacterium | reverse complement strand
GAGCTCGGCCATCTGGATACCGGTGCCGGTATCAAAGATACTTTCGAGGAACTGACAGCACTCGAAAGCCAGTGCCGGTTCAGAGACTGCAGGCACACAAAAACCAAAGGCTGCGCCATTGAGGCGGCGGTTGAGGCCGGAACCATTCCGAAAGCGCGCTATGAGAACTTTATCCGTATGCGGCAGGAAACCGCCGCCAATGAGCGTGCCGCCCGCGAAAAAACATGGAAAAACAAGTAAACTCTCACAAGTTACCCCTGCCGGAAGACCTCTTTTGAGAAAAATTCATGGAAATACAATCCGAAGCCTTCTTTCGTTATAGACCTTGCGTCCGCTGAAATTATTACTATATTTAAGCTATAACTTTCGCAAACCTGACTTTATGGATTCTGACGTCACATTTTTATACGATCACATAGGTGAAAAAACCGCTGTACAGATGTTGTACGGCGATTATTTAGTGTTGTCCGGCCTCAATGAAGAATGGCCGCTTCTGCGTATTAAAGTTAGACAGATCGGGGAATTGCTTCAGACAGGGTTGGCGGACACGGCACTCCCTCCGGAGCCTGAAGAGCCTGCGCAACTTATTTATCCGGAACCTGTTCAGGAACAAACAGTCGCTCAATATTCCGAACCGGAGCCGCAACCGGAACCGGAGGTCATCCCTGAGCATATCCCTGTGCAAACAGTGGTTTCGCAACCGGCCCCCGTGTACAGCCTTCCGAAAATAGAACCGGTTGTTCAGGATATAAAATTATCTGAAAGCAGCCCGACTCCGTCGACTGCCAAAGAATATGCTATCCCGATCCCTCCGATGCTGCTGGATTTTCTAACAGAGCAGGATCCCTCACAAAAAGCGAAACGGCTTGTTATGGCCTGCGCCCAGAAATTGTCCGGTCTGTGCGAAAAGCGCATTACACTCTCTCTGCATAAACCGTACATCTGTCTGTGGGATTTTGATGAATGGAAAACCTTCGCTTTCGGGGAAATCATTCAGGGCCACCTTTATCTCAGCATCGAAAAAACACTGATGCCGGATGCAGATGCAGAGGATGTGTGGGTGCCTCCCAGCGGACTGTGCAAAAAACCGCTGGTTCGATTAAAAGTTGATGCGATAACTGATGATCTGCTGAGCCGGCTTACTAATGCTCTGAATCACTTAACAAAATCTGCCGTTTTGAACGTCTGATAGGGTATTCAAATGATGAACCGTCTTCTCTGCAAAAAATTGTTCAAGGCGACTGCTATCGCGCTGTTTACCTCGCTGTATTTTGCCGGACCGTCCGGCGCAAACGAAGAAACTATGGGGATCACTGTATCCCGCGCACCCTCTTCCGCATGGACTCATGGTGTGGCGGAGCCTGCCCCGAAAAAAGTTATATGGCCGATTCTGCTGGCCGTCGCAGGCGTGACAGCGCTGGCGCTGTCTGCCACAGTTTTTCTTAAAATAAAAAAAGTGAAGAAACAGGGCTCTGACTCTGCCGAGCCGGCAATCCCCGCCGCTAAACCGCAACCGGTGCAAATATCCCAGCCGGTACAAAAACCCCAACCGCCGCCGTTCCGTCCGGCACAACCGGTGCCGAAACCCGTCCAGAAACCTGCACCGGCACCTCAAACCATACCGGCTCCAAAACCGCCGCCGGCACCGGTTCCGAAACCGGTTCCGCCGGCTCAGCCGCAGGTGTCAATTCAGCCGGTTCCGGCTCCAAAGCCGCAACCCGCCCCGGCACCAAAACCGGTTCAGCCTGTTCAGCCGCAGGTATCAATTCATCAGGCCGCTCCGGCTCCGGTGCAGAAACCGGTTCAGCCAACGCCTCCTCCGGCACCAATTTCTCAGGAAACTGTGATTCTCCGCCCGCAGCCGGCACCGCCAGTACAAAAACCGGTACCGCCAGTAGTCATTCCGCAACCCGTCTTAACACCAAAGGCAGAGCCGGTTCAGCCGCCGGAACCGGTCTATAAAACAATCAATCCCTACCTGCCGCCTCTTCCAGAGCTGCCTGCCGAGAAAAAACCAGAAACGCTTCCGGTTGTTAAACCCGTTGCAACCGCAGTCGAAAAACCTGTTGCAATTGAAAAACCTGTTGCAGTCGAGAAACCGATGGCAGTTGAAAAACCGATGGCAGTTGAAAAACCGATGGCAGTTGAAAAACCTGTTGAGGCTAAACCGGCTGACGACGATGATGATATGCTTTTTAAACATCTCAGCCTGTTGAAACACTTGAGGGACGAAGACGAAAAATAAGGAGAACATGTATGAGTGCTACAGAAACACAGATTTATTATGATGAAAAAGGGAAACCGCTGATGGTTCAAATGAATATCAGCGAATATGAAAAACTGGTCAATCGTGCAAAAGAAGCCTTGGCCAATAAAGAGCTGATTCAAAAAACACTGGCCATGCTCAAGGGCTCAGACTAAAGCCTGTCCGGCGTACTGAAATCCCGCAGATATCAGCAACCATCTGCAGGATTTCGGTACGCGAAAAAAGCCGCTAACGAACACCTCATATTCCGAGTGTGTTTATTTATACAGCTGGTCGAGTATTCTGTAATAATCCTCGATGGATCGGACAGATCTCTGCATCAGAATCCATGCAGCCCAACTCACGACAAGAACGACCGTCGTGCAGATGATCTTTTTGCGGAGGGTGAAGTTCGGATTAATCCAGAACAGCGGAACAGCCAGCGGTCCGACGCACAGCACCGCCGTAACCAGCCAGCCGGGTCGAAGATACCACGGCACCTTCGCTTTTTGCATCAGGAACTGTCCGCAGAACCGGCACAGGATCGCTTCGTTCTGGATTTCTTCCGCACAGAAAGGACATTTTTTCATATTGATGACCGCTCCATCAGCCGGGTAAAAAATTCTGGAACCGGCGCTTCGAAGACCATCCGTTTCCCGTTGTGCGGGTGATTAAACGCGATAGAACGGGAATGCAGCGCCATCCGTTCAAACTTCTTCCCCTTGAGTCCGTACTTAGTATCACCGGCCACCGGATGGCCCAGCTCCGCGAAATGCACCCGGATCTGATTCTTGCGCCCCGTCAGCAGATTGATTTTAAGCTCACTGAACTGCGTATTTTCACGAATCACCTCGTACGCCGTCTCCGACCACTTCCCTTTCGTCTGATCGGTTGAATAGACAAACTGATCGTCGTTCTCCGCCAGATAACCCGACAGCGTTCCCGACTTTTCCTTCAGCGATCCATGCACGACGGCCCGGTATTCTTTTTCGACCTCTTTCCAGTGATCTTTGAGATGCTGCTGTACCGCTTCGGTCTTGGCGAAGATCAGCAGGCCGGAGGTTTCGCGGTCAAGTCGGTGAACCACATAGGCGCGCAGGCGGGAGCGGGCCGCTCCTTTGCGCAGGTAATCCGTCAGAACGCGTTCCGCCGTCTGCGTTTCATCGCGGTGGAAACTCATCGTCAGCAGGCCGACCTCTTTATTAATCACGAGCAGGTCGCGATCTTCATAAACGATCTCAAGCCCTCTCGGACGGTGTTTGCGGGGCGTTTTCATGACACCGACAGAATTTTACCGGATAAACCGGCGCGGAAAGAAAATTTGTCGCCCTGCTTTTTATCGAGCAGCACCGCACCGACAGGCGATGTCGGCGTGATGACGGTCACTTCCTTTCCGTCTACGCAAAGTTCCGTGCCGCCCGCGCAGGGCAGCAGAAAAAAGAGCGTCTTTTCTTTATTCTGTTCCACTTCAATCAGCGCGCCCGGCCCGATAGGCTGACCGGTAAACACCGGAACAGCAAAAGTCCGCAGCTCACCAACATCCGCCGCCAGCGCCTTAAACTGGAGTGCATGGCCGCGCGCCAGATAAGACGATTCGAGTCCGCAGGTATCCCACTTGGTTTCGGCGCGCGCCTCGCCGTCGGTCGCACCGGCGGAAGCCTGCTTATTCGCCGCCTGCTGACGGCGAAGATCGTTTTCGAGCTCGGTAATGATGGCGCGCAAAAGAGCCGGTTTATTCATAGTTTTTTTCAAACCCTTCACCCAAATTATCCGAAAAAAGTAGAACGACCGTCTCGGTCGTTTTCCGCCTCTGGCGGATCTGCCTAAGGCAGAAAGCAAGCGGGGACGCTTGCTCTACATTTTTGAAAATACAGATTCTTATGGATTCATATTTTCGAGCTTGAGCGTACTGAAGTCGATCTTGCGGTAATAGCAGTTGCGCGGCTCGCCCTTCGCGTTTTTGGTGTGGCAGATTCCGCCGCGGTTCGGACGGACGATAAACAGCAGCGAGTTCTGCTCGCAGTTGACGCGCGCTTCCAGCAGTTCAAAGGTTTCGCCGGAAGTCAGCCCTTTAATCCAAAGCTCCTGCCGCGACGAACTCCAGAGAACGAGCATCTTGCGCTTCAGCGACTCTTCGAACGCCAGCTGGTTGATGTAGGCGACCAGAATCACCTCTTTGGTATCGGCGTGCTGGACGGCAACGGGAATAATCCCTTTGGTGCCGGCAACAGCCTTCTCCAGCTTGTTCCAGTCGAGTTCGAGTTTCAGTCCCTCTTCAAGTTGTTTGCTCATCTCTTTTTCCTTTTCTTCAACGTAGACGAGGCTTCCAGCCTCGTTCGGTTCTACAAAATACTCGCGCTTGTGCTAACGAGGCTGGAAGCCTCGTCTACAATTTTGGAGGTCACAATTTGTGACCTCCATTTAACAACCGCATCGGCACTCGTCGCCGACCAACAAATTTCAGCATTCAACGTTCCCAGCCCTGCTAAATTGGCACTATACACAGACGCCCCGAACCCCGCCAGTCTTAAGGTGGAGCACGATCGCCGAGCGTGCTTATACTTGTCCGCCGCAGGAGGAAAACGCGCCCGGCGGTCGCGTTCCACCAAACAAAAGACGCGGTCACCGCCCGCATCTACAGCTGTAGCCGCGACCGGTGATCGCGGATAAGGCATCATTAGAATATGTAAACACTGTCTTATGAAGTTGTTGTTTTGGCTTGTGCACCCCTCAGAACCACTCTAGCCTATCGGCGTAGATGAAAAAGATATTACCTGAAATAACGAACCTAGAGTTCGTTCAATAACACTGTTGGATGCAGGCACAACTCTCGCAACAATTGAGTAGCAAGAAGGAAGGAAATAGAGATGAAAACACTACTAGCAGGTCTGGCAATGCTGGCAATAACTGGTTGTACGGTCATCGACACCAACCGAATAGATGGAGTCCGACAGCTCGCAATCTGGAGGGATGCTGCTGTAAACCGAGTGCCCAGCGCCGACCCTCGTTGTAAAGAGAAGTATGACGCCGCAAGAAGCCAAGTAGCCAGTGTCATTGACATCACGTGGAAGAGCAACATCGACAATAAAGCGGCACAATGGTGGGGAACTGTTGACCTCTCCACGAATGCAATACCAACTGATGTTTCATCGGCAGTTGCCGAATTCCTCCCCTGCTCGACTGAAAAAGCCGATGAGAAGATCGTGACTAAAGGTGTAGGAGTCGTGGCGGCCACGGCAATCACGACCGAGGTCATAACAGCTATTGATAAGCTCGTGGAGACGAAACGAAAGGCTAGCGCCGATGGTCTAAAAGCGACGCTAGTGTCCTGACTCATAAATAGGTTTGTTTAATTGTTTCCGTGCTCTGTTTACCTTTTCCAGAATACTTTTGCCGTCAGCCACCCATCGGTATGGCTTCGGATCCCTGTTGCGGATTTCAATATAG
>JBAZTQ010000155.1:0-5783 GCA_041661845.1 Kiritimatiellales bacterium | reverse complement strand
GTTCGAGGATATCGTGAATGACTACGCCGCGATCCATCGGCGCGGTATCGTCTTCGTGGGTCAAGTCGGGCCGGATGCTCAGTACCTTTTCGATGAAATAGACAAACCGGTTGCGGGCCAGCGACTCCAGCGCCGTCGCGCTGAACTCCGGATTGTTCTCCAGCCATTTTTGAATGTAGGACAGGCTTCCAGCCTGTCTGTGGCTTTCAGGGAAGACAGGCTGGAAGCCTGTCCTACTTTGATGTGCGGCAGTCTGCCGGACTTCATCTTCTGCGCGGCAGAACTCCGGCGGCAGAATGGTATGGAACGATGCGCCGAGCGCCGGCTTTTCGATGCCGGTCAGTCCGCGCATCCGTTCGAAGAATTCGCCCGGCGCGCGTTCCTTGCCGTCGGCTCCGGTGCGGGTATAGGAAAGCGTCAGCCGTTCACGCGCCGCGCTCATGGCGGTGAGGAAAAGAATCTCTTCCTGAATCAGCGCCGCGCCGGTTTCGGAAAGCGCGAGCCGCGGACAGGGAATTTTACGTTCGTCCAGAAAGGCCCGCAGCGCTTTGCGCTCGGTATCATTCAGAAGAGAATCAGACTGCGGAATCTGCGGGAAGGTGCGGTCATCCATACCGGCGATATAAACGGATTCGAAGCGCAGGCCCGCCGCGTCCATCAGATTGACGATCCAGACGCCGCTTTCAGTTCCGGTTTCGTCTTTAAGGGTGACGTTATCGAGCAGTTCTTCAAACAGTGCCGTCAACCGTTCCGGCGACAATGATGGAATGGCCGCTTCGCTTAATTCTTTGATGAGGTTGTGGACTTCTTCCGGCAGATCCAGTCCGTGCTGCTGAATGATAAATTGAATTCGTTCCGAAAATTCCAATGGCTGGAAAAATCCGGCGAGTTCTTTCGGCAGGCGGCGGAGGCGCGGCGGTTCTTTCAGCCGGATTTCCTGCACGAGCGTCTGTCGCGCTTCGGCGTCGAGGCCGGGCCATTGAATGCCGGGCATGATAAGCAGGTCGCAGAGCCGGTCGCGCGAAAAATTCTGCGGGAAGGCCAGCAGGGCGAGCAATGCTTTAACCGGCGGATGCGCGGCGGCGGGCGTGCCGCGTCGGAAGTGGTACGGAATACCGAAGCGCATGAAGACGTCGGGAATGATGTCGGTGTACGGACTCAGGTCGCGCAGGATCAGCGCGATTTCATCCGGCGCAGTGCCGCTTTCAATTTCGCCGGCAATGCGCCGCGCGGCATCTTCGATTTCGCCGTACGAATGCGCCGAGACAAAAAACGCAACCCGCTCGCGCGATTCCGATTCGAGGATGTTGCTGTCGTCGGCTTCAAAGGCGTCGGCGAAATCTTCCAGCCAAGGTTTCCACTCTTCTTCGGAGCCGCGCATCAGTTCGCTGCGTACGACGGCGCAGAGCCGGTCTTCGGCGGCTTCGGCGTGTGCTCCCGGCAGGACGGAAAAAATGAAGATTTTCGATTTATGATTTGCGATTGAGGATTGGGAGTTATTTATCTCCGGGTGATTTCGGTCGTTCAATCGGCGATCAGCAATCGGCAATCTTCGATCTTTAAGTGCGGCGGCGAAGCGTTCCTCGAACGGATTAAACCATCGGACGGCGCGGAAATGAATTTCGCCGTTCAGCTCATGCGGCAGCTCGCCGGATTCAATCAGCCGGAGCAGGGCGGTGTTGACGGTAAAGCGGTCGGCCATGTTCGTTTTGGTGCACAGCGTGCGCCATGCCTTTAACAGCTGACCGACGCCGTGCAGTTTGTGATCCGTCGTGTGGGCCAGCAGCCATTCGGTCATGGCCGGTTCGTTTTCGGCGAAAACGGCGAAGGTTTCAATCGTCTGCCCGAGCAGTCCGGCCCGCGCGGCGGGCGAGAGGTTGGCGAGCGGCTGGCCGGAGGCGAAAGCGACGCTTCCGGCGGCTTCTTCGAGAAGCAGGCGGGTTTCGGTCGGGCCGGCGGCAAGTCCTTTGAGCAGTCCCGCGCGGCGGGCGGCCCGTTCGCACAGGGCGAGGAGCTTTTTCTGGGTGAAAAGCCGGGAGGTGTCGAGAACGCCTAGTTCGCTGACACGGCGGCGCTCGTACCGGCGTTTCGCCAGTTCGGTCGGGAAAATCATCAATGCCTCGCCGCTCATCTTCATTGTTGATGAAACTAGCAGAGAGCAGTAGGGTTTGCCACCGTTTGGAGAGAATTTTCCCCACGAATCACACGAATGAACACGAATAGGGATATTTTATATAAGGAAGAGAGTTTCTCAATTATTGGAGCGTGCTTTAACGTCTACAATGACAAGGCTGTGGTTTTCTGGAGCCGGTTTATCAGGAGTGCATGAGAATAGAATTTGTTTTTCAAAAAATTCCGGCTGAGCCGCAGAAGAAACTGGATTTATTTTACAGGGAACAAAAACTGGAGCAGTTTTACCAGCCTGACTTTATTTGTTTTGGGAAAATAATTGTTGAGCTGAAGGCGGTTGATCAAATTGCTGACGCCCATCGCGCACAGGTTCTTAACTACTTGAATGCAACAGGATATAAATTAGGAATAATTGTAAATTTCGGACATTATCCGGATCTTGAATATGAACGAATTGTTCTCTGATTCGTGTATATTCGTGTGATTCGTGGGCGATAAAAAAGGAGAAGAAATGAATTTTCAGAAGCGCGCCAGAGAAGTGATGGATGTCGAAATCGCAGGCATGGAGAAAGTCCGCGACAGCATCAACGGTAATTTCAGTATCGCGATTGAATGGATTCTCGCGACCATGAAAAACGGCGGCAAAGTGGTCGTGACCGGCGTCGGAAAAAACTTCCATATCGGGCAGAAAATGGTCGCCACATTTAACAGCACCGGCACGCCTTCGGCGCTGCTGCATCCGATTGAAGCGATGCACGGCGACTTCGGAATCGTCGGCGAAAAAGACATTGTTCTGGCGCTCAGTTACAGTGGCGGATCGGATGAGCTGCTTGCCTTGCTTCCGGCAATCAAACGGCGCGGCTTGAAAATCATCGGTATAACCGGCGACGCAACCAGTCCTCTCGGCGTTCAGAGCGATCTCGTTCTGCCGATCACGGTAGATAAAGAAGCCTGTCCGTTCGGCATGGCGCCGACCGCCAGCACGACGGTGACGCTGGCGCTCGGCGATGCGCTGGCGATTGTCCTGCTCGAAGCCCGCGGATTTAAAAAAGAAGATTACGCCAAACTTCACCCCGGCGGCGCGATCGGCCGCACGCTGCTTTTGCGGGTTGCAGACGTTATGCGTACCAGCGACCGCCTGGCTAAAGTGCCGAGCGGATCCAAAGTAAAAGACGCGGTGATGGCGATGACCGGCGCGCGCGCCGGCTGTGTGGCTGTAGTGGACGGAACCGACAAGCTCCTCGGAATTTTTACCGACGGCGACCTGCGCCGTCATCTGATCGAAACACCCGACATTACCGGCGTCTCCATTGACTCCGTCATGACGCGCAATCCGATCACGCTCAAGGCCGACCAGCTTGCCGTGGACATCCTGAAAATCTACGAAGAAAAAAACATCGACGACCTGATGGTGGTGGACGATGCCGGCCACATTCTCGGCGCGGTCGATATTCAGGATCTGCCCAAGCTGAAGATTCTCTAGAATAGCGTCATCACCGCAGGCTCTCCGGGGTACCGGAGAAGCCCGCCCTACAATCAAACTTGTAGGACAACCTTCCCGCAGGGAGGTTGTAAAGAAGACCTTTTCTTATTCCCTGACCGGTTCGTTCTGTTTTCCGCATTTCGGGCAGCGGGCGAGCGGGGTGCGGCCGGGTGCGGTGTAAATATGGCGGCAGGCGTCGCAACGATAGATCGTCTTGCTGCCGTTGTTTTTCCGGCGCCGGAAGGTGATAAAATCATAGGCGGCGGCGGCGGCGAAGATCGCGATCAGTGCCAGTGCGAGCGGAATCACCATCAGATTGAGCGGATCGACCGGCATTATTTTTTTTCCTCCTGCACAAAGCGGATGTCGATCCAGCTTTCGGTCTGCTCCGTTGCCGGTTTGAAGTGCAGCTGCCGAACGGCGCTGAGCAGCGCGGCGTTGGTTACCGGTGTTTCAAAAAGCGCGTGTTCGACGGTTCCGTCCGGGCGAATCGTTAGATTCACACGGACGGTTTCGGGCAGTCCGGCGGCGGCGATGTTGAGTTGAAGCGCTTCGCCGGCCCGCGATTTAAGTTCCGGCGACAGGAAAAGCCGGGTTCCGGCGGCCGGCCGGACAGCCTCTTGCGGTGTTGCGCCGGGAACCGGCAGTGCGCTTTGCGGAAGCGCTGTTTTTTCAGTAAGGAGCGCGCGGTCTACGCCGGACGCGGCGGTATTTTCGTGCGGCAGATAGCGGACGGGGCTGGAAGGTTTTTCGAGCGACAGATGCAGATCAACCCGGTTCTCCAGAAAACTTCCGCTGAAGCCTTCGCCGGAAGGGAGGGCGAAAAGTGTCGGGGCTTTGAGTTTGCGCAGTGTTGCGTCATCCGCAATCAGGCGTGTGAGCTCAGGGTGTGCGGACTCGACAACCTGGCCCAGAGGCGCAGGCCGGAAGGCGGTCAGCCAGAACGCAAACCAGCCTGCGGCGCAGAGCAGGGCGGCGGTGAGTTCCGGTGTAAACTGGATGCGTATTTTCACGGAACCGGTGCGGCAGGCGCGACGGATGTAACCGGCGCAGGGTTGCGGGTGGCGATGAATATCTGCCGGAATCCGGCTCGGGCGGCCGCATCGTAGACGGCGGCGGCGGATGCCTGCGGCGTGGTGGCGTCGGCTTCAAGAATGAGTGCGATGCCGGGGCGCTCATCGGCCGCTTTGCGCAGGACGGCTTCCAGCCGGGCCGTTTGTACCTGTTCATCGTTGAAGAAGAAAAGTCCTTCACGGGAAATGCTCAGCACCATGTCGTTGAACTGAATCCCTTCGGTCTGCGAAGCAACAGGCAGGTCGAGCGTGATTCCGGGTTTTTTGACAAAGTGCGAGGTGACCAGCACGAAGGCGCTGAACAGCAGCGCCGCGTTGAGGAAAACGGTGCCGGTGAGGAATCCGCGCCCCGTCCGGCGGCGCGGAATGAAGGTGCGGTGCAGATGAAGTACCGCTTCGCAGTCGTTACGGTTCATGGCGTTCTCCGGCGGCAGGATGGGTGAGAAAATAAATGATTTCTCCGGCGGTCTGTTCCATGTCGAGCGCGATGGATTCAACGCGGCTGATGAGGAAGTGGTAGCCGGCGTAGGCGGGAATGCCGGTGATGAGTCCGGCCGCTGTGGTGAGCAGCGCTTTCCAGAGTCCGCCGGTGAGTGTGCCGATTTCGGCGAGCGGCGAACCGGCCTGCAGGGCGGTGAGAATGCTGAGCAGACCGAGTACGGTGCCAAGCAGTCCGAGCATTGGAAGAACCTGCGCGAGGGTGATGAGCAGGTTCATGTGGCGCTCCAGCCGCGGAATTTCACGGATGCCCGCCTGCTGTACCGCTTTGATCAGTTCGTCTTTTGAATCGTCGCGGTGCAGCAGCGCGGTGTGGACGATGTGCGCGGCGGGGCCGGGCGTCTGGTCGCAAATGCTGATGGCTTCGAGATCGTTGCCGCGTGTGAGGTTGATGGTGATTCCGTTGAGGAAGTCATCGATTTTGATCTGGGCGCGGTGCAGGTGGAAGAAGCGCTCCAGAAAAATCACCAGAGCAATAAAGCCGCACACCAGAATCAGCCACATGACGGCGCCGCCGCTGTTTATCCATCCAACCATAACCGCTCCTTTTTTCTAAAGTGCCGAGGCGTGCTCGCGCTCTATTTTTTCGATCCGTTTTT
>JBAZTQ010000154.1:0-5888 GCA_041661845.1 Kiritimatiellales bacterium | reverse complement strand
CGGAAGACCTTAGACATTCAGACCTTGGACTTTTGACTCAATTGAAACCGCTGACCCCGGAAATATAGCGAGCCCACCGGGCTCACCCACAGAAAGACGCAATCATCGTTTTGAGAAGTTGGTGTTTCCGCTTGAGCGCTTTCAAAAGAACCTCTACTTTCCGCCGAAAGCGAAGAACAACGGACTTGAAGTCCTATAAACAGCACCGGTGGAGTTATGAAAATAAAGAAAATACTCAGAACGATCTTGGTGTGCTTCATAGGAGTCGTCGTGTTCTGCTTGTTAGGTACCGTATATGATACTTGGCGGTTCCACCGTATGCAGCAGCGCATCCTCGACGTTGCGGTCGGTGACTCTCAAAATCATGTCAGAAAGATTATGGGTGAACCAAATGCCAGTTGGGACAGGCAGAAGCAATTCATGTCGAACGAAGAGATGTCTCCAAGTTTTGCTTACGGAAAAACTATGGATTGGGTCAACGCCTTTTACTCGGACTTTCCATTTTTTTGCCCGTTTCGAATCAGATTATTCGGTCCCGGTCACGATGACATGGTGGTTGAGTTTGATGATAATGGGATTGTGACAGGAATAAGAGTGCCGAAATAAGAAACCAAGACACCTATCGCTTTTTCAAACCGTTTGCGGTTTGAAAAACGATAAGACTGATCAGGGCAGGATACTTACGGCGTCAAATTCAGCCAGCCGATGGTGTGGAGGAAGGTAATCAATATCGCGACGGGGCAGACGAAGCGGACGAAGATTCCCCACATGGATGCCAGTGTCAGCGGGTGAGTGCTGGAGTTGTGCGACGGATCGTCTTTTAGTCCCGCGAGCAGAGCGAGCAGGTGAACGTCGGCGAAGTTTTTTGAGCCGTGGCGGATTTCTTCAATCGCTTTGCGGGTTCCCCAGATCCAGCCGGTGAAGAGGCAGATGAATAGTCCTCCGAGCGGCAGCATCCAGTTGCAGGTGAGGTTGTCCACCAGATCAAAGAAGCTGGCTCTGGCTCCGCCGAAGCAGGCGGCAACCGCTTTTTGAATGGCCGGAAGTTTGTCCCAGTTTTCGATGCTGACGGCGGAGAGTCCGCCGAGCAGGAAGATGGCGAACCCGGTGACGATGGCGGCGCGGTGGCGCGTCCATTTTTTCTCGTCCACGAAGTAGGCGGTGACGACTTCGAGCAGGCTGATGCCGGCGGCGAGCGCGGCAACGGCGAGCAGAATGAAGAACAGCGTGCCCCATAGCGGCCCGGCGGGGAGCCGGTGGAATACCGCCGGAACGACCTGGAAGACAAGGCCGGGGCCTTCGCCCGGCTCAAAGCCCATCGCGAAGACGGCGGGGAAAATCATCAGGCAGGAGAGCACCGAGACAAGCGTGTCGAGTCCGGTGATCCAGACGCTGGAAGCGAAAATGTTTTCGTTTTTTCCGAGGTAGCTGCCGTAAGTGATCATCGCGCCCATGCCGAGGCTGAGGGTGAAAAAGGCGTGGCCGAGCGCCACCAGCACGCCTTGCGCGGTGAGTTTGGAAAAGTCCGGCGTGAAACAGAAGCTGACGCCTGCGCTCGCACCGGGCAGTGTCAGCGCGCGCAGAATCAGTACCAGCATAATGACGAAGAGCAGCGGCACCATGAATTTGCAGGCGGTTTCGATCCCTTTCTGAACGCCTTTATAAATGATCACCACACAGAGCAGCATGAAAACAAAGTGGAATCCGATGACCCGTCCGGTGCTGCCGATAAAATTCTGATAGGTTGTCTGAGCCTGTGCGACGGTTTCAAACGTGAGCTGGTTGCTGGCGGCTTTCACGACGTAGCCGATGGCCCATCCGCCGATGACACTGTAGTAGGAGAGAATCAAGAATCCGGCGATGACGCCCATGATGCCGACGATCCGCCAGCTTTTCCAAAAGACCAGTCCGCCGAGGAGCAGCGCGGTGACGCCCCAGCCGATGGCGTGGAAGCAGAGCAGGGCGACGCCGGTCAGCACCATGCCGCCGCCGAGGAAATGCGCCAGCAGCGAGGCGGGCGGCGTGAGCTGATTGAAGCATCCGACCGGATTGCGCTGGGTGTGGCGTCCGAGCGTGATTTCACAGATCATCACCGGGATGCCGACGGCGGCGCAGCAGAGCAGATAGACGAGCATGAACGCGCCGCCGCCGTTTTCTCCGGTGATATACGGAAACCGCCAGATGCTTCCCAGTCCGATGGCCGAGCCTGCCGCCGCGAGAATGAATCCGAGCTGGCCGCTCCAGTTTTCACGCTTCGGGTCTGTGCTGTTTTCTTTCATGCGGTTTCCTTTTTCCGGTCGGTGCAGGTTTGTGTTTGCGGACAGAAAAACCGAAGTGGCCGAGGTATTGGCCGAGCGCGAAATATTCGCCGTGGACAAAGGCGATCAGCCCGGCCTTTTCTAGGCAGAGTTTACCTTTAGCGTTGATCAGCTCCGAGGAAGCCTGCACGGCGACGACTTCGGCGAGGAACATGACGTGCGAGCCGAGTTCCAAGGTCTGGGTGACGCGGCACTCGATATTCACCGGACATTCGAGAACGACCGGACACGCAACTTTCAGGGCGGGCGCGGGCGTCAGTCCGGCCTTTTCAAATTTATCATGGTCGCGGCCCGAGACGACGCCGCACCAGTCGGTGGCTTTGGCTTGCTTGACTGTGGGGAGATTCACCACAAACTCGCCGGTCTGCTTGATGATGTCGTAGGAATGGCGTTCGGGCCGGACGGAGATGGAAAGCATCGGCGGATTGGTGCAGACGGTGCCGACCCATGCCACGGTGATCAGGTTGGGCTTCCACTTCTCAGTTCCGCCGCAACTGACCAGTACCGCCGGAACCGGCGAAAGCATATTGCCGGGTTTCCACGACTGTTTTTTGACGGGGTGCTTGGTCTGCATAGAAGAGCTTTGTAGGACGGACGGGCCGGAGAGACCAGTAGAAAAAAGCCGATTTTGGTTGTTTTAAATTTATAACATTATAATTTTCTAATCTATCGGAGGGGTTATGAATAATCGGGAACGGGAAATGACCGCAGAGGTGCTTAAGGCGATGGCGCATCCGGTGCGGCTCGGCGTAATTGAGATTCTGGCTGACGGCGAGAAAACCTGCACGGAGCTTTTCGAACAGCTGGGTTGCAGCCAGTCGATGATGTCGCAACAGCTGAAGATCCTCTGTCAGCAGGGACTTGTTTCCATCCGCAAGGAGGGCACGCAGAAATACTGCGCGCTGCGGAACCCTGATTTTCTGAAACTGTTCGACTGTATGAGCAAACACCTGCGCACCTTTCTGCACTTCAAAGACTAAAGGAATCATTATGGCATCAAAAAAAATCATCATCATCGGCGGCGTGGCTGGCGGAGCCAGCGCGGCGGCGCGCGCCCGGCGGCTGAGCGAAGAGGCGGAAATTATTCTGATTGAACGCGGACCGTACGTCTCGTTCGCCAACTGCGGTTTGCCGTACCACATCGGCGGCGAAATCGCCGACCGCGACCGGCTGCTTGTCACCACGCCGGAACAGCTGCGCGCCCGTTTCCGCATCGACGTGCGGACGCGCAACGAAGTCACCGTGATTGATCCGGCGAAAAAAGAGGTCGAAATAAAAAATCCGGAGAGCGGCAAAGTTTACCGCGAAGCCTACGACGCGCTCGTTCTCAGCCCCGGTGCGGAGCCGATCCGTCCGCCGATTCCCGGCATTGAAAGCCCGAAGGTTCTTTCGCTTCGTAACATGGAGGACATGGACCGCATCATCAAAGCGCTCGACGGTAAACAGCACGCCGCTGTGATCGGCGGCGGTTATATCGGCCTCGAAATGGCCGAGGCTTTGCGCCGCCGCGGCGTCGCGACCACGCTGATCGAACTTGCGCCGCAGGTAATGAGCCCGGCCGATCCGGAAATGGTTTCCATTCTTCATCAGGAACTGACGATCCACGGCGTCGACCTGCGCCTTGGCACTTCCGTCACCGGCTTCAGCGAATCGGCAAAAGGTCTGAAGCTTTCGCTGAGTTCCGGCGAAACGCTCGAGACCGGCGTAGCGATTCTTGCTATCGGTGTGAAGCCGGAGACGGCGCTTGCCAAAGCGGCGGGGCTTGAGCTCGGCCCGCGCGGCGGCATCAAAGTCAACGACCGCATGCAGACATCGGATGCAAATATTTATGCCGTCGGCGACGCGGTGGAAGTGACCGACTTCATCACCCGTCAGTCCGCGCTGATTCCGCTGGCCGGGCCCGCCAACCGGCAGGGGCGCATCGCCGCCGACAATATTTTCGGACGCGACTCGCACTACAAAGACACGCAGGGCACGGCGATCTGCAAAGTTTTCAATCTCGCCATCGGCATGACCGGCCTGAGCGAAAAGGCGGCGAAGCGCGCCGGAATTCCATTTGAAAAAATTTACGTCCATCCCGCCAGTCACGCTTCCTACTATCCCGGCGCTGCGCCGCTCAGCATCAAAATGATCTTTGATCCGCAGACCGGTAAAGTGCTCGGCGCGCAGGCGGTCGGCTCCGACGGAGTCGATAAACGGATCGACGTTTTTGCCGTCGCCATCCGCGCCGGGCTGACGGTTTACGATCTCGAAGAACTCGAACTTTCGTACGCTCCGCCGTTCGGCTCGGCGAAAGATCCGGTCAACTTTGCCGGGTTCGTCGCAGCCAACGCGCTGCGCGGCGATGTTAAACTTTGCCAAGTCGACGACGTCGTTAAACCGGCGGTGCACCAGAAGCTGCTCGATGTCCGCACTCTCGGCGAGGTCGCCGCCGGCACAATTCCCGGCGCGAAAAATATTCCGGTGGATGAGTTGCGTGCGCGGCTCGGCGAGCTTTCCAAAGAAAAGGAATATCTGGTTTTCTGCAAAGTCGGGCAGCGCGGCTACCTTGCCTGCCGCATCCTGGCGCAGAACGGATTCAAATGCCGGAACCTCACCGGCGGCTACACCACGTATCAGCGGGCGGCGGGAATGCCCGCCGCCGAAATGCCGGAAAAACATAAACCCGTTCAGGACACCGATGATCAGGATTTGGAAAAGGAGCCGACCATGAAACTTGTCAAAACCGTCAACGCCTGCGGCCAGCAATGCCCCGGCCCGATTCTCCAGCTCAAACACGCCATTGATGAAATCAAAGAAGGCGAAGCGGTCAGCATCACCGCCACCGATCCGGGCTTTGTCGCAGACGCTCCCGCATGGTGCAACACGACCGGCCACGAACTGGTCAGTCTGGAACCGGCGGAAAAAGGTTCGTACCGTGCCACCGTTATTAAACGCGCGCCTGCGGCCGGCGGAGTTCCAATGTCCGGAAAACGGGCGATGACCAATGTCGTATTCAGCAATGACTTCGATAAAGCGATGGCTGCGTTCATCATCGCCAACGGTGCCGCTTCGGCGGGCTATGAAGTGACGCTCTTTTTCACTTTCTGGGGAATCAATATTCTGCGGAAGTCCGGCCCGGTCACGGCGAAGAAAAACCTGATCGAAAAAATGTTCGGCGTCATGATGCCGAAAGGACCGGATCGTCTGACGCTCTCCAAGATGAATATGGGCGGCATGGGGCTGGCGATGATCAAAGGCATCATGAAAAAGAAAAATGTCATGCCGCTGCCGGCTCTCATTGCTCAGGCGAAACAGAGCGGGGTACGTCTTATTGTCTGCACCATGAGCATGGATCTGATGGGAATCAAAAAAGAAGAACTCATCGACGGAGTTGAAGAAGGCGGCGTGGCGATGTATGTTGACCGCATGAGCCGGTCATCAGCCAATTTATTCATTTAGATTTCCGGAGGGCGGCAGAAGGAGGCGCGTGAATATGTCATCCAGATTGCTTTTACCGGTGATTGCCGGTTTTACTTTTTTCACCGTTTCATTCGCCGGCGCAGAGACTGCGGGTGCCGATACGCTGTC
>JBAZTQ010000153.1:0-5998 GCA_041661845.1 Kiritimatiellales bacterium | reverse complement strand
CGGCGATCAGGTTGAATTTACCGGCGCGCTGCTTTCCGTTGAACTGGGCCCCGGTCTGCTGACGCAGGTTTTCGACGGACTGCAGAACCCGCTGCCGGCGCTGGCCGAAGAGTGCGGCTTTTTCCTCCAGCGCGGAAAATATCTGCAGGCGCTTCCGCGCGACAGGAAGTGGACGTTCACGCCGTCGGTGAAAGCCGGTGATTCCGTGCAGGCGGGCTCAGCCGTAGGGAGCGTACCGGAAGGAATTTTCAAACACCGGATCATGGTGCCGTTTCGTATTCACGGCCGGCTGACCGTCAAATTTGTGGCCGTCACAGGCGATTTCAAAGTAGAGGATACCGTCGCCGTGGTCATCGACGAAAAAGGCCGTGAGCACGAAGTGAAGCTGATGCAGCTCTGGCCGGTCAAGGTGCCGATCAAATGCTATGCCGAACGGTTGCGTCCGACCGAACCGCTCATCACCAAGGTGCGCATCGTAGACACTTTTTTCCCGGTGGCGCGCGGCGGAACCTATTGTATTCCCGGCCCGTTTGGCGCCGGTAAAACCGTCTTGCAGCAGATCACCAGCCGCCACGCCGACGTCGATGTGGTGATCATCGCCGCCTGCGGCGAGCGCGCCGGCGAAGTGGTGGAAACGTTGCGTGAATTTCCGGAACTGACCGACCCGCGTACCGGCAAGAGTCTGATGGAACGCACACTGATTATCTGCAACACCAGTTCGATGCCGGTGGCTGCGCGCGAAGCGTCGGTGTACACCGCCGTGACGATTGCCGAATACTACCGCCAGATGGGACTGAATGTTCTGCTGCTGGCCGACTCGACCTCCCGCTGGGCGCAGGCGCTGCGCGAAATGTCGGGCCGACTCGAAGAAATTCCCGGCGAAGAAGCGTTCCCGGCCTATCTCGAATCGGTGATCGCCGCTTTCTACGAACGCGGCGGCGTGGTGCGTCTGCACGACGATTCAACCGGTTCGGTAACCGTCGGCGGAACGGTTTCGCCGGCCGGCGGAAACTTTGAAGAGCCGGTTACACAGTCCACGCTCAAAGTGGTTGGCGCGTTTCACGGCCTGTCGCGCGCCCGTTCCGATGCGCGCCGCTATCCGGCCATCGACCCGCTGGAAAGCTGGAGTAAATATCCGAGCGTGGTGGATGCCGATGATTTGAAGCAAGCACGTCGTTTCCTGCGCGAAGGCAGCGAAGTGAATCAGATGATGAAGGTGGTCGGCGAAGAGGGGACTTCGCTGGATGACTTTATGGTTTATTTGAAAGGCGAATATATCGAGGCCGTATATCTTCAGCAGAACGCCTTCAGTGAAGTGGATGCCGCCACACCGGCCGACCGTCAGCGGTATGTTTTCGGGGCGCTCGCCACCATTCTGCGCACCAAGCTGAAATTTGAAAACAAAGATGCGGCGCGCGCTTTCTTCCATAAACTGACGCAGGCGACGCGCGACTGGAATAACACCGCTTTTGAGAACGACGAATTTAAGAAACAGCAGGAGCGGATCAACGAACTGCTCGCGGAAGTTACAGACTACTCTGGGTAAAATTATGATGTCATGTGTGGAAATATGTGCCGGAGCAGGCGGTCAGTCCGGGGGCGTAGCTCGCATTTGTTTGAACGAATCCTCTACCAACGCTTCTATTCGCGTCGTGGCAAACTCTTGGCAGTCTCGATAGAGGACTTCCAGATTTTCTCTCAAGTGGAGATGAGCTTGGGCGCTCCAGTGAAGGACAACCGAATAGCGGTTGCGAAACTCCAAGATGCGGTCATACGACTCTTTCAGCATTTCGCTGCGGCGACATGGGTCTGGCCAAACGGAGGCCCAGTACTGGCAGGTTTTGCAGGAGGGATCGCACCTTTTTGAGTCATGTGCAAGGAACGATCCCCAGCCGCTTTCGGCAAGAATTAGTTTTTTCAATTGGTCGTCGCGACGCTTCTCGCGATTGCATATGACGCACGCGACTGTGACATTGCCGGGAATGTGAAGTCCCGCACGGAATCGATTCATGCCGTCAAGATGTTCAACTGCGGCACCGTTCAACTCCAAAGGTCGCCGACAGTAGGCACAGTTCTCTCCAAAGAGGTCTGTCACAGCCTTCACGTAAGCCGGATCGGTAACGCGCAATCCAACTTCTGTAGCAATCTTGCGGCTGATCTCATGCAGGAACATGCTGACCATTTTATTGGCAACATCCGACTTCGCGCGTGCTGTTGCTCTTCCTAGATATTTGGCTGTATCAAAACTCATTAGAAAAATTCCCAAGAACCCGCTCTTAACGGTTCAATTTTCGATGCCGAGCAACCACCGGACGTCGACTTTCAAGACCGTCGCCAATGCGCGTACCTCAAAATCAAAAACACAGCGAAGGCCGCTTTCTATTTTTGTTATCGCAACACGATCCAAACCCACGCCCTCGGCGGCCAGTTTTCCAGACAACTGGTCTTGTGTAAGCGGCTGTTTGGCCGATGTGCGGGCTTTTCGTACACGTTTACCCACGATGTTTCGGCAGACATTTTTCTTTGTTATTAATTTTTCCATGGAGCGCATAGTAGCTAAAATAAAGCGTCCGCCGTGTTCGTTTAACGAACATCTTGAAGAAGTGTCTGATTGGGGATATTTTTCCCGCATGAATCAGAAAAACGTCCGTAATATCCGTATTCCTGCAAGGTTGAAACGGCTCGTTCTTGAGCGTGACGAGTACACATGTAAGATGTGCGGCCAAACGGTCACCGATATAGATCCGTATGACGGGAAGCCCGTACGAATTAAGGTCAGACTTTTTGTTCCGCTGGCATACGGCGGAACGGTCTCTCAAGAAAATATCAGAACAATTTGCTCAACTTGCGCGGGTGGACTCGAAAAAATTCCATACATCAAACGGCCATCTGCTCAGAAAGCAATAGAATACCTTGAACATTTGCCATAATAGGCAACAGCTTTATGCCATCGTCGTCTTTGAAGGTTTGGCGCGGGAGGAGGAGGCGCAGAAGTAAAGTCCGACCGTAAATTCTTCATGGGAAACCCTTTCGGGTGCTTGTAAATGTAGGGCTTTTACTATAGAGGAAGTACTTCAATTTTAGGTTCGGAACAAGGAGTGAAAGACCGTTCAGCGCGAAGTTGCTGGCTCAGGTGCGCCGGGCAACCGGAAAAGACCAGGTTGAGCTTCTTGAATGGTTAATCAAAAAAAATCCAAAACAGACCGCAGATATATTGGCGACACGGAAATAAAGACGTGAAAATGACTCAGGCAGAACTGAAAAAGATCATCGCGAAAGGCGAGGGCGTGAACGTTGAGTTCAAGCGTTCGTTCGGGCGCGAGTGTATCGAAGCGGTTTGCGCCTTTGCCAATACATCCGGCGGACGGCTTTTGATCGGCGTGGCCGATGACGGGAAAATTTGCGGTGCGAAGGTTTCAGCGGAGACTCTGCAGGACTGGTGCAATCAGATTAAAATGCAGACGTCGCCTGCTGTGATTCCGGATACCGAGGTGGTTGAGACGGAGTCCGGGACGGTGGTCATTCTGGATGTGGATGAATATCCGGTGAAGCCGGTGAATTCGCGCGGGCGGTACTTTAAGCGGGTGCAGAATTCCAATCATCAAATGGAGCCGCCCGAGGTGGCCAATATGTATCTGGCAACCTTCAATCTTTCCTGGGATGCCTACGAATACCCTAATGCGTCCGTGGCTCAGCTCGATAAGCGGAAGATCCGTAAATTTATTGCCAGAGTGAACGGAACGAAGCGGTTTGCTTTGGATGACGATCCTGTCTCCGCGCTAAGGAAGCTTCATCTGATTCGTGAGAACGACAAGCCGACCGGCGCGGCACTGTTGCTGTTCGCTAAAAATCCCCTGCCGTTCCGCATTCATATCGGACGGTTCAAAACACCGTCGATGATCATCGATGATAAGCAGGTCGAGGACACGCTGTTTGAAAGTGTCGAAGCCGCGATGAAAATTCTGATCGGGCACATTCATGTGGCCTTTGAGTTTGACGGATCAATTCAGCGCAAAGAAAAGTTCCAGTATTCGCTGGAGGCCATCCGGGAAACGCTGCTCAATGCCGTGGTGCATCGCGACTACACCAACCCAGGCGACATCATCATTAAAGTGTTCGACGACCGGATTGTTTTCTATAACCCCGGCAAGCTGTACGGCGACCTGACCGTCGAAGATTTGCACCGCGACGACTACCATTCCCAGCTTCGGAATAAACTGATCGCCGAAGCCTTTTATCTGACCGGTGATATCGAAAAATATGGCAGCGGCTTTGTCCGGATGCGCGGTTATCTGAAGGAGGCTCCCGGTACATCTATGACTTATCGCGAGGCCGGTAACGGTTTTGAGGTGGTTCATCTACCGACAGAAGTAGAATCGGGGCCAGAGTCGGGGGCCCAGTCGGGGGCCCAGTCAGGGGCCCAGTCAGGGGCCCAGTCGATGGATGTTCTTCAAGTGCTGAGAGAACACCCTCTTTCTGCGAATGAAGTTGCCGAAAAACTGGGTTTGAAAAGTAAGACAGGTGCTTTAAAGCGGACGATTAAGGATTTATTGGAAGAGGGTTTTGTTGAATACACTCTTCCTGAAAAGCCCAACAGCCGCCTGCAGAAATACCGGATTACGGAAAAAGGGAAACAGATGCTGAAAGCATCGAACTGATTTTTGAACGGAGAAAGCGTTATGCATAAGGTTTATCACCGCATTGAACAGATCGCCGGCAACGTGATTGTGGTCAGCGCCGAAGGGATCAGTTACGGCGAGCTGGCGCAGGTGACGTCCGATATGGGTGTTTCGCTGGCGCAGGTGATCCGTCTTGAAGGCGGGCGCGTCTATCTCCAGGTCTTCGCCGGCGGACGCGGCATTTCCACCGATTCGCAGGTGCGTTTCCTCGGTCGCAACATGCAGGTTTCCTTCTCCGACAACCTGATGGGCCGCGTTTTCACCGGCAGCGGTGTGCCGCGTGACCGCGGGCCGGTGCTCAGCGAAAACATGATTGAGATCGGCGGGCCGTCGGTCAACCCGGCCAAGCGCATTATTCCGCGCAATATGGTGCGCACCGGGATTCCGATGATCGACGTATTTAACACGCTGGTTGAATCGCAGAAGCTGCCGGTGTTTTCCGTCGCCGGTGAGCCCTACAACGAACTGCTGGCGCGCATCGCGCTGCAGGCCGAAGTGGATATCATCATTCTCGGCGGCATGGGGCTGAAGCACGACGACTACCTTTATTTTCGCGACTACCTTGAAGAAAACGGCGCGCTGTCGCGTTCGATTCTTTTTGTGCATACCGCTTCCGACCCGACGGTCGAGTGTCTGCTGGTTCCGGATATTGCGCTGGCGGTTGCCGAGCAGTTTGCGCTGAAAGACAAGCGCGTGCTGGTGCTGCTGACCGATATGACCAACTTTGCCGACGCGATGAAGGAAGTTGCCATTACGATGGAGCAGATCCCATCCAACCGCGGTTATCCCGGCGACCTCTACAGTCAGCTGGCTTCGCGCTACGAAAAAGCCGTGGACTTCGAAGGTGCCGGTTCGATCACCATTCTTGCCGTGACGACGATGCCGGGCGACGACGTGACCCATCCGGTACCGGACAACACCGGCTATATCACCGAAGGTCAGTTCTATCTCAAGAACGGACGCATTGAGCCGTTCGGTTCGCTCAGCCGTCTGAAACAGCAGGTAAACGGCAAGACGCGCGCCGACCATCGCACCATCATGGACACTATGATTCAGCTTTACGCGTCCTACAAAGAAACGCTGGAGAAGCAGTCGATGGGCTTTCGCATGAGCGGCTGGGACAGCAAGCTGTTGAAATACGGCGAACGGTTTGAAAAGGAAATGATGGCGCTCTCGGTGAACATTCCGCTGGAAGGCGCACTCGACCTCGGCTGGCAGATTCTGGCCGACTGCTTCGAGCCGCAGGAGACCGGGATGGCTTCGAAACTGACCGACAAATTCTGGCCCAAGAGGTAATAAACACAAGGGCACAAAGAGCT
>JBAZTQ010000152.1:0-6084 GCA_041661845.1 Kiritimatiellales bacterium | reverse complement strand
AGCCATGCCGGCCGCGAAGTTTTTTTGCCTTTCAGCGCATTCAGAAGCAGTTCTTTACCTGTCATAAAATTCTCCCCGTGTTGGTTCGTACTTGATGGCTTGGAATGTACGCCAAGATACCCTCACGGAATAGAAGGCATTTTTAATAGTTATGACGATCTTGCCGACACACCCGCTAAATCAGCAAAAAGCAGCCTATAAATATGACTTTGTTGCTCTGATGACTCCGGAAGATGCCTTCATGCATTCCTTCAACGGCTCGTTCGGAGAACTCGCCCCACCTTGGAAAATCATCGGCAGGGCGACGCCTCCGGCGGAGCCGTTTTCTCTATGCGCAACTCAGAAGTTCTGTGGGTGCGGACGATGGCCGCGCCTTATCACCTTCCGGGGCCACCGGCCCCGGCTACAGGCGAGAGCCTAAAACCAATCCTTTTCCCCAGTTGCCAAGACCGGCTCCATTTCTTAGTCTGCTCGTGAAATAGAAAATCTTTCAGGGTAAAAACCAGAGTTAAAGTTTGTTCAACAAGACCTTCAGCTACTTGACATGAATACACAAATCGCATGGCACACAGAATTCGCGAAGATCGTAGCATGCACTAAATGTACTCCATCCACAGATCGCAACATACTTCGCGACGTTGCAGAAAACGTGCCGCAACCTGGCTATGTAGGCACCGGGTACTTGAAGGCTCGCGTTCTTCTGGTCGGACAGAATCCAGGTACGCCCAAGAAACTCGAGGTCCGAGATCGCCCATACACAAATGCTCTTCGGCTGCTCCGCGATGAGCCAACTCATGAGCGGTACTCCGAACTTGGTATAGTCCTACGCGAATTTATTCCGGATTGGCCAATCACGAACAACTACTTCCCACTGGCTGAGTGTGAACTGTCGCTAGAAGATATAGCGTATTGCAATGTTATCCGTTGCCGCACGGCCTGCGACAAAAAGCCCACCGCGTATCTTGCGAGTCAGTGCATCAAAGAGCATTTCGTTCGCTGGCTTCGCTATTTGGAACCGAACGTTGTGGTATTCATCGGCAAGTGGGCTTGGACACAAGGGAGAGACACAGTGTCTTCATTGAACATTCCATGCTCATACATGAATCGTCAACGCAGTCTTTCTTCCGCAGACCGACTGACGAATCGAATCGAAGTTACCGCATTGGTTCGTAAACACCGTGGCTAAAACCACTGCTCGCCCAAAATGTTCAATTCTTAAGGCCATCAACTCCGCGAAAAACGCTATTTTGCTTTTTTGCTCCGCTGTAACGCGTAGATCATTTTGGCACCTGCGGTAGTCAGGCCGGATGACTCAGACTCATCTTCGAATCCGGCACCGGCCAGAATCAGCGCATCGTTGACTACAGAAGCATCCAATGATTGCTGTTTGGCACCGGATAAAACCTGAGCGAGCAATTCACAGACGGCATCCTGTTCTTCGGCGGGAAGAATTGTGGACTGAAGCATCCGGCGCGCGGCGTCGGTTGGTTTTTCTTCGCCTTGAAGCATTGCGACCAGCAGCGCGCCGGTTTTTATACGGCAGGGATCGCCGCCTTCTGAAGTCAGCAACAGGTTGGCGATCCGGTAGATTTCCATCGCCAGCTCATACCGCTCCGGCGCTGTTTCAGTCAGCGTTTTCAGCTGCGCTTTGAGCTTTTCGATGACCGGCGCGGCGGCCAGCTGTTCATCGGCGGAATGACCGAGACACTGGCTGCCGAATTTACACCACTTGGCGCAGCCGAGATCAATGCGCGGGTTGCGCACCTCTTTCCGACAGACGCGGCAGAGGCGGAACGGTTCGTCTTTCCAGAACTCGATGGAGTTGTCGCAATACGGACAGCTGACATCAAAAATGTCTTTGGCCGTCCAGTAACGCATATCCTGTCCGGGGCAGCGCGGCATATTATTTCCCTCGCAGTTCTGTTTCCAAAGTCCGGAACCGGGCCAGACAAAGACGTTTGAACGGCCCTTCACTCATGCCGTAGATAATGGCGTTCACGGTTAAGGTAAACCGTTCGACCGGGCCGTCCGGCAACCGGCCCTTCTGAACCGGCGGCTGGTCGTGATTCGTTACGCTGAACACCGCATAGCCTGTCGGCTCGGTTTTGACGATGGCTTTGAGATGCCCGATCAAAATACCATCGACAGGTTTTAACTGCCGACCAAGCTGTTGCAGGAACTGTTCAATCAGTTTGATTGCGCCAGCGTTCGGGGATTCCACGGTCACAGACGAAGCGAAGATAGCGGCTTTCGGCAAGTCGTTCTCTGCGGACAGTTCGACCGCCGGTTTTTCTGTTTCGCCCTGCGCGATAAGAGCAGTGATTTTGCCGGTCAGCTGATCGACGTTTGTCCCCTGCTGCGCCGAGATGCAAAATATTTCGGCGGACGGGTTGACTTCCAGCAGTCGCTGCTGAAGTTCACCAAGCTGTTCCGGCGAAACAAGGTCGGCCTTGTTGATGGCTACCAGATCGGCAATCTCGATTCCGTCGTGAACCAGCGGAATTGAAAAGTCGCGGATGGCCGGCAACCGCTGGGCATCGGCGACCGCAATCATAACGGTCTTTTCGATCTCGCCGCTGTACCCGCACAGGCAATGCTGAATCTGTTTGGGTCCGGCGACACCGGAAGGTTCCAGAAAAACAATATCCGGTTGCACTTCCCGCTCCAGCTCCAACAGCGTGTGAATCAGATCGTGCCGGAGACTGCAACAGACACAGCCGGAGTAAATTTCCCGGACAGAAAGACCTTCGGCTTTGAGCATTTCTCCATCCACGCCGGTCTTGCCGACTTCGTTTTCGATGATGGCGACTTTATGCCCCTGCTCGCTGAACGTTTTGGCCAGTGTAAGCAGTAAGGTGGTCTTGCCGCTTCCCAGAAATCCGCTGATGACGATGAGTTTCATGTTTAACGTAGTATTCCGGTATGTCGCCTAATTGTAGGACGCGCTTCCCGTATCCGGGAGCGTGTGGCATGAAGAGTACACGTTGAGAGCACAGGCTCTCTGACTACAGAGAAGCCTGTCCTACAATCAACAATCGAAATATATGACGAATTATCCATAACGCAGTATTAGAACAGACCAAAACAGATGCGTCCGGCCAGCACGGCGGCATCTTCCGCACAGAAGGCGCGTTTGACCGGCGCATTGAAAAACAGTTCCGCTTCCGCCGGAAATTCGTCGTCGCCGAGGCGGTAAACCAGCGTGACATAAAGACAGCCGACGGCATGAATCCGTGCGCTGAAATCGCCGAGTTCCAAAGGCTGGAAGTCAAAGCGGTTCATGACGGCTTTCAGTTCATCCAGCCGGTTCCCGTAGCGTTTGACCAGCGGTCGGACGGTGCGGGAAAGAAAAGGCTCCAGATAAAATGCTCCGCCGGGAAAGTCCCGGAACGTGATCAGTTCATCCGACGCAGTCAGCGGCAAGTCGCACAACAGCAGATGAAGGATCAGAATGCGGTCGGCGTCTTTTGCCGGAGCGCCGGTTTTACTGATAAACAGTTCGAAGGTGTCCGTGATCAGATGAAAGTCGGTGCCGAACGCCCGCAGTTGTATGCGCCCGTCAACTGGAGCCGGAAGCTTCAGCGCCGCACACCGCGCCGGCAGATCAACCGGTTTGAGTTTGATGACGGCCTGCCGGATCGCTTCAGTCTGTGCATCCTGTTTTGACATGGCCAACAGATTATTCCAAGGCCAGCTTGGTTTTCCCCAAGAAAACCCCATCCCATGTAAAATAAAAAACCACGTCTGCATCCAACACCGCTCTTTTCGGCTCAATTGAAACTATCCACCCAAAAGGGATGTTCTCTCGATTAAAAATTCGGTGCCGACCAACCCGCACAGTGACTATCTCATATTTCTTAGTCCCTATTTCGCTTTCAACAAATTTTATACAGTGCCTTCTTATGTGGATTGTGTACACGAGGAGAGTACCAATGCACATTATCAGCGTTACGAAGAAATACCGGCGCAGTTTATAAAATATACGATGTTCAGTAATCATCAGTATCCCATATCTACGTTACACCTTTTAAAAGCAATCATTTTTTCGGCTTAACCGTGGGAAACAGAGCGGCATCTGTGTGCGGCAGAAACAACGCTGCCGTGTACTGATCCATGTAGGTTGGATCGGTGCTCAGCTCGATATAGGTCATGCGGTTGGCCAGTTCGATCTGCCGCTGATAATAGTCGCGGGAAACCAGCGTCATGTAAGAACCCATGAGCGAAGAGTTCCCGATGTATTTAAATTTTTCGCGCGGCAGATCGGGAATTAAGCCAAGCACGGTCGCTTTATCCAGATCCAAGAAACGGCCGAATCCGCCGGCAATATAAATGCACGTCAGATCATCAAAAGTCATTTCCACCTGTTTCAGCATCAACGCGCAGGCAGAATAAATCGCCGCCTTGGTGCGAATAATATTTTCGATATCGCTCTCGCTGATGCGCAGTGTCTTGCCGGTGCCGCTCTCTTCGGCGGTCGCGACAACATAGAAAGCATTGCGTCCGGAGATTTCGATGGCCGGAGACGGCTTTCCCCGGTTCAGCTTTCCGGCGGAATCAATCCAGCCGGTGATAAAAAGATCGGCCAGCAGTGCAATCATACCGGAGCCGCAAATGCCGACCGGCTTCGTGTCGCCGACCGTCCACTTCCGGCAGACGCCGGTGGCGGGATCGACTTCGACGCGCTCTATAGCGCCCAGCGCCGCGCGCATGCCGCAATCAATGCCGCCGCCTTCAAAAGCCGGACCGGCGGAACAGGCGCACGCCATCAGGAACTCGTTATTACCTATAACGATTTCGCCGTTGGTGCCGATGTCGATGAAGAGATTCACCTCCGCGCTGTCCGTCGCCAGATCCGTGCAAAGCAGTCCGGCGGTGATGTCGCCGCCGACATAGCTGCCGACGCACGGGGAAAGGCAAACCCAGGAATCGGGATTAATTTCGACACCGACTTCCGCGGCCGTCAGATGGAGAGACTTCATGATCGTCGGCGTGTACGGCTCCAGCCGGATGTATTCAGGATTCAGTCCGAGCAACAGATGCAGCATGGTTGTATTGCCGGAGATTACGGCATTGCAGATTTCCGACGGTGACACACTGTGCGCGCCGGTTGCTTTTTTAATGAGCCCGTTGATTGTTTTCAAAACGCGGACGCGGAGTTCTTCGCGCCGTTCAGGTTGACGTGCATAATTGATGCGACTGATCACATCCAGCCCGCAGGATATCTGGTCGTTATAGTTCGAGTGCGTGGCGATGATTTTCCCAACCTCAAGGGAAACCAGCTGAACCGCCACCGTGGTCGTACCGATGTCCACCGCGATTCCGTAATTGCGCACCGTACTGTCGCTCGGTTCAACACGAAGAACGTGAATCCGGTTACCGTCCCGCACCAGCGAGACCGTCACCCTTCCGTTATCCAGCCGCAACGTGTCGGCCAGTCCGCGCAGTACATTGATGGAACAGACCACGTCATATTGTCCCCAGTCGTGCTGGAGGGCGCGGGTGAACCGGTCAAAATCGGAAAGGCCGTCTTCCAGTCCGGCGGGCGGCACTTCGATCATCCACTTGACGGCCAGCGGATCAAACTCCCACTTATCCGGCAGCAGCTCGCGGCGGATCAGACATTCCTCTTCCAGCGATTCGACAAACTTTCCGCCGTCCCACCCGGTGCGCTGCGGTGTCTCAACGGTTACGTCATCGCCCAGAATTTTTGTTTTACAGGCCAGCACATAGCCGTCCGCCGCCAGCTCCTGCGAAAGCGCGCCGAGACTTTGGGAATCCACGGCGCCGGAAATAACGCGCACCATGCACTTGCCGCAGGTGCCCTTTCCGCCGCAAGGCGCGTCAATGGTTACATCGGCTGACCGGGCACATTCCATTAGACTGGAACCGGCCGCGGCTACGATGCTTTTTCCCGACGGCTGGAAAGTTACAACAGGCATTTGAGTTACCGCCTGACTATTTTACATGCTGCGGATAGGTTACTTTAACCCAGCTTTCCATATCGCTGGCTTCCTGTGTTCCGACCACGACTTTCCAGCCGGGCATGCATTCCTGCAACTCGCCGCTGATCTGCGCCACATAACC
>JBAZTQ010000151.1:0-6275 GCA_041661845.1 Kiritimatiellales bacterium | reverse complement strand
GATACCTGCTCGGCGTCGTTTTCATAACGCTTCGGAACTGACAGTTAAAATGTGAAAGGGTCTCGTAGCCGCATTCGTAAGCGATTTCGGATATGGTGCGGGTGGTTTCAGTCAGAAGCCGGCAGGCCTGCGCAATACGCAGCTCTTTGACCACTTCCATGAAACACTTGCCGGTTGTGCTTTTGAATAGACGGCTGAACGCGGCTGAGCTGAGCCTCACGCTCCGCGCAATTTCCGCCTGCGATATGGGGCCGGTCAGATTCTGATTGAGATACTGAAACGCCTTGCTGATCCGTTCCTCCTGCCTCCGGTTCAGGCGGGTCCGGCCCGCGGAATGTCCCACAGGATGGCTGTCCCGGTCCTGACTCAGGCGGTAGAGAATATCCAGAAGCTCCAGCAGGCGTTCGGATGTATTGAGTGTCGGGAATTTTTTAAACCGGGAGGCCGTTTCTTTACGAACAGGCGCACTGAATGTCACGCCGACCCGGGCAGCCTCCATCAATTCCCGCACCGGCTGCATTTCCGGCTGCTTGAAGAACTCTGCACCTATAAACCCGGGCAGAAACTGGATATAAAACGTCTCCGCCTCCGGACATTTGGGTGCCACCCGCCACATATGAGGCACGTTTGGAGCAATGAATACAAGGTCGCCGGGGCCGAAATGCGCGATGGATCCTCCGACCAGCCGCCGTCCGTATCCCCGGCGGATATAAATCAGTTCATATTCCGGATGATAATGGTAAGGAGCCCCGAACTGTTTGCGGATCACCCGCCTCCAGAGAAACGACTGCTGCTCATCCGCAACAATTTTCTCAAATTCAGCACGTAATGGTTTGTTCTGATGCATTGAAGCGCGCCTCTGCTCTACCCTGCAAAATACAGGTTGTAAATTATCACGTTGAAAGAAAGAATATCCAAAATTCAGTCAAAAAACAACCATGTTTCGTCAAATCACAGGAAGATCGGGTCTGTTGTTCGTGTTAGCTTATGAACAGAATTTATGACGAATTCAAGAAACAGCTTTTCACTGGATGCCGTGGTGGCAGGTTATCTTGGCGTGGATATCGCACCGGGATTTCCGCCGGACAGAGCGTCGGTTCCGGCTTCGGAACTTTTTCGGCCAGGTAAGCTGATCGAAACCGAAGGTCTCAGTATTTCGCTGGGGGGCGTCGTGGCCAACACCGGCCTCGCCATGAAAAAATTCGGCCAACGGGTCGAACTGATGGGATGCGTCGGCTGTGATGCGCTGGGTGATGTTGTGGTAACTCAGCTTCAGGAACAAGGTGTAACCGGCGGCATCCGCCGGAACCGCCGGGCGGGAACGGCGTACGGCATTGTCGTTGCGCCTCCCGGTATGGACCGGATATTTTTCGAGGATCCGGGCTGTAACGGGGTTTTCAGTTCAGATGATATTGACTGCAAAACGGTCGCGGAAAGCCGTCTTTTCCATTTCGGCTACCCACCTCTGATGAAGAGTCTGTGGGAAAACGACGGCGCAGAGCTCCAAAAACTGTTCAAGCGAGTTCGTGAACTCGGCACGGCGACTTCCCTGGATATGGCCCTGCCTGACTCAGACAGTCCTGCAGGAAAGGCCGACCGGCAGAGTATTCTGGCGAACACGCTGCCGTATGTGGACATCTTTGTACCCAGCATTGAGGAAATCCTCTTCATGCTGGAACCGGAGCACTATGCGCGCATCCTGGCCGGCACGGCTGGCGGCGATATGGTGGATGCCATCCCGCAGGAACTTTTTGAGCGCCTTGCGGACCGGATACTGGATATGGGCGTCAACGTGCTGATGATCAAGGCCGGACATCGCGGCGCGTACATCCGGACCGGTGATATCGGGAAGCTTAACAGCTCAACACCGCTCAGAGTTCCGTCCGGCGGCCAGGCGCCTCGCGGGTTATGGGCCGCGCCGCTTCCGGTCGATGCTCTCCGGTTTAAGAATGCCTGCGGTGCCGGCGATTGTGCCGTGGCCGGATTCCTCTCCGCTCTGCTGAACGGCGCGGAGATCGAAACAGCCGCCCGGTACGCGATGCTCGCAGGGCGCGACAATCTCTATGGCGTTGATGCCTATTCCGGTTTATCAGATTGGAAAAAAATGACCGATGTCATTGAGGCGGATTCCCGGAGGTAAATTACTGAATATGAAAACAAAACTTATGATCGGTTGGGACATCCAGGACATAACTCCTGACAAACCCGTTGAGTTAATCGGGCAGTACTACCAGCGGATATCAAAAAGCGTGCGTGATCCTCTGGCGGTCACTGCACTGGCGATCGACAGTGGAACCGGACAGTCCGTCATGGTGTCAATGGACATTCTCTATGTCGAAAAAGATTTCCAGGAAGAGGTCCGCGAGGCGGTTCGTACGCTGGTTCCGGATCTCGATCCGAAAACGATTTTCCTCAACGCCACACATATTCATAGCGGACCGACCTGGTTTGCACCCTTTCGCTGGTGGGCTCCGGCAACGCATGCCATGCAGCCCGCTGAAATACGGGCGTTCCTGCTCAAGCGCGTTGTCAAGGCGGTGGAAAACGCGTGGAACAGCCGTAAGCCTGCCGGGGTGAGCTCAGCCAGCGCCTATGCGGTGACAGGATTCTGCCGCCGGACGCTTTATGCCGACGGGCACGCGGAGATGTACGGCAAAACAGACCGGGAGGATTTTCTGGGAGTGGAAGCCGCAAACGACCCTGTGGTCAGAATGCTTTTTACATGGGATGCCCAGAACCAATTGACCGGTGTAGTTGTCAATGCCGCCTGCCCGGCCCAGGTGATGGAAGCGCAGTACGCAGTGTCTGCGGACTTCTTCGGCGAGCTGCGCAAACGTATCCGCGCCACGTACGGCGATCAGGTGCATGTGCTGGCACAGCTGAGCGCCGCCGGCGACCAGTCGCCCCGGAATCTGCCGGCGCAGTCAAAAGATGAAATCAACTACTGGAATGAAAGCGGCGTAACCGCCATTGCCCAACGGCTCGAAAAAGCTGTCGCGGAAGGCTATGCCGCCGCGCGCAGCCGTATCGAGCGCACGCCGGTTTTCCGGCATACCGTGACAGAACTTGAGCTCCCCATCCGGCGGGCCGGAGCGGAAGAATATAAAGCGGCCTGCGAGGAAGTGAAGCGGCTGACCGCCGGCTATCCGGATTTTCTGACGGCCTCGCGCACCTTGTTTGCCGAGTTTGTGAAAGACACACACGACGGCGAAAAACGCCAGCCGCACGGGCCGTTTGACAATAAAGAACTCGATTTTGTGCAGCTCGAAAACGCACAGGCGGTCATCAAGCGCTTTGAAGAACAGGACAGCCGACCGCCCTTTTCAATGGAAATGCACGCTCTCCGGATCGGCGAGTGCGCCTTTATTACCAACCCGTTTGAGCTCTATCTGGACTACGGCCAGGCGATCATTGCGCAAAGCCGGGCGAAACAAACTTTTGTGGTACAGCTCACCTGCGACACAGGCAGTTACCTGCCGACCGCCCGCGCAGTAACCGTCGGCGGCTACGGCGCTCTCATCATAAACGGAATAGTCGGCCCGGAGGGCGGACAGATGCTCACTGAAGCCAGCGTGCAGGCCATTGACCAGTTGTGGAAAGGATAACCGGACATGAAAAATATAACCGTAGGTTTTGTCGGGTTCGGCGAAGTGAATTCGCCGCGTGAAATTATTGAGAAAAAGTGCAGCGCCGCACGGGCGGTTCTCGCGGGACTGAATTTAACCGTGGTCGATACAGCTCCGGTCAGCGACGATCCTGCCGGACAGGATGTGCGGCGGGCGGTGAAGGAGCTGTCCGCCAAACGCATTGATGTGCTGGTGGTTTGCATTGCCGGCTGGATTCCGACGCACGCGGTCATCGGCGTCATCAATGAATTCAAACACGTGCCGATGCTCCTGTGGGGACTGGCCGGTTATTACGAAGGCAACCGGCTCATCACGACCGCCGACCAGGCCGGAACCACCGCCCTCAGGAAAACCATGGAGGATCTCGGCTATCGTTTCAGCTTCGTTTACGACTGCCCCGGCAAACCGCCGAAGATTGAAACGATCAAAAATTTCCTGCTGTCGGTGAGCGCCACCCGCGCTTTGCAGCAGTCCAAAGTCGGCATGATGGGCTACCGCGACATGAACCTTTACGCGACGCTGTTCGACGGCGTGTCACTGAAGAAAACGCTCGGCGTGGAAATCGAGATTTTCGAAATGCTCGATATGGTGCAGCGTGCGGAACGCGTCACGGCGGAAGAAGTGCAAACGATCGTTGAACGGGTTAAGCGCGCCTGGAAATTTGAAAAACCGGCCGAACCGCAGACGCTCGAAAAAAGCGCCCGGTACTATCTGGCTCTCAAAACGATCATTGAAGAACGGCGCTACGACGCCGTCTCTCTCATTGACGTGGACGGCATGAAGAAGCTTCTGCAGCTGCCGCCCGGAATGATTCTCATGCTGATTGCCAATGAGCTGAACATTCCGACCACGCCGGAAAACGATTCGCTCGGCTCCGTGACGCAGCTCATTGTGCGCGCACTCACCGGTCAGGCGGCGGCCTATTTTGAATTTTACGAGTTCATGGAAGACCGCGTTCTCGTTGGTGTGCCGGATTACGTTCCAGCCGCTGTGGTGGACGGAGACGTGTGCGTGCGGCCCACGCGTTTCGGAAGCTTCAGCGAAGGCATCCTCAACGTTTCGAAGGTAAAAACCGGACGGGTCACGTTTTCAAGATTTCTGCCGTACGGCCGGGGCTACGCCATGCATGTGGTCACCGGAACGGCGGTTACGCCGCGTTCCTGGGAGGAAGCGGGCTGGCAGCCGCCGGCTCCGCAGCTGCCCGGACTGGAAATCATCCTCGACACGCCGGTGGAAGAGTTCGCGGAGAAAGTGGCCTGCCAGCACTACATTATTTCGTACGGCGACACGACCGCGCAGCTGAAGGCGTTCTGCAAACTGAACCGGATTGAAATGATTTAACAGGAACAATAACCAACCGAAGGAGATACTCTATGAGTACAAAAACCGCATCGCCCGCCTGGGCAAAAGTTGATCTGAAAAAAATCCCGTCCATGAAAGTTCCGGCTCCGGGCCCGAAGTCCAAAGCCGTTCATGAACGCTGCACACGCTACTTCAAAGGCCTGAGTGGACAGGTCAAGCTGTTCCCCGTGGCCTTCGAGTCCGCCCACGGCTGCACGATGAAAGACGTGGACGGCAACGAGTACATCGACTTTTCGTCGGGCATCTACGTGACCACGCTGGGCCACTGCCATCCCAAAGTGACCGAGCAGGTTCAGAAATATGCCGGACAGCTGATGAACTGCCACGACTTCACCACGGAAATCAAAACGCGGCTGATGGAAAAAATGGCCGCCACCCTGCCGGGCGATCTTAACGGCTTCCAGCTCTACGACTGCGGCACGGCGGCGGTCGAAGCCGGCCTGCGCGTCTGCCGCGCGGCAACCGGTAAACACGAAATGATTTCGTGCTTCAACGATTTCCACGGCAAAACCCTCGGCGGCGTTTCGCTGGCCGAATTCTCCGCCCAGGTCAACGGGCCGACCCGAGTTCCGGGCAGCCACATGGTGCCGCGCCCCAATCCTTACCGTCCTCTCTGGAAGAAGGCCGACGGCACAATTGATACCGACGCCTACATCGCGTTTTACGAAGAATATATCCAGCGCGGCACGGCCCGCATGGTCGCCGCCTTCGTACTCGAGCCGATTCAGGGCTGGGGCGGATCGGTCATGCCACCGGACGATTTTCTTCCGAAACTCCGCGCCATGTGCGACCGCAACAAAATCCTGCTGATGGCGGACGAAGTGCTCACCAGCATGGGCCGCACCGGCAAATGGCTGGCCTGCGAACATTGGGACGTCCTGCCGGATGTCGTAACGCTCGGCAAAGGTTTCGGCAACGGCTTCCCTGTGACGGCGGTTTGCGTGCGCGAGCCTTACAAGGAAAGCATTGAGAAAATTTCCGCGTCCTCCAGCTACGGCGGCAACCCGATGGCCTGCGCCGCCGCGCTCGCCTGCTTCGAAGTGATCGAAGAGGAAAACCTGCTGGAACGCGCCGCGCATCTGGAAGCGCTGGCGATGAAATATATGCGCGGCATGATGGAACGGCATCCCATTGTCGGCGACGTGCGCGCCAAGGGCTGCCTGATGGGCATTGAGCTCGTCAAAGACCGTGCGGCGAAAACACCGTTCGACGAAGCCGGCAAACTGGTTTATCAAAAGGCGTTCGCGAAAGGTCTGGCGTGGATTCCGGCCGGAGATCGGAAGAGCG
>JBAZTQ010000150.1:0-6278 GCA_041661845.1 Kiritimatiellales bacterium | reverse complement strand
GGCAATTACTGGATCATCTTTTTGGTGGCTTTAACCAGCGCCTTCCAAAGCTCTTCCTGTGTCTTGGCATTGAGCAGGGAGTCGCGCGCCGCTTTGGTCGCAAAGCTCTGCGTCAGACCGGAAAGCAGCTTCAGGTAGAAGGCGCTCGCGGCGGTCGGAATGACCATGTAGAAGAAGATTCTGGTGAGCTTTTCACCGGGTGCGCCAAAGTCCACGCCCTTTTTGCTGATGCCCAGCGTCAGCGTCAGCCCGCCGCCTTCGACACCGCGGACGTGCGGGAAAGCGATGCCGTGTTCGACGGCGGTCGGGACAATCGCCTCGCGGCGCAAGGCGGCGTCATGCAGGTCGGTGCAGTTTTCGACGTACCCTTCGGCGCGCAGGTTTTCACACATTTCCAGAAGAATTTCCTCTTTGGTTGTTCCTTTGAGAGAGGCAATCATCAGTTCGGGCGCGGAGAACCGTTCGATACCGCGCTTGACGGGATCGCCCCAGCGGCGGCGGGTTGAGCGGCGGGTCAGCGGCACGTCCGGCTTGTAGAGAATTCGTGTGCAGTTGGGGCAGCGGTTGAGTTCGTTGCCTGCGGCAATGCTGTTCACCATGGTTTTGGTAAGGGCAAAACCGCAACCGGAGCAGTTGTCGCCGTGAACCGGAACAATGGCTTCAATGCTTTTCTGCAGAAGGCGGTTGAAGTGCGTCTTGAGTTCGATCGGCAATTCGTCATCAAGGGTTTTGATGCTCCTGTCGAGCTGCTGAAAGCGCTGTGAAGGCATCGAAGCCTGCTGCTGGGCGCGGGCGGCCACCAGATCCTGTAACTGGATCAGGTGCTTGATCATGTGTTTTTCTTTGCGGGTCATGGGGTTGTACTCCTTGTTAAATCTCTGCACTCGCTTTCAGAAAAGCATCGTACAGCTCATCATAAGTGGTGGTGACCGGAAACTGCGGAAATTCATCCGCAACGTTCTGCGGCGGGCGGAACAGAATGCCCGTATCGGCTTCGGCGAGCATCGCGGTGTCGTTGTAGGAATCGCCGGCGGCGGTCACCTTGAACTTCAGGTGGTGCAGTGCTTTGACCGCTTCACGTTTCTGGTCGGGCATCCGGAGATGGTAGTCGGCAACCCGTCCGTCTCCGTCGATTTTGAGACGGTGGCACAGCAGGGTCGGGTGGCCGAGCTGCCGCATCAGCGGCGCGGCGAAATCGTAGAAGGTATCGGAAAGAATGATGATCTGGAACTTTTCGCGCAGCCGGTTCAGGAATTCGTGCGCGCCGGGCAGCGGATCCATGCCGGCAATGACCGCCTGAATGTCGGCGAGCTTCAGGTTGTGTTCGTCCAGAATGCGCAGGCGCTGACGCATCAGCCGGTCATAATCCGGAATATCGCGGGTAGTGGCTCGCAGCTCCTTAATACCGGTACGCTCGGCCACGTTGATCCAAATCTCCGGAACCAGCACTCCCTCCAAATCTAAACAGGCAATCTGCATGAATTTCCTTTCCACCCTCAAAAGCACCCGATTTTAAATTCTAATTTATTTATGGCAAAATAATTAGGAAACCTTTTTAATGCCACCCCTTGTCATAGATCGACCGATTCCGGCCGCATTTCTGCGCTTCAATCGGCAATCAAAAATCGGAAATGTAGTTCATGCCTTCTTTTATCGAAAAAATCGGAAAACTGTTCAAGAGACAGGAAACTTACCGTCCCTCGCAGCCCAAAGCCGACGCAAAGCCGCCTGTTGAATCCAAAAAGCCGGACGCCAAACACCAGCCCAAAGCGGAGGCTCCCCGTAAGCACAGCACCCACCGCGGCGGTCACGACCGTAAACCCGGCGATGCCGTACCGCACCGGAAACAGCACGCTCCGGTCCGGAAAACCGTCGAGCCCTGGGATCCGGCCTCATTTCAGGTTGAGCCGAAAGAGGGCAAATCCCGTTTTCAGGACATGAACCTGCCCGACGCGGTCTTGCACGCCATCGCCGACCTTGGCTTCCAATACTGCACACCCATTCAGGCGGAAATTCTGCCGCTCACTCTGGCGGGCAAAGATATGGCCGGCAAGGCGCAGACCGGAACCGGCAAAACCGCCGCCTTCCTGCTCGGCATTCTCACCCGTTTCATCAAGAACAGGCAGGAAGCGCCTAAATCCGGAACGCCGCGCGCCCTCATTCTTGCTCCGACGCGCGAACTGGCCATGCAGATCCGCGACGACGCGGAAAAGCTCAGCAAATACACCCCTTTTCACACGGTCGCCATCTACGGCGGCATCGACTACGACAAACAGCGCCGCATGCTCGAAGAGCCGGTCGATATCATCGTCGCGACCCCCGGACGTCTCATCGACTTCGCCAATCAGGGCGTCATCAACCTGCGTGAAGTCGAAGTGCTGGTCATCGACGAAGCCGACCGTATGCTCGATATGGGCTTCATCCCCGACGTCCGTAAAATCGTCTACAAAACCCCGCCCAAAGAAAACCGGCAGACCCTGCTCTTCAGCGCCACGCTCGACGACGAAGTCATGCGTCTGGCCTCCGCATGGATGGTTGACCCCGGCAAAATTGAAATCGAACCCGACCACAACGCCACGGAGCTGATCGACCAGCAGGTTTATCTGGTCACCGACGATCAGAAGTTCGCCCTGCTCTATAACATCCTCAAAAAAGAGGCCGGCGAAAGCTCCGCACTCATTTTCACCAACCGCCGCGATCAGGCCGAACGCCTCTCCGACGCCCTCTACCGCTACGGCATCGACAGCGAGATGCTCTCCGGCGCCGTCGCCCAGAACAAGCGCCAGCGCATTCTTTCCGACTTCAAAGACGGACGCTGCAAACTCGTCGTCGCCACCGACGTCGCCGGACGCGGCATCCACGTCGACGATATCACCCACGTCGTCAACTTCAACATTCCGGCGCAGCCCGACGACTACGTCCACCGTATCGGCCGCACCGGCCGCGCCGGCAAAAAAGGCATCTCTGTCACCTTCGCCTGCGAAAAAGAGTCGTTCGAACTGCCGGCGATCGAGGAACTGCTCGGCAAACGCCTGCCCTGCATCCAGCCCGAGCCGGAAATGCTGGTACTGCCCGCGCCGGTACGTAAAGCGCCTTTCCGCGAAAGCCGCCCGCCGCAAGGAAGCCGCAGCGGATCGCGTCCGGGCGGACGTCCGCCGCCCCGCCGTTCCGGCCCTCCGCGCCGTTAATCAAAAAGCCGTCCTTCCGGGCGGCTTTTCTGTTTTGCGGCAGAAGAGGCGGCGGCGCCCGGATCGCCGGCGGCGGGCTTTGAAATCCTGGGATTGCGGTTTCACTGCCGCCGGCAGCAGTCAAAGCAGTTCCGGAAGAACTGCGCCGGATTTTTGGATTTAAAACCGCAGAGGAACTGTTCATTCAGGAGATGGCGGCATAAAATGCTTCGTTACCGAAAAAATGCGGCATTTAAACTTACAATCTACCGCGGGACTTTTTCGCTTTCAAACAAACCGGTAAACCGTCGTCCGTTTATCCCCTTTGCGAACCAGCAGACCGTCCGCCACGCCCGCCGCTAAATCACGGCTGGCGGTCGGAGCCGAAATGGTTTTGAATAATTTTAAATACTCCTGGCGGGAAAAATCAGCACCCAGCGACTGTTTCGCCGCCGCAAGCCGGTCGGCATAGCCACCGGAACTCTTCGCGCTGCTTTCCCAAAGATTGGAAAGCGAGCGGCGGATCTGCTCCAGCATAAATTCAACAAAGCCGTCCGCCTTGCCGCTTTCCTGAGCCAACCGGATCTGGCGGTAATATTCTTCCCGTTGTTCGAACACCATGGATTCCACATCAAGAAACTCAAAAACGGGATGCTCCAGCATCAATAGTCGCGTCTGCCATAACCGGGCCGTGCGGCCATTGCCGTCAAAGAACGGATGAATGTTTACGCACTCAAAGTGGAACCGGATCGACTTGATCAGCATCAGCTCTTCGCTTGTTTTGAGATAGTCAAACAGCGCCCGCATAGACGGCTCAACGGTTTCCCATGGCGGCATGGCGCGCGTTTCAGTTTCCGTAATATAAACCTCAACCGGATCGCGCCGAAAAATCCCCGGTGCAAGTTCAAGTCCGTTCCCCATCAGTTTTTTATGGGCATTCAAAAACGAATCGACAGAGAACGGATCAAATTCCGGCAAAGCGGCATAGGCCTCCAGCGCGTTCCGGATTTCGAGCTGTTCCTTTTGCGAAAGAGCCACCGTTTCGCCGCGGACAATCGCTTCGACCTGCTCCACGGAACAGCGGTTCCCTTCGATACCGGTGGATCCCCAGATAGACCGCGCCCGGTTTTTTTCACGGAGTTTTGGAACCGGTCGGGAAAACTGTAATCCTTCCAGCTTGCCGATTAACTGCTGAATAAAGGCCAGCTTCTGCACGCCCGTCATCGACAAACTAAACTCTGTAAGGTTCCAGTTCATGCAACAGATAGTATCAAATGATACTATCATGTCAATATAGCATCATTTGATACTATCATAGAGCGATCCTTTCAGAACCGGATTATCCCAAGCTCTGGAAAAGGCCGGATAACTCGGCCACCGTCGTCAACATCCGGTATCGAGGTGTTGCCAAACACCGCAATCCGCCCCTATGCTCCGCCTTGTTTCGTGAAGTTTGCGTCATGATGTCCAAACAACGTTCTGCTGATAGAATATGAAATCATCTACACCCAAACTAAAAATCATCCTCATTCTCGGAGTATTGGCCATCCTTGTGTTCGTTGTAATGAACTCGGGTTGGGGTGAGTTTTTGGCGTGGCAGTTTGATCTAGTCAGAGGGTGGAAACTTGAAGTTCCAGCCGAAGTTCCTCCGTACAACGTAAGGCTAGTCCAAGAATCAGGATGCGATTTCTACAATTCATATTTTCTGATTGAGCGAGAAGATGGAAAGACTGCGTTTGTCCTGTTAGATGGAGATGACAGCAAATGGAGAAACCCTAAAGTTGTCCAAAAAGATGGCAAAACATACTTTGTCAGGGATTCCGGTGAAATTCGTGACCGCACTCCATTTTTGGACACAGAGAACAACATTGTGTATTCTGGATATTTACAGAGAACATACAAAATCACTGAACTCGAATTCAAAAATAAGCAGAACCAGAGGTTGGACTTTACGGTGAAGCCGCCCATTGATTAGATCAAAGTTTATGCTCACCAAAAGTCCCCCTTAACGTTCAACGACTTCTTTTACCTTTCAAGCCGGATGGTGGCGGATCGGGCGTGGGCGTCGAGCGTTTCAACGCGGCCGAACGCTTCGACCACAGAAACGGTTTCTTTCAGGTCTTCTTTGGTGAAGTGGATCAGGCTGACGCGGCGGCGGAAGTCTTCGACCGTCAGGCCGGAGAAAAAGGCTGCCGTGCCGCCGGTCGGCAGTACGTGGCTCGGGCCGGCGGCGAAGTCGCCGACGGCTTCCGGTGTCCACGGTCCGATAAAAATGGCTCCGGCCCGGTAAATTTTTGCCGCAACGCGTTCAGCGTTGTTAACGATGACTTCCATGTGCTCCGGCGCAAAGCGGTTGCACAGCTCGATCCCTGCTCCAATGTTTGGAACCACAACCAAAATACAGCCGCGCGCCAGTACCTCGGCCACCGGTTTCTGGCGAATCAGTTTCGCGGACTGGATTTCCAGTTCGGCACGAACGGCTTTCGCCATTTTTTCAGAAGTAGTCACCAGTAGCGCTTTTTCTGAACCGGTACCGTGTTCGGCTTGGGAAAGCAGGTCGGCGGCGACGTGCGCGGGATTGGCGGAGTCATCGGCCAGCACCGCGATTTCGCTCGGGCCGGCGACCATATCGAGCGCGACTTCGCCGTAAACCAGCCGCTTGGCGGCGGTGACATACGGCCCGCCGGGGCCGACGATTTTCTGCACCTTTTTGATCGTCTTGGTGCCGTACGCCATCGCGCCGATGGCCTGAATGCCGCCGACTTTATAAATTTCGGTCGCACCGGCGAGGTCGAGCGCAAAAAGAATGTACGGATTCACCGAACCGTCCGCCGTGGCGGGCGTACAGGCAACGCGCTCCGGAACACCGGCGACTTCGGCCAGCGTGAGTGTCATCAGCGCGGTCGAGGCAAGCGGCGCGGCACCGCCGGGAATGTAAGCGCCGACGCGGTCGAGCGCGACGAATTTTTCGCCGAGCCAGCCGCCCTGCGGCGCGGGCATTCGCCAGTCCTCGCGCAGTCCGGCGATAGCAAACTGGGTGATGCGTTTGTGCGCTTCTTTGGCCGCTTTCTTAAAATCGGCATCCACCGCTTTTTTGGCGGCGGCGATTTC
>JBAZTQ010000149.1:0-6379 GCA_041661845.1 Kiritimatiellales bacterium | reverse complement strand
GGCCTGATGAAGCGGATTGACAAGACCGTTTCGGTCTCTAACATAGGCGCCATTTCCGACTTGGAAGCCTGAACCGAAAGAAAAGCGAAAACGCGTAATAGGGGAATTTAATGGGACAGTTTGATGGAAAAGTTGCATTGGTAACCGGCGCAGCCCGCGGCATTGGCCAGGCGATTGCGCTGAAGCTCGCCGCCGACGGTGCCGATCTTGCGCTCTGCGACCTCAAGGCCGAGTGGCTCGAAGAAACCGCCGGCAAAGTCAAAGCACTTGGCCGCCGTGCAGAATGCTACAGCGTGGACGTCAGCAGCGCCGAAGGCGTGGACACCACCGTTAAGCAGATTGAAAAAGATTTCGGCAAAGCGGTTGATATTCTGGTCAACAACGCGGGCATCACCAAAGACGGCCTGCTGATGCGTATGAGCGAAGAGGATTGGGATGCTGTGATGAACGTCAATCTCAAGGGTGTGTTTCTCTTCACCAAAGCCGCGATGCGCGGCATGATGAAACAGCGCTCCGGCAGCATCGTCAATATTGCTTCGATCATCGGCCTCATCGGCAACCCCGGCCAGGCCAACTATGCGGCCTCCAAGGGCGCGGTGATTGCGTTCACGAAGACCGTGGCCAAAGAAATTTCCAGTCGTAACGTCCGCTGCAACGCGGTCGCCCCCGGCTTTATCCGTACCAAAATGACGGATGCGCTTTCAGAAGAGGTGCAGCAGAAGATGCTCGCCAATATCCCGCTGGGTCGCTTCGGCGCTCCTGAAGATGTGGCCAATGTGGTCGCTTTTCTGGCGGGCGACGCCTCAGGTTATGTCACCGGACAGGTGATTTCGACTTGCGGCGGCATGGTTATGTAGGTTAAAGAGACGGTTAAACAGAGGCCGAAATTAAGGAGAAATACTATGGCACTTGAAGATAAAGTAAAAGACATCATCGTTGAACAGCTGGGCGTGAACGCCGACCAGGTCAACCCTTCGGCTTCGTTTATCGAAGACCTCGGCGCTGACTCGCTCGACACCGTCGAACTCGTCATGGCTTTCGAAGAAGAATTCGGTGCGGAAATTCCGGACGAAGACGCTGAAAAGCTCGTCTCCGTCGGTGCCGTAATCGACTATCTCAAGTCAAAAGGTCTTGGAGAATAAAGACTGCTTGTGGTAAAAAAACCGGGAACCTTTCAACAGGTTCCCGGCTTTTTTATTTAGTTTTGGGAGGAGAATTATGAACCGTCGTAAAGTGGTTATTACAGGCATGGGCGCAGTCACCCCGATCGGCAACAACCTTGCTGAATTCTGGGAAGGTCTCAAAACCGGCCGTCCCGGCGGCGCGCGTATCACCCAGATCGAAAATCTCGAAGGATTTACGACGACGATTGCGGCTGAAGTCAAAAACTTCAACCCCGAGCTCTATATCTCCAAAAAAGAAGTCCGCAAAATGGATCTCTTTACCCAGTACGGTCTGGCAGCCTCTATGATGGCGGTTCAGGATTCCGGTCTGGATTTCACCAAAGAAGACCTTGAGCGCATCGGCGTGATTGTCAGCACCGGTATCGGCGGCTTGCAGATCATGGAAGCGTCGCAGGACATTTACCGCGAGCGCGGTCCCGGACGCCTTTCTCCGTTCGTTATTCCGGTCATGATCACGAATATTGTCGCCGGTCATGTTGCTATTCAGTACGGCCTTAAAGGCCCCAATTTTTGTGTTACCAGCGCCTGTGCTTCCGGCACGCACTCCATCGGCGAAGCCCTGCGCATCATTCAGCACGGCGAAGCGGATGTGATGATTACCGGCGGAACCGAAGGTGCGATCACTCCGCTCGGCGTGGGCGGCTTCTGTGCGCTGCGCGCACTCACCACCCGTAACGATGATCCGGCCCGCGCTTCGCGTCCGTTTGATCTCAACCGCGATGGATTCCTTATCGGCGAAGGCGCCGGCGTTCTGGTAATCGAAAGCGAAGAACACGCCAAAGCGCGCGGTGCTAAAATCTACTGTGAACTCGCCGGCTACGGACGTACCTGCGACGGCCACCACATCACTGCTCCGGATCCAGATGCGACACAGGCGGCCCGCGGTATGCGTCTTGCCTTCGAAGATGCCGGCCTTAAAGCCGAAGACATCGATTACATCAACGCGCACGGCACCAGCACCTCGCTTAACGATAAGGGCGAAACGCTGGCCATCAAAAAAGCGCTCGGCGATCATGCATACAAGGTAGCGGTCAGTTCCACCAAAGGGATGACCGGCCACATGCTCGGTGCTGCCGGCGGTGTCGAAGCCATCGTCTGCGCCATGGCGATCAAAGAAGGCCTTATTCCGCCGACCATCAACTACGAAACGCCCGATCCGGACTGCGACCTCGACTATGTTCCGAACGTCGCCCGCAAGACGGAAGTGCGCGCTGCGCTCAGCAACTCGCTCGGCTTCGGCGGACACAACGCCACCCTCTGCTTCAAAAAAGCATAGATCATAGCAGGCTCTCCGGAATACCGGAGAAGCCAGCCCTACAATAAAACTTGTAGGACAACCTTCCCGCAGGGAGGTTGTGAAAAAAGGCAGCCCTGACCGGGCGGCCTTTTGTTTTCTACTTCGGGCGGCGGCGCTTCCGTTTAGGAGTGAGCCAGCCTTTGCGGATAAACAGCCCGAACATTCCGAAACCGAGAACCGCCATCAGTCCCAGAACGATAAAATAGCCGTCGCGGGTTTCCAATTCGGGCATATGTTTGAAGTTCATGCCGTACACGCCGGCGATAAACGTCAGCGGGATGAAGATGGTGGAAATGATCGTCAGCACCTTCATGATTTCATTCATCCGGTTGCTGATGGTGGAGAGATAAAAATCCATCAGACTGGAATCCAGTTCGCGGCAGGTCTCGGCCAGATCAAGCAGCCGCACGGCATGATCCTGACAGTCGCGCAGGTAAACCCGCGTAGGCTGGGTAATCAGCGGCGAGGCGGAGTTCACCAGCGCGCTGGCCATTTCGCGCACCGGCCAGAGTGTGCGGCGCAGCGTCATCAGGTCGCGCTTAACCCCGAATAGCAGAGCAACGGACGAGGAGTCCGGATGTTTCAGGATGACCTCTTCCATGTCGTCGAGCCGCGAGTCGTAGGACTCCAGCAGCGGGAAATAGGCGTCAATGATGGCGTCAATCAGGCAGTAGAGCAGGTAATCGGCATTCATGTTGCAGACCATTCCGCCTTTTTTGCGGATGCGCTCGCGCACCGCATCAAGACAGTCTCCTTCATTTTCCTGAAACGTCAGCACGAAATTGGAGCCGAGGAAAAAGCTGATCTGCTCGGAAAAAAGTTTGCCGTCCTGCAGGTAAAGCATGCGCATGGCAGTGTAGAGATTGGTTTCGTAGTCATCCACCTTGGAGCGCTGCCGCAGGCTCACCACGTCTTCGAGTGCCAGCGGGTGGAGTTTGAAAAGCTGGCCGAGGTAACGGAGCACGGTCTCGTCGCCCAGTCCGTCCACATTGACCCATAGCACCTGATATTTGCCGGTCAGACCGTCCAGTTCGCGGACATCGCTGATGCGCTTCTCTAAATACTGATCCGGCCCGTAAGCCATCACCTGAATCACCGGCTTCGGCCACGACGGATCAATCACCAGCGTGCCGGGCGTCATACCCGGCATACGCTTCGGTCTCAGCAGACGGTTTTTTCTTTGCATAAGAACACCTTGATTTTCCGCTGTGTTAAATATTTAACACCAGTCTCAGTCCGGCATCCACTTCAGCCGTTTTTGACGCCGGCAGCATGGAAACTTTTTCGGTCAGACAGGCCTTATCCAGCGTAATAATTTGGGAAATATTCGCTACGGAATCTTTTGGAAGTCCTGTCCAGCGGTTTTTCAGCAGGACATTTCCGGGGGCTTCGGACAGCCGCAGATTGGAGGTCAATGCGACGGCAATAACGGTGGAAATGCGGCTTTGATTGAAATCGTCCTGTTGCACGATGAGAACAGGTCTGCGATATCCCGGCTCAGAACCATCAGGTGAGGGCAAATCCGCCCACCAGATTTCGCCGCGCCGCATTTACCAATCCTCCTTGCCGATGGCCTGAGTTTGCAGGCGGGTAAGAACGGGATCCGGTTTGGAAGGCTCGGTGGAATAAACGGCATCCAGCTTTTCTCTGACCAGAAGGGCTTCGTGCTCTTCTACGTATTCGCTCACGGCCTGTGTATAGAGTTCGCTGCGGGAAAGATGCTGCCGCTTTGCAAACTGCTCGGCCAGACTGAAAATATCATCCGGAATGGAGATCGCGGTTTTCATGCCCGAAAGGTATAACCACGGTTATACCCAGTCAAACTTTTTCCAAGGTTGGAAGCGGTCAGTCTAGAAAACCCCATATTTTGAGGAATTGGATGAGCTCTGAATGAATCAGCCAAGGTGTAACAACCGCAGCGAATCCCCACAGCTTTAGATATTTTTTCTTTTGGGCCTCAGTATAATTTTTCTTCTCCCAGAATTTTTTGCGCCTGATCAGGCTAAAAATCGCGGCGAATTCAACATAGAAAAAAACGAGCAACCACAGGATATGAAGAATCAGCACTACAGATTTCATCGGTTATGATCCAATCTTTCCACCAATCCAGTATTCCGTCGTTCCATCCTTCTCAGTCGATCGTGTTGACCAGCAGTCCGTCGCGGAGTTTCGGTTCAAACCATGTGCTCTTGGGCGGCATCAGCAGGTTGGCGTCGGCGACGGCCATGAGCTGGTCCAGCGTGGTCGGATAAAGCGAAAAAGCGACGACGGCTTCGCCGGAATTAACACGCCGTTCAAGTTCCGGCGTTCCGTGAATTCCGCCGACGAAGTCGATCCGGTTGCTTTCACGCGGATCGGCGATGCCCAGCAGCGGTGCCAGTACGCGATCCTGCAGCACGCTTACGTCGAGCGAAGCGACCGGATCTTTGGACAGCGCGGCTTTCGGTGTCAGCAGAAACCATTTGCGGTCGAGGTACATGCAGACCGCGCCGGGCGCGTCTGGCATTTTCCGGTCAGTCGCGGTGACGGTGAAGGCCTTTTCCAATCCCAGGAAAAATTCTTCTTCGGTCTGACCGTTCAGGTCGAAGACGACGCGGTTGTACGGCAGAATTTTGAGCTGACCGGCCGGAAACAGCACGGTGAGGAACCAGTTGTACGGCTCGTCGCCGGTGTGCTTCGGGTTGTCTTTGCGCCGCATCTGCGCAACGCGCACGGCGCTGGCCGCGCGGTGGTGGCCGTCGGCCACATAAAAAGCCGGAACTGCTCCGAAGGCGGACTGCACGGCCGCGGAGTCGGCGATTTTCCAGACGGTGTGTATGATGCCGCCGGCGGCGGTGACGCAGTAGAGCGGTTTTTCCTGCGCAGTTTTCTGCATCAGGGCGGTGATGGCCGCATTGTCGCGGTAGGTCAGAAAGATCGGGCCGGTCTGCGCGTTGGTGCGGTCGACGTGTTTGGTGCGGTCGTCTTCTTTGGCACGGCGGGTCTTTTCGTGAATCTTGATTTTGCCGGACTCATAGTCGGCCACGTTGCAGAGCGCCACGACGCCGTACTGGATGCGTCCGTCCATTTCCTGACTGTAGAGATAGAGCGTCGGTTTTTCTTCACGAACCAGTGAGCCGCCGGTTTTCAGCTTGTCAAAATTTTCGACCGCCTTGGCGTACACGGCGTCGGAGTAAGGATCGGTGCTTTCCGGCAGATCGATTTCCGAACGGGTCACACGCAGGAACGAGAGCGGATTGCCGGCGGCCATTTCGGCGGCCTGTTTCCGGTCCATCACATCGTAAGGAAGAGTCGCAATTTTATCCGCCAGATCTTCGGCGGGCCGCCATGCTTTGAAGGGATTGATTTTCATAATGCGGCGCAGTGTACAGAACCCGTCCATGGAAATGAAACAGGAAAACCGGATTTTAAAAATCGGCAGGTTCAGCCCGCAGAACGCACAGAAAAACACAGAAGCCAAAGGCGCGGAGGCGCAAAACGGTTCCAATGGCTGGAAAATTCAGCGACTTTGCGGCTTGGCGAGAGAACTTTAAAACGGCGGGGCGGAACGGAACTCCAGCCGTTCGCCGGTGCGCGGATGGGTGAAGCTCAGGAAGCTGGCGTGGAGTTTGAGCTGTCCCGGCGCGGTGCCGGAACCGTAAAGCCGGTCTCCAAGGATTGGAACTCCCAGTCCGTGTTTCGAGGCGGCATGTACGCGGAGCTGGTGGGTTCGGCCTGTAACCGGAATAAACTCCACTCTTGTTTTTTTATTGTCGGTGCTCAGCACCTTCCAGTGCGTGACGCCGGTTTTTCCGTTCACCGGATCATAAATCTGGTACGGACGGTTTTCTACATCAAGGCGGAAGGGCAGTTCGATGGTTCCTTCGTTGCCAGACACTTCGCCGTCGAGCAGCGCGAT
>JBAZTQ010000148.1:0-6572 GCA_041661845.1 Kiritimatiellales bacterium | reverse complement strand
CGGCGGAGAGATCCACGCCGCTCGGGTTGTGACAGCAGGCGTGGAGCAATACGCAGTCGCCGGCCGGAATTTTTTCGAGCGCGGCGAAGAAGCCGTCCGCGTCGAGGTCTTTGGTGGTCGCATTATAATAAGGATAGGTTTTAACGGTCAGACCGGACGCTTCGAAAATATTGTTGTGGTTGGCCCAGGTCGGGTTGCTGACCCAGATGGTTTTGCTGCTGAACTTGGCCAGCAGGTCGGCGGCGACGCGCAGCGCGCCGGTTCCGCCCGGCGTGTGGATGGTGACGGAACGGTTGCAGAGCGCACCGAAGATCATTTTCTGCACTTCGTCGCCGTAGGTTTTTTCCCCGGCGATCGGCATGTAGGATTTGGTGTTTTCTTTTTCGAAAATCAATCTTTCCGCCGCCCGGACGGAGTCGAGGATCGGAGTGTGGCCTTCTTCGTCTTTATAAACGCCGACGCCGAGGTTGATCTTGGCGAAGCGCGGATCTTTTTTGAAGGCTTCGGTCAGTCCAAGAATGGCATCTTCCGGGGCAGATTTAATTCCGTTCCACATAAACGTTTCTCCGTTAGGCGTAATATTTTTCGAACCAGGTTTTGAGCAGGTTGCGCTCGGGCTTGATGATGCCCATTTCACGCTGGGCGTTTTCGGCTGAGTCCGAAGCGTGCGCGGCGTTGACCATGATGTCGCTGCCGTATTCTTTACGGACGGAGCCGGGCTGCGCTTTGCTCGGATCGGTCGGGCCGAGAATGTTGCGGATCTTGTTCACGGCGTCTTTACCGGCGTAGATCAGCACCAGGCAGCGCACTTTCCCGTCGGCGGTCATATCTTTTTCCGATACGTCGGGCAGCCACAGGCCGGTCATGAATTTCATGATTTCGAAAAACTGCTGGTCGCCGTAGTACGGGCCGAGGGTTTTGCTGAGCGCCTCGTTGACTTCGGCGGGCATCGGGAACTCGAAAGCTTCTTCGAGCGCGGCGCAGGCTTTTTCGGTGGTGCGGCCGCAGAGTTTTTCGCGCAGTACCGCCTGAACCGGGCCGTAGAATTCTTTGGCTTCCGCCATGCTGATGCGGTGCACCTGCGCGCCGATGATGCGCAGTCCGGAGCGCGAGAAAAGGTCGATGATGTTGCCGGGGCGCGAGCTGGGGAAGCGGAAGTTGTCCGGTTTGATGATGACGAGCGTTTTCTCGACGTCGGCGTCCGGCAGGCTGAGGGCGTTTTTGACGATGCCGCCGTCACGTTCAGCATATTTCATCCAGAGGGCGAGGGTTTGTTTGGCCGAAGCCGCCGTGGGAGCCACCAGTACGGAAGGTTCAAAATAAATCACTTTACCGGCGGAGTCGCGGATGCAGTCGCCGTAGGTGCCGCGCACGGTGTCGGAAGATTCCTGAGTGTCGTCGAATCCGCCGGCGGCGGCGTAGATTTTTTTGATCGCATCTTCGCCTTCGAAAAACAGCACCATGACGCGGTGGGGGCGGCCGGTATCGGTTTCCGGTCCGAAGGCGCGCAGGACGTAGTCGGCAAGAATATCCCGGTTGGCCGGTTTAATATCGGGGTTGGCGCGCAGCAGATCGGCATAGCGGTTGACCAGCTCCTGGCTGGGGCCGAACATGCGCGAGGCAACAAACTCAATGCCTTCAATGCGGCTGAAGCGGCCGATAATTCCGCCGGTGCGCGATTTGCGCAAGGAGTGGGGCGTGATCATCACGAATCCGAGTTCTTTTGCCATAACAGTTGCCTTTCGTCCTCTTTTACCTGCAATCTCTGGTTCTTCTGGTTGGGGCACGGATTATGTCCAACTTTTAAAACAAAAAAACAAAAATCTGCAAGGAACCCCCGTGAAAAATCTGAACGAAAAAATCATTAACCAGCAAACCCGGCTCGCCGCCGAAATTCTCGAAACGCTCACGCCGCATGTGCTGGAACACCGCCATCCGGCCGACCGTGTTCTGCTGCGTTTCTTCAAAAACCGCCGTGAACTCGGCTCCCGCGACCGCCGCTTTCTCTCCGAATGCTTCTTTTCCTGGTTCCGCTGGCTCGGCTGGACGAAGGCAGTACAGCTTCAACCGCTTGAAGCCGCCGCCCTCAGCTGGCTGCTCGACCAGACCGATCTGCATCCCGCGCTGGTCGCGGCGGCCAAGCCCGGCTGGACGCCGCTCGGCGGCAAAACGCTCGAAGAAAAACGCGCCGCGCTGGCCGGCTGGTTTCCTGAGTTCCAAACGTTGGATAAAGCCGACCTCGTTTTTCCACTGTTCGGAAAGTCGGTGAATTTACCGGCGGGCTGCGAAGACAGTTTCTACGAAACACTCCAGCAGCGCCCGCCGACCTGGTTGCGTCTGCGCAATGAAGAATTCAAGCAGACGCTTACCGAGGCGGGTATTGTTTATAAGGAACACGCGCAGCTTTCCGGCGCGATTTCGGTCGGAGCCGGTACGTCGCTCGGCAAACTCGGCCACGGCGGGCAGTATGAAATTCAGGATATTGCCTCGCAGGCGGTTACGCAAATTGCCGCGCCCGCCGTCGGCTCCGACTGGTGGGATGCCTGTGCCGGCGCGGGCGGTAAGGCCGTCCGGCTGGCCGACGCCGTCGGGTACGACGGCAAGGTGCTGGCGACCGACTTGCGGACCGAGGCGCTGCACGAGTGTAAAAAGCGCGCCCACGCCGGCGGAATTTCCAATATCCGGATGCAGATGCACGACCTCGCCAAAGACAAACCGTTCACCAAAGAGTTCGACGGCGTACTGGTGGATGCGCCCTGTTCCGGCTGGGGAACCTGGAGCCGCAACCCCGACGCCCGCTGGCGCAGCGATCCGCGCGATCCGGCCCAAAAGCGCAATTTGCAGGTGCGGATGCTTAACAATGCCGCGCAGTGCGTGAAGTCCGGCGGCGTGCTGGTTTATTCCGTCTGCACCTTTACCCGCGAGGAAACGGCTGAAGTGATCGAACGGTTTCTGCCGGAGCATCCGGGATTTAAACCGGAACCGTTTGCCCACCCGCTGACCGGCAAACCGGCAAACGGTGCGGTGCAGCTCTGGCCGTGGGAAGGGCCCGGCGACGGCATGTTTATCGCGCGTTTACGGAAAAGCTGACGGCTCGGCTTTCCCGTTGACCGTGGGGAAGGGCATGGCTATGCTGTGCCCCTGTTTTTTAGTGCAAAACCAAGGGGTCTGTTATGGCTATGTTGATCACACGCTTTCACAAACTGATTCAGTCCAAGGTGCTCTGGTATTTCATCCTCGGAATTATCGTCATTTCATTCGTCGGATTTTTTATGCCGACGAACCGCTCGGAAACCCGGCAGCATGTAAGCCGGCCCGCCGGTGAACTGTACGGCAAAAAGGTGTCGCAGGATGAATACCGCCGTGCCTATCACAACACCTATACCTGGTACATCCTTTCTTCGGGCCGGATGATTCCGATGACCGACGAGCTGACGACCGCGCTTCGCAAAGAAGCCTGGCAGCGCGTGGCGGTTTTGCATAAAGCGCAGGCCGACAAGATTGTTGTCGCCGATCAGGAAGTGATCCAGCAGTTGCAGGCGATGCCTCTTTTCCACGCAAAAAACGGCGCTTTCGACAGCAATGTCTATAAAGCGGTTTTGAAGCAGCTCGATTTTACACCCCGGCAGGCCGAAGAACTTTTCCGCGAACAGATCGCCATTTATAAACTGATGTACCGTCCGGCGCAGGCCGCGCTGATTTCGCCCTATGAGCTGAAACACGCTTACCATCTTTATACCGACCGCTTCGTGCTCGACTATGTCGTTGTGCCGCGGTCCCAGGTCGAAAAGACGGTTGCGGTTTCTAAAGAAGCGGCTCAGGCGCTTTTTGCCGGAAATCCCGAAGCGTTCCGCATGCCGGCCAAAGTGCGCGTTTCCTACGTCGAATTCGCGGTCAGCAACTTTCTGGTCAAAGCCGAAATCCCGGAAGGTGCCGCCCTGCAGGTTTACAACCGCAACATCGAGAACTACCGCATTGAGAACACGAATGAAAATGCCGTCGTAGAATATAAGCCGTTCGAAAAGGTGGAAGGCGAGATCACCAAACAGCTGCGGCAGGCGGCCGCCCGCAAGCTGGCTGCCGAAAAAGCCACGGAATTTGTGGTGGAGGTTTCGCCCAAAACCGAAGGCGGCCGGCCCGACTTCGCCGGAGCCGCCGCCGCAGCCAAACTGAAGATTAAAACCCTGCCGCCGTTCGGCATCAAAGATGACCTCAAGGGCATTGATGACACAGCTCCCTTCCGCCAGACGGCCTTCAGTTTGGAAAACGACGCTTACACCTCTTTCAGCGATGCCGTGGTCGGCAAAGACTCCGTCTATGTCCTGTCACTGGATCAGCGCTACCCTTCGTTTGTTCCGACCTTTGATGCCGTTGAAAAAGAAGTGATGGCGGCAGCGCGCGAACAGGCGGTTGTCAAAGTGCTGGCCGAACATGCGATCGAAATAGAAAAAACGATCGCCACGGCGATGGCCTCCGGCACCGGCTTTAAAGAAGCCGTCAAGCCGCTCGGACTCAAGGTGCAGACCACGCCGGAGTTTGATCTCTCGACCGAGCTCAAAGACAAATATTCCGATACTCTCATTGCAGGCTGTCTCAACGTGCCGCAGGGCAAACTCTGCAAACCGGCGCCGGTCGACGGCGGCGTGCTTATCGCTTTTGTAAACGCGCGCAAATCCACTGATGAAGCTTCCGGTCTGCCCGCTCTCCGGCAGGAACTGACAGCCGGTTTGTCCCGCAGCCGGTCGCAGCGGCTGGCGTCCGGCTGGCAGGAATCGCTCCTGAGCGAAGCCAACTTCAAAGACCTGACGCACAAGCCGGCCGAATAACGGCAAAGGAAGCTTCATGGCAAAGACAACGGCCCGGCAGATGGCCGGGATGATTGATCACACGCTGCTCAAACCGGATGCCACGCAGGCGCAGATCAATCAGCTTTGCCTCGAAGCGCGCGAAAACTGTTTCGCCGCCGTCTGTGTGAATCCATTTTACATCGCGCAGGTTCACACTCTGCTCCAGAGTTCCGGCGTGAAAACCTGTTCCGTCATCGGCTTTCCGCTGGGAGCCTCCCGCAGTCCGGATAAAACGGCCGAAGCGTACAGCGTGCTCGCCGCCGGCGCGGAAGAAGTCGATATGGTCATCAATATCGGCGCGCTGAAAGACGGCGACGATGACTTTGTTCTGCACGACATTTCCGGTGCGGCCGGAGCCTGCCATGCGCACGGCGCTATACTCAAAGTCATTCTCGAAACCGGCCTGCTCACGCAGGAAGAAAAGGCGCGCGCCTGCCGTCTTTGCGTCGAGGCGAAAGCCGACTTTGTAAAAACTTCCACCGGTTTCGGCTTTGGCGGCGCAACCGTTGAAGATATCCGCCTGATGTCTGCCGCAGTCAAAGAAGCGGGGCTCGGCGTCAAAGCGTCCGGCGGCGTGCGCACCTATGCCGACGCCTGCGCCATGATTGAAGCGGGTGCCGTGCGCATCGGTACCAGCGCCGGGCTTTCCATTATCAAAGAAGCCCTTGCCGGAGCATCAGCCGTATAAAAGCTGGATGGCGAGGCCCGCAGCGGTGCTGATGACAACCAGCAGCGCCACGATCCGGAGCGTATCTTTGAAGTCGCGGTTTTCCCTCAGTAAAACCAGCAGGCCGAGTCCGCCGCTGCAGCACAGTCCGGACACGGCGGAACCGTAGCTGAGTCCGCCTTTTAAAAACATTTCGGCGATAGCCACCGATGCGGCGCAGTTGGGAATCAGCCCGACCAGCGCGGCGAGAAACGGCTGGAGCAGGGAATGGCGCAGCAGCACGCGGCCGAGGTTTTCTTCGCCGACCAAAGCGATCAGGCCGTTGATACCAAGCGTCACCGCAAAAACGAAAGCAAAAATTTTCGCCGTATGAATCAGCGGATGTTTTAGCAGCTGCCACCGGCTGGTCTTGCCGGAAAGCCGGTGATTGCAGCAGCCCAGCTCGTGATGTTCTTCGTCGTGACCGTCGTGAGTGACGACGGCAGGTCTGCGCCGGCGCATAAAAAAGTCGATCAGGTATCCGGCGGTTATGCCGATGATCAGCTTGGTGATCAGCAGGGTGATGACGATTCCGCTCCGGCCCGGTTGCGCCAGCATCACCGGAATCGCTTCGTCGGAAGTAGAGAGAATAACGGCCAGCAGTGTGCCGGTGGTAATCAGGCGGCGCGAATAGAACGAAGCCGCCACGACGGAAAATCCGCACTGCGGAACACAGCCGAACAGCGCGCCCAGCGCCGGCCCGGCCTTGTCGGATTTTTTCAGCCGGTGTTCGATGGTTCCCTCAAATTTCCGCTCAAACCATTCCACCAGAAAATAAATCACCAGCAGGAAGGGGATCATCTTCGCGCTGTCCGTCAAAGCATCCAGAAAAAGTTCGTTCATAGCGGCGGCAATCTAGCACACGGGTTCCCGCCTGCGCAATTTTCCAGACATTGGAAACTCGCCGGAGTTAGCGCAGCGCATCCATGTAGCGGCGGAAGGTTTCGTCGAAGGCGCTGAAGCGGCTGAATTCTTCGAGGCCGGAAAGCGATTTCAGCTCGCAGGGAATTCCGGCTTCA
>JBAZTQ010000147.1:0-6692 GCA_041661845.1 Kiritimatiellales bacterium | reverse complement strand
CGGCTCAAGATCAGTATGGCCGCCGATCTGTTAACGCAGACAGACTGGCCGATGGAGCGCATTGCCGAAGAAACCGGCTACGCCGACGCGCCGACACTTTCCAAAGCCTTCAAACGCCGCAACGGCGTTTCACCCGCTGAATGGCGGCGTAACGCCTGCACCTTTGCGCACTGATTTTTCCAATTGCGAGCAACCGGATTTACGGCCCCATCCCCGCAGGCAGAGTACGGCCGTTTGCTCGCCAAATGGCCTCCCCGTTCAAAAAATCATCCTCTCGCTCGCTTCCTTCTGTCGCTCAAGGCGCAAAGGCGCAGAACCATTGAAAAACTAAACATTATTTGGCGGCTTGGCGGCTTGGCGAGAAACAACTCCAGTCACAAAAAAAGCCCGGCCGAAGCCGGGCTCAGAGTGCTGATAAACCGATCCGTATCCAAAATTTCCTCTTCGACTGGAGCGGTTTTGAGTGCGGCGGCTTGACGCCGCTTTTTTCTGCAAGCTGTTGATAGTGAAAGCGTCGTCAAGCCGCCGCACTCCATATTTTTAAACGCAGCATCTTTTACTGATGTTGACGATTTCTGAGAATAGATACTTTTTCAACAATCTGAAACGAGGCTGGAAGCCTCGTCTACGATCGGCCCGCCCCTGTAAATTCTCCGTGGTAAAAAATTTCAATGTTTGGAACTCCGCCGGATTATTTCCGGTAGCGGCCGCAGGTGCGGGCGGTTTCGTACATGGCGACGACGTTTTCGGTCGGCGAGTTGTCCTGCAAAGCGTGCGTCGGCGCGAAGCAGTAGCCGCCGCCCGGCATGAGAATGTCGAGTTTTGCGCGGCAGTCGGCGACGGTTTCTTCAACGGTGCCGGTGGCCACCGGCCCGGCGGTGGAAATACAGCCGTGAAACGCCAGCCGTCCGCCGAAACGATCTTTCAGGTAGCGCGGCGACATATTGACGGCTTCGGGTTGAAGCGTGTCCACAACGCGGACACCCATGTCGATGAAATCCTCAAAGGCCCAGCTGCTGGAGCCGCAACTGTGAACCATCACCGGCAGATTATGCGCACTCGCCAGATCGACCAGCTGCTGATGACGGGGCCGCAGCAGCCGGCGGAACATGTCGAGGCTGATGAGCGGCGCAATCTGAGTGCCGAGGTCTTCGCCGATCCAGACCATATCCAGATGTTTTCCGAAGCGGTCGATGGCGCGCTCGAGGATGCCGAGCTGCACCGCAAGGCGGCGGTCCCAGAAGTTGAAAAACTCTTCTTCCTCGTCGGCCATACAGAAAAGCATCTGCTCCACGCCCATCAGCATACCGCTGGAGTTCATGAAGTCGCCGAAGCCGGGACTGCCGATGGCCCAGAATTTGTCCGGATATTTTTCGCACAGCGCGGCACCTTCAGCGTAATTGAAGTCGTCGGGATTGGGCATCGGCCAGTCCGCCAGTTTTCCCGCCGCGACGCCTTTGAGCGGAAAGTCGCAGTAGTCCCAGTATCCGCCGGTTTCGTGTTCGATCCAGCGGGTACGCATACCCCACTCGTTGGTGTGTTTTCCCGGCACCGGTTCAAAGAGCGGACGGCCGGTGTACATCGGGCAGTAGTTGTAGATGTCCACCTCCAGCGCGGCGAGCAGGCCGTAGTTGTCGTCCGGTTTCAGCCCGAAATGTTTTTTGAGCCGTTCGGTGAGTCCCGGATTGCTCATGTAGCTGACCGGAACCCGGTCGGGTTCCTGAAAGTTGATCGCCGCTTTGGCCCGCTCTTTGGAGGTCATCATCACACCTTTCAGGTTTGAACCGAAGAATATCGAACAGGGAATGTCGAATTTTCAAGGAAATGACCCCTCTGCATTCTGCGGTTCCTTGTTCAATATTCGATATTCTTAATAGCCGCCCTGTTTCTTGTATTCGTTATCGCGCTCGATCCAGAAACGGGCCAGCTCGCGCAGCTTCTCCGGATTTTCTTTTGCCAGATTGTTCATCTCCGTGCGGTCTTCTTTGATATTGAAAAGCTCCCACACGTCCTTATCGATTTTCGAGGAGGATATCTTCCAGTCGCCTTTGATCAGCGCGCGGTTTCCGTCGTGCTTGAAATAGATGTAATCGCGCGGCACATCTTCTCCCCGCAGTGCCGGCACGAGACTCTTGCCGGGGAACGGCGGAGCATCCGGTGACGCCGGTTTAATTTTGCCGCCGGCCAGATCAAGAAACGTCGGCATGAAGTCGACCACATGGCCGCGGGTCTGCACAAAACCGCCGGTCTTCTGCGTGATGCCTTTCGGCCAGTGAACAATGAGCGGCGTCGAGATGCCGCCTTCATGCGTCCAGATTTTGTGGCGGCGGAACGGCGTGTTGCAGACGCCCGCCCAGGCCGGGCCGAGCGCCAAGGCGGTATTTTCACTGCCCCAGCGCGCGGTGTTGTCGTGATGGTATTTCAGTGAGTCTTCCAGCTGTTCGTCCGGAACCATCTGGGTGCAGTCGGCACCGTTGTCGGAAAGGAACAGCACCAGCGTGTTATTGAGCTGCCCTTTTTCTTTGAGCAGCTCAAGCACCCGGCCGACTTGACCGTCGATTAAATCCACCATGGCGGCGTGGATTTCCATTTTGTCGGCCTGCTCTTTTTTCTGCTTATCAGTCAGGGAGCTCCAAGGCGTGTATTGATAGATGTCATCAAAGCCCATCTTTTCATTCCGCGTCTTGCGGGCTTCGTCGGTCTGCGGTGAATGCGGGGAAATCACATACGGTTCCGGCACGGAAAGCTTCCAGCCGGACGGAAAGCCAAGCACCTGCTGTTTATCGTAGCGCCGCTGGCGGATTACATCCCAGCCTTCGTCGTACACCCCGTTATACTTATCAATGAACTCCTGCGGCGCTTTCAGCGGATAGTGCGGACCCGAAAACGCCAGATAGGCAAAAAACGGCTGACTGTCTTGCTGTTTATAATGATCCTGAAGAAACCCGAGCATGTAATTGCAGGCCGCCTGATCCATAAAGAAGCCGTCTTCCGGTTTCGGCCGCGGAAGCATCTTCCCGTCCAGTGCATGGTAGAACGGCGTGTAATAGAGCCAGCCTTGCGTGTTGTCATAGGCGCGGTCAAACCCGCCGGAATGTGCAGAATCGCAGCCGGTTGCCTGCACATGCCATTTACCGGCGTGGTAAGTGCGGTAACCCAGGGGCTTAAGCATCTGCGGCATGACCGTTGTCCATTTCACATATTTTCCCTCTCCGCGATTCGGATCGGAGCCGGTCTGCGGCGCGTAATAACCGGTCATGATGGACGAGCGTGTCGGCCAGCAGCGGGCACAGTTATAAAACTGCGTGAACCGCAATCCGTCTGCGGCGAGCCGGTCGAGATTCGGCGTTTTGATTTCGCTGCCGTAACAGCCGAGGTCGGAAAACCCCATGTCGTCGGCGATAATCAGAAGTATGTTCGGACGGGACGGCACCGGTTCGGCACGACCTGTGAGACATGCCGCGCCTAATGCCAGTGTTCCCAAGAGATATTTTTGTTTCATAGATATTCCTCTCCCTGTTCTTCTGCCTGATCCGCCATACCCTGTTACGGCAGCCGGAAATCATCCTACGATGCGGGGCGGCTGCTCCGTGCGGACTTCCACAGAGTCGAGCAGCAGTTCGCCGCTGCCGGTCTGATTGATCATGATCATTCCAAAATCCGGAACTTTTCCGGACGTCCATTTCAAGGTTCTGACTTTCATATTGTTCTCGCCGGTGCCGGTAGTTTTAATGCTGGCCGTTTTCCCGTCCGCATTTACAGTCAGTTCCAGCTTTACCGGATCACCCGGCGAAAACTGGATACGGCCCTCTCCCGCGTCGGCGGCATTCGTCACGCCTCCGACAACAGAACGTAAAGTGACAGCTCCTTCCGGATTCAACTGCACGACGAGATGGTCTGTCGTTTGATTGTTGAGCAGCGACTTGTCCGGCGCGGCGGACTGAATCCCGATCCAGAAGCCGCGCAATCCTTTCTCGCCGACACCGGGATAAAATCTTCCTTCGGCTTTAATGACTGTAATCCCGGAAACCGGATAAACAAACCCGACGGCATTTTGCGCGCCCTTCATCCGGAGCACGCCGCGACCGGAACCGCTTGCGCCGGAAAAAACGCTTTTGTCTTTTCCGGTGTCCCGGAAAACCACATCACCGAACCGGGCCAGCACGCCGTCAACCGGACTGCCCGCCGTGAACATTTCTCTTCCGGGTATACCTGAACCCCAGTCAAAATTTTCAATCGCCGGATCCGCATATACGCCGAGTCCCTGTACGGCAAGCATCATGACCACCATTTTTTTTAACATAACGATCTCCTGTTTTTTTGTTCGACTGCGTATTTCCACATACACCAATTACGGCTCCACAGGAATTTCAAAATTGCAGCTTCCTTTTATCGTCAGGACTTTTTGTGTCACACCGTGCAAATAAACCGGATGACCGGTTGTAACTTTCACACGAATCCGGTCTCCGCTCCGTTTCCACTCTACATCAACGGTCTGCCCGCCGCTTCCGTAAACCGGCAGCCTGCCGCGCGCCTGCTGTAAAGAACCGGGCCGCAGGTCAAACTGGTAGTGATTTTCACCCAGATCAAACCGGGGATGCAGCCCAAGCGCATACCGTGACAGCTGCCAGGTTGGCCCGGCGGAATACTGGTGCGAGTGGCTCCAGCGCAGATCAAAAGCCTCCGGCCAGGTGGTCAGACCCTGCTCCAGACACCAGCCCCAGCACGACCGGTACTGCTGCTGCACAAACTCCATTTCGCCGCGCTGAATCAGCGCATCGAAAATGTAGTGCGCAAAGTACGGCGTGAACACCTTCTGCGCCATGATGTTTTCACAGTAAACAACCGGCGCGTTCAGATCGTTCGGAAATGAAGCTTCAACATGTTTTTTAATAAACGAGACTGCCGCCTTGGCCTGTTCGTCCGTCATCACGCCGTACAGCAGACTCAGAACGGTCGCATGGAATCCGTAGTCGTACCACGTTTCCATCCGGTCGAGATTTTCCGTCGGCAGCGCCCGCCGGATAGCCGCGCCGCTCTCCGCGAAGGCGGCGCGGAACAGCTCAACCCGGTCGCCGGCTCCGATCCAGTCCGCCCAGCGCAACAGATCGTACAAGGCACGATGCCAATTAAGGCTCAGCGCCAGATCTTCTTTCAGCGTCGCCCGGAAGGCAGGATCAATTCCCGGAAACGGACTGCTGGGAGTCTGGTAGCCCCAGTCGATAAAGTTCCAGACATCGCGCACTTTCAGGAGCAAGCCGCCAGCGCTGTAGGACTTCATGGCGGTCATATTGGTCAACGCCGCCTCAAACAGCTCATCAAGCAACGCGCGGTCACCGGTCAGCTCGTAGTAATGAGCAACCGTGCTGACCCACTGTAACGAAAACGCCGGAATCATCATGCCCATACCGGGCACCATGCCGAAGATCGTGCCGTCCGGCTCGGGACACTGCGCAGCCTGAACAAGCATGCGGCGGATCGGCGCAAGGTCGCTGTAAGACACCGCTGTCACGTCCATACCGGCGGCAGTGACGTCGCCAAGCCATTGTCCGCGCTCACGCGTCGGCGTGTCGGTCGGAGAATCTTCGTGGCAACAGCGCATCGTTTCGACGCCGACCGACCATATCCGGTTGAGCAGTTCGTCGTCACAGGAAAAACTTCCCTGCGGCTTGCCGGTGTAATACGTCCGCTCCTGCGCCTCTTCTTTTATAAACCGGACTTCCCCCGGCTCGCACAAAACATGCACTTCCAGAAACCGCATACCGCGCGGTTCCGAAGGTTGGAATGTTTGCACTCCGCCGCGCGCCGCATAGTGATCCAGAAAACAGGCCGGACAGCCCGACTGGGAAACCACCGGACAGACCCGTCCGTGATCCAGATATTCGCTGTAGCCGAACTCAACGACGGTTCCGGCAGGGACATCCAGCGTGAGGCTTGGATAAGCCAGCCGGACGCGTCCGAGATCGTAGCGGTGCCAGACGCCTTGGTCGTGCTGGCGGACCGGCGAAAGATCGCGCATGAAAAAATTCCAGCCGGCATCTTTTTGAAACGCTTCGCCGCGCGCCAGCGTGAGATTCCCTTGCGCGACGGGTTTCAGTTCGTGAGGAATCCGCGCCACCGGCGGAGTATCGATCAACGTGAAACTGCTTTTATCCTCCGTCACAAAATCCGGCGCAGACCAGTTCTGATTTGTGCCGGCTTCCAGCGGCCACCCGGCTGGCAGTTTGCGTGTGTCGCACCATTCAATCCAGCCGAGCACTCCCGTCAAGCGGGTTTTTTTCGATTCATACGCATCGGAGCGGCAGACTTTCCATTGCACCGGAATTTCTTTTCCGCCGGCAAACGGCCGGGCGAAAAATCGCGGAGTCTGGTGATTTGCAATCCGGGTGTCTACGCCGTTGGCCTTCAGCTGAAATGCCAGCGTATGCTTTCCGGCAGGCAGCGTTTTTACCGCCTGAATGTATTCTTTGCTCGCCGGCGCGAAACGCGCCGGACCGTCCATCCACCATTTGCCGTCGAGGAAGGCGTTGAACCAGGCCGTGCTGTGCAGTTCAAAACGAACCTCGGTTTCCGCAGGCAGCTCAAACGTCCCGTGGATAAACAGGTGGGAATCCGGCTGATCCAAGGCCGCCAGACTCATAACCATGACTGCAAACTGATTAACCATTGGCATGTTCCTGTTTCTCCTCAGT
>JBAZTQ010000146.1:0-6786 GCA_041661845.1 Kiritimatiellales bacterium | reverse complement strand
CGGAAATTGTAATCGATTTACATGAATGTGGAGCAGACACTCCTGTCTGCCCGTTCTTCGCAGACCAGAGTGTCTGCGCCACACACATTCAATTGGAGGGCGCGGTTCCACCCGCGCCGTTTTCCAGTCAAGTGCATCGCCGTCACGCTGCCGCTAACTCTTGACTGCGCCCGATACCTCGCTGCAACGCACCTGAAAGACTCATTCCCTCTCGCATCGCGGATAATATGGCATCGGTCACGCCGCCTGGCGTGGCAGCTTGAGCGAGGTAGCGGACTGTCTCGTCGGGGGAAAGTTTCCGCGGTCTGACACCGAGCGCCCATTGGAGAATGGACGGATAGTTCGAGAGACGGTAATTCTTTGCCGTTTCAAGAATTTCCTGCTCGTTGATGTTGCGTCCGGTACTCTCCCAATAGGTAAGCACAATGGGTAAGCACGGTCCAAGCGCTGTAAACGCATGAATGTCAGATTCTTTCCCGAGAGGAACGACACTTAGTCCGAGAGATTCAAGCAGTTCCCGCGTCAGCAGATTTTCTGCCGGATACAAAGCCGCGATGCCGTTACGCTGCCGCAATGTGTCAGGGGCGCTTGTCATGACGCGAACGCGCAGAGAGTCGGCGATGTGCACAGGTAATTTATTCAGAGGGACTCCGGCCAGAAAAGAGATGAAGAGGCTGTCGCCGCGAAGGCGTAAGTCTCGAATGGCTTGGCAGTCTTGCGGGCGCACAAGATAAAGCAGGATTCGGGAATGGCGAACAACCTGCTCTCTGGCTGCAACCAGATCGGCGAGCCCGGCGGCCGCAAGCTGTCGATCGGTTTCCTCGGATCCACGGTGGCAGATAGCGAGATTCTGTTTTGGGAATCCGGCATCCAAGAGTCCTCTTGCAATTGCTTTGCCAAGGTGACCTGCTCCGAACAGTCCTATGGTCGAGTCACCGAGGAACCGGCTGATATGTTCAAAACTCATTTATCGTCATCCTATCCGTTGTTGCCCGGCAGTGTTTTTGAACGAACTTCAACTTCGCTTTATGCAGTTTCATAAAGCGACCCAACGGGCTGGATTGTTAAGGGGAGCGGATAAGCGGTCAAGGTGTAAGTTTGTTTATGCCTCGGCGGATTTTGCAGGCCCGGTTTCCGCCCCGGCGGTCACATTCCGCAAATATCTTTTAGGTGGAGCGGGCGCTCCGCGCACGCTGAACGTGCCGGGACGGCACGTTCCACCTGTTTCGGTCAATCCTGGCAATCGGGGAAACGATTTGGTTTTCGGGATGGATTATTTTCCCTGACGGTGTTACGTTTTCGTCATTCGTAATCAACCGCAGGAGCGCCTTTATGAACACAGATGTAGTCCTTCTCTGCTGGACCGCCGCGACACTCGGTCTGGTGCATACGCTGCTCGGGCCGGATCACTATCTGCCGTTTATCGTCATGAACCGCGCCCGCAAGTGGAGTTCGACGAAAACGGCGTGGATTACCTTTTTCTGCGGAGTGGGGCATGTCGGCAGTTCCGTGGTGCTCGGTTTGATCGGTATCGCCTGCGGCATCGCGGTCATGAAGCTTCAGGCGTTCGAAGCGTTTCGCGGCAATCTGGCGGCGTGGGGCTTGATCGGTTTCGGCTTTGCCTACATGGGCTGGGGCATTCAGCGCGGTATCCGCAACCGTCCGCATACGCATCTCCATCTGAAAACTCAGGGCGAACCGGCTCATTCGCACCGCCATGATGGCGTACATTTCCACGCGCACGAACCGGTGAAGAAGGCCAGCATCACGCCGTGGATTCTGTTTACCATCTTCGTGCTCGGTCCGTGCGAGCCGCTGATTCCGCTGCTGATGTATCCGGCGGCACAGCACAGCCTTTTAGGCACGGTGCTGGTCGCGACGGTTTTCAGTGCGGTGACGATTATCACGATGCTGGCGATTGTCATGGCCGCCGCATGGGGAATCAGCTTTGCCCGTTTCGGCAAGCTTGAACGCTGGACGCATGCGCTGGCCGGCGGCGCAATCGGCCTTTCCGGTCTCGCCATCCAGTTTCTGGGACTCTGAGAAGGGCAGGGAGCTTTCTTGTTTAAATGCGGGGGATGGCGTAAATTCTGCCCGCATTTATAAAAGGAGTTCCTATGAAACTGCGCAGCCTGTTTGCTTTTATCGTTCTTCTGTCGGCGTGCCGGGCTTCGGCAATTGATCTCAGTGTTTCGCCGTCCAGTATGGTCTGGACGAATCAGGGCTGGGTAAACCTCTCAATCACCAATGTTGCCGCCGGAGCCTATCTGGACATTAAGCTTTTTCTGGATGTCAACGGCGACGGAATCATCAATGGAAGCGACTATGCGGTTGCGCTGTTTGAGGTGGATGACGGCGAAATCAGCCCCGTCGAAGCGGAGAGTTTTGTGGATGATAATGACGGCCAGACCAACGGTGCCGTCGAAACGGCTGTTTCGTGTTACGGCGTGGCTTACAATACGCTGCACACTATCGGGAATTATATCTGGCAGGCGGTGGAGCTGGACGGGTTTAATAATCCGGTTGGAGCCGACACGGCGGCTTTCGCGGTAACCCAGCCGACAAGCTCTGTATGGATCACCGGCGAGGTGCGCAGTTCTGAATTGCCCTATGCTTTGCAACCGGGCGCCTATGTCGAAACCGGATACCCGGATACGATCGGTCTGGCACCATCGGTGTGGACGGATGAAAACGGTGAATTCACCGTCTATGTTCCGGACGGCGTTCCGGCTTCCGAGGTTATAGGTGTCCGGGCATCTGCCAGAAGCATGGTGTCCGCCGATATCAATCCGATAACAAGTGAAGAGGTTTCGATACATTTTTTTACAAACGCGCTGTCATCCGGCGAAAATGCACTGGCGCAGCCGCTGTTAACCGTGCCGGCGACGGAGGCGTATCAGCTTTATGATGTCAGCGGAACGGTTTATCTGGTTGAACCGGTGGATGGCGGTTTTGAAACCAATCTGCTGCGCGGTGTGATGGTGGAAATGGAAGCCTGGGGCGGCGAGACGGAGACGTGGACGTGGGACATTACGGATGAAAACGGGCAGTTCAGTCTGGTGAGTCCTGCGTCCGGAGAGGGAATGACCGAGCTGTGGTGTGAGAGCCCTCTGCTCAGTCTGCGCGGAATCGTCGGAGCGTACACCAATGTTGTTGTGACCGGCACAACGGCCGGAGTGGAAATCTACTGTTACGCCGCCGATGCAATGGCTCGCGGACGTGTAACGGATAAAGACACCGGCGAACCGCTGACAGGCGTTTCCGTCTATTATCAATTAACCGGCGGAGCCGACCTTGTCAGCAGCGGCTACACGCTGACCAACGGCTTTTATGAAATTGCTCTGAAGGCAGGCACCTACTGGGCTGAGTGCGACGAGGATTCCCTCGCATACCGGCACTACATCAGTCCGATGAGTTCGAACGGTCTGGCAATTGCGCAATTCTCCGTCTTCACCAACGCACCGTTTGCTGTCGAAAAGGGATATATCATTTCCGGACACGTCTATGACACCAACGGCACTCCGCTGGCAAACGGTTCGGTCGCCACTGTGCGTGAGATAGACGGCTGGGAAGAGTGGATCAGTTATGCCGACACCGCTCTGTCCGGAGCCTACAGCCTGCTGGCCCCGACCGGCACGGTGTATGTGCGCACCGCCGGGTGCGGCGAATACCTCGTCGATCTGTATTACACCAATCATTACACCGCCAATATTGCCGAGGCCGATCCGCTGACTGTCACCACGAACGGACTCAGCGGAATTGATTTCTATCTGCCCTACGGCGCGCGGATCTCAGGCACTGTACACAATCCGAACATGAATCCGGCTCAATGGCTTCGCGTTGAGGCCTTCGCGCAGAATGAGTCGGGCGAATGGACCGGCATCGGCTCGGAATTTACCGACTGGAACGGCGAATACAGTTTTGCGCTGCCGTCCGGAACCAATGTGCGGGTGCGCACCGATATCAACTATGGCCAGTGGACTCCGCGCACCTGGTACGGAGACACCTGCTCGCGCGACTTGGCGGCTCCGGTTGCGCTCACAGACTTTGAAACCGTCAGCAATCTGAATATTCATATATCCCCCGGATACAGAGTTGAGGGCAGTGTACGCGACCAAAACGGGCTGGGCGGTGTTGCCGGAGCTGTCATTACTGCATTTGACGCTTCATCCAATCAGTATGACAGCGTCACGGCGAATGAATCGGGCGACTATTGGGGATTCTATGTCCCGACTAATGTCGGACTGGCTTTCTGCGCCGGAGCCGCCGGTTATCAAGGAGAATTCTACGACAACGCTTACAATCCCGCTGAGGCAACCGGAGTGCAAACTTCGGCTTATAACGCGGTGTTCATTTTCTTTGTCCTTTATGCCTCCGGCGATGACAGCGACAGCGACGGACTGGCGGACTTTGAGGAAGACACGGTTCCGGACGGACTGTTTGTTCCGGAAACGGATTATGCCGACCGTAACAATCCGGATACTGACCACGACGGATCCGGCGACGGTGCCGAATATACGGCCGGAACCGGCCCGCAGGATGAGAACAGTCTTTTTGAAATCATCGGCGGCGGCGTGAATCCGTCCGCCTCATCCTTGGTCTGGTCTTCGGTGGCGGGGCGGCAGTACCGCGTCCAGCGCAGCACCAATCTGGTCAGCGGCGTCTGGAGCAACCTCTATACCGTTACCGCAGGCGGGGATGTTACGGCATACACGAATACCCCGCCCGTCAGCCGTGCATTCTACCGGGTACAGGTCGAAACGCCGTAAGTGCTATTCAGGGTTTGGAAAAAATATCCGGAAAGGTTCCAAACCCTGAAAACTTCCGGTACGCTGTGGCGCAATGATCCGTCCTGTCGAACATCCCGAAACCTTGCTGGCGACCGAGCGCTTTTTCGCGCCCGGCGGCGGACTGGAACAGGCGCACGACGGTAACGAGTTTCCGTTTGAAATCCGCCCCCAGCAGCAGCAGATGGCGCGCGCCGTTGCCGAAGCCTGCGCCAACTCCTGCCACCTCGCGGTCGAAGCCGGTACCGGCGTCGGCAAAAGCTTTGCTTATCTGGTGCCGCTGATCCTGAATGCACTGGCGCAGAACGTCCGCGCCGTGGTGGCGACCTATACAATCACGCTTCAGGAACAGCTGATGGAGAAGGATATTCCTTTTCTGCAAAAGGCGCTCGGCGTCGATTTTAAGGCGCGGCTGGTCAAGGGCCGTTCAAACTATCTCTGTCTGCGCCGTCTGACCCGCGCCCGGCAGATGGGCAGCGATCTGTTTGACGCGTCGAAAGAAGTCGAGCTGGAGCGGATCCGTGCCTGGGCGGATAGGGCGGTCGAAGGCAGCCGTCAGGAACTGGAGCCGCAGCCGTCGCCGGAGGTCTGGAGCGCGGTCTGCGTAGAGCACGGCAACTGCCTCGGAAAAAAGTGCATGGACTACGACCGCTGTTTTGTGATGAAGGCGCGCGCCGGACTGCACGATGCCAATCTGCTGGTGGCGAATCATCATCTGTTTTTCTCCGAGCTGGCGGTACGTTCGACCGGCGGCGCGTTTCTGCCGGACTACGGCATGGTGGTTTTTGACGAAGCGCATCAAATGGAAAATGTGGCGTCGGAACATCTGGGTATCCGGCTGTCGCGCTACGCCATGGAGCACTGGCTGCGGCGGCTGTTTACGCACGATAACCGCAAAGGGCTTTTCGCCGTACTGCGCGACGGCAAGGGCGCCGACCTGACAAATCGTATCTGGGACGAGAGCGAACGGTTTTTCAAGGCGATGCACAAATTCTGCAAGCTGTCGGAAACCAACCAGACGGTACGGCTGCGCGAGCCGCCCGCCGTTGAAACCGGTCTGCCGGAGCGGTTGGCTGAACTCGACGTGCATCTCGGCGGTATCATCCGCGACATGGAGGATGAGAGCCTCAAGGCCGAACTCCAGTCGGCGCGGATGACCGGTAAGGCTTTTATTGAAATGCTGACGACATTCCTGAAGCAGAGCGCGCAGGGCCATGTGTACTGGGCGGAGCTGGAAGGCAAGACGCATAAGCAGCCGGTGCTTTATTCCGCACCGGTGGATGTGGCGCATTTGCTCAAGGGAATGCTGTTCGACGAGGTGCCGTCGGTGGTGATGACCAGCGCGACGCTGGCGGTCGGCGACGACCTGAGCTGGTTCCGCGGGCGGATCGGCGCGGAGCACTGCGACGAACTGCAGGTCGGCTCGCCGTTCGACTACAGCCGCCAGATGCGCGTCAAAATTCCGGCGGGTATGCCCGATCCTTCGGATGAGCAGGCGTTCGAGGCCGCCGTGATTGACGTGCTGCCGCGCTTTATTGCCCAGAGCCGCGGCCGGGCGTTTGTCCTGTTCACCAATGCCGCGCTGATGCGGCGCGTAGCCGAACAGGTGAAGGGTTCGATGGAAGAGCTGGGGCATGATTTGTTTGTTCAGGGCGCGGGGCTTCCTCCGCAGGTTATGCTGAAGCGGTTCCGCGAGCACGGCTCGGCGGTGCTGTTCGGTCTGGACCGTTTCTGGATGGGCGTGGACGTGCGCGGCGATGCGCTGAGCAGTGTGATTATTGTCCGCCTGCCGTTCGCGGTGCCGGATCACCCGCTGATCCAGGCGCGGCTGGAGGAGATTAAGTCGCGCGGCGGCGACGCTTTCCGCGACTATTCGCTGCCGTCGGCGGTGCTGAAGTTCCGGCAGGGAACCGGGCGGCTGATCCGTACGGCGAGCGACGAAGGGACGATTGTGATTCTTGATCCGCGCGTGACCAGCAAGTGGTACGGACGGCTGTTT
>JBAZTQ010000145.1:0-6826 GCA_041661845.1 Kiritimatiellales bacterium | reverse complement strand
CCCAGTACGCCGACTTTCTGCCCGGCGACGCCGACATCACCACCCGCCTGACCACGAATATCAAACTCAATATTCCGTTCCTCAGCGCGGCGATGGATACCGTCACCGAAGCCGACATGGCCATCGCGATGGCGCTGCACGGCGGGATCGGCGTTATTCACAAAAATCTCGAACCGGAACGGCAGGCCGCCGACGTATCGCGGGTTAAGCATTACCTCAACGGCCTCATCAGCAAACCGGTCACTTTCAATATCAACCAGACACTGGCCCAGATTCAGCAGCACCGGCTGGAAAAAGGCTACAGCTTCAGCGGGTTCCCGATCATGGATGACAGCGGCAACCTCGCCGGTATTCTGACGACCAAGGACATGAAATACGCCGCCAGCAACAACGTCCGCGCCGGCGATATCATGACCAAAGAGGTGCTCACCGCCGCCGAAGGCACCGATCTGCGCCGCGCCTATGAAATCATGAAGGAAAACAAGATCGGCAAACTGCCGCTGGTTAAAAACGGCAAACTGATCGGTCTCTACAGCTACACCGACGTCGCCGACCTCATCGAAAACACCCGCCCTCTCTATAACCGCGACGAACAGTACCGCCTGCGCGCCGCCGCCGGCATCGGCCCCGGCGACTACGTCCGCGCCGAAGCGCTCGCCAATGCCGAAGTGGACGTTCTCGTCGTCGACACTGCGCACGGCCACAGCAAAGGCGTCATCGAAATGACCGCCTGGGTCAAAAAGAATCTGCCGGGCATCGACGTCATCGCGGGCAACATCGCCACCGGCGAAGCGGCGCTCGCTTTGCGAAAAGCGGGCGCGGACGCCGTCAAGGTCGGTATCGGCCCCGGTTCAATTTGCACCACCCGCGTCGTCGCCGGTGTCGGCATCCCGCAGATCAGCGCCATCTACAACTGCGCGTCCGCTCTTGAAGGCTCTATTCCGGTCATCGCCGACGGCGGCGTCCGTCACTCCGGCGATATCGCCAAGGCACTCGTCGCCGGCGCCTCCAGCGTCATGATGGGCTCCGTCCTCGCCGGTACCGACGAAAGCCCCGGCGAAAAGATTCTCTATGAAGGCCGCCAGTTTGTTGTCTACCGCGGCATGGGCAGCCTCGATGCCATGAAGTCGCGCGAAGGCTCCCGCCAGCGTTACGGCCTGAAAGACAGCGCCGAAGACGATCTCGTGCCGCAGGGCATCGAAGGCGTTGTTCCCTACGCCGGGGCTGTCAGCAAAATGCTCAAGCAGTACAGCGGCGGTTTGCAGGCCAGCCTCGGCTACTGCGGATGCCGCACCATTCCCGAGTTACAGGAAAAAGGACAGTTCATCCGCGTTTCCCACGCCGGCGCGCTCGAAGGCCACGCGCACGACATCAAGATCACCAAAGAAGCACCGAACTACCGGCGCTAGAAAACATCGAATAACGAACAAGGAATGATGAAGACAGAAATGAAAGAGTCTTCCCTTCGACATTCAATATTCCCTGTTCGATATTCTGCGGTTCAGATGAATCCGGCTGTCGGAGCGCTGGAGGAAAATGCCAACCGCATCATCACCGATGCGGACGGCGCGGCGGGAGCCGGTGCGCAACTAATCGTTTTTCCCGAACTGGCGCTGTGCGGTTATCCGCCCGAGGATCTCGTCCTCCGTCCGCATTTCATTCAGGACTGCGACAAGCAACTCAAACGGCTGGCGGCTAAACTGCCGAAACAGGTTTTTACCGTTGTCGGCGCGCCGATTACCGACGGCACAGGCCGCTACAATGCAGCGGTCGTTTTCCACGGCGGAAAAATCACCGGCATCTACCGCAAAATGCTTCTGCCCAACTACGGTGTCTTTGACGAAAAGCGCGTTTTCGACGCCGGTCGTGAAGCGTTTACCTTTGACGCCTTCGGCACCAAAGTCGGCATCCACATCTGCGAAGATTCATGGGTGACAGACGGCGCGGCCTGTACCGCGCTCGCCGCAAAAAAACCGGATCTGGTGATTAATCTTTCCGCGTCGCCGTATCACCGCGGCAAACAGTTTGAGCGCGAAGCCGTTTTCGCCGCCGCCGCCCGGAAACTCAACGCGCCGCTGCTTTTTTGTAACCAGATCGGCGGACAGGACGAACTGGTCTTCGACGGCGGGAGTGCCGCTTTTGATGCGGCCGGAAACGTCACCGCCCGCGCCCCGCTTTTTCAGGAATACACGCTGATGCCGACCTGGCCGAGCAACATTGTAGGACAAGCTTCTCTGTATCCAGAGAGCTTGTGCTCTTCATACGAATCAAATGACACACGCTCCCGAATACGGGAAGCGCGTCCTACAACAGTCGAAGAAAAATTCAGTAGTTTGGGAAAACTCGATCCGGTCGAAGAAGTTTACGAAGCGCTGAAACTCGGCCTGCGCGATTACGTGAATAAAAACGGCTTCAAAAAAACCGTGGTCGCCGTCAGCGGCGGAATCGACTCGGCACTGGTGCTGACGCTGGCCGTGGATGCGCTTGGTAAAGACCGCGTCGCCGCGGTGACGATGCCGTCGCAGTATTCGTCGAACGAAACGCTTTCCGACGCCGGTGAAATTGCCAAAAACCTCGGCGTCGAATTCCACACCATTCCGATTTTCCCGATCTACGAAAAATTCACCGAAGAGCTTTCCCTCCTTCGCCAAGGCTCCGGCGGGCAGGCCGTCTGGGATCCGAAACCAGGTCTTACTGAGGAGAATTTACAGGCGCGTATCCGCGGCACGCTGATTATGGCGCTCTCGAACAAATTCGGCTGGCTGGTGCTCACCACCGGCAACAAGAGCGAGTTCGCCACCGGCTACTGCACGCTTTACGGCGATATGGCCGGCGGCTTCGCCGTCATTAAGGATGTTCCGAAAACACTGGTGTTCGACCTCTGCCGCTGGCGCAACCGGAAAGGCATTGTCATTCCGCCGTCCACCATCGACCGTCCGCCGACAGCCGAACTGCGGCCCGACCAGAAAGACAGCGACTCGCTCCCGCCGTACGATGTGCTCGACCCGATCCTCGAAGCCTATGTCGAAAAAGATATGGGCGTCGCCGAAATGCTCGCCGCCGGATTCGACGAAGCCGCCGTGCGCAAAGCCGTCCGGCTGGTTGACCTCAGCGAATACAAACGACGCCAAGGTCCGCCCGGCATCAAGATCACGCCAAAAGCTTTCGGCCGCGACCGCCGCATGCCCATCACCAACCGCTACCGGGGGTAACCTCGTCATGGATAAAGACAAACCTCTTAGCATCCTCAAAATTGTACTGGCAGCTGCTACTTTTCTTTTGTTTGGTGCGCTATGTTTAGTAGGTTCGTTTTATCTATCGCTTATTGCTGTTGGGTTCGTCATCTATCGTGGTCATATAAGTTCATGGGGAATGGAGCTCATACCATGCCTGATCGGCGGACCTATCGCAGGTGGAGCTTCATATTTGATAGCTCTAGCATGGAAACCACCACTGAACATAGCTTCGCGCTTTTTTATCAATGCATTACTTGGCATCGGAATTTCTATGGCGTCGATGCTGATTTTATACTTTTATGTTACTCAGTTGCATTCTGGCTGATGAGATCAGAATTGGATACCTGAGAAAATCATCCGCAACGTTACGCACAAAGAACTTTCCAACAGCAAGGGCTGGCGGGCGGTTCAGAAAACGGTTATACATCCTGCCTGTCTTTGGAAACCTCCTAGGAGTTGATTATGGTCAAAATTCTTTGCATCGGAGCGGGTTACGTCGGCGGGCCGACGATGGCGATGATCGCCAAGAAAAACCCGAAGGTTCAGGTAACCGTGGTCGATATCAACCAGAAGCGCATCGACGCCTGGAACTCCGACAGTCTGCCGATCTATGAGCCGGGGCTCGACGAGGTCGTCAAGGAGGCGCGCGGCCGCAATCTGTTTTTCTCCACGGACGTGGATAACGGCATCAAAGAAGCCGACATCATTTTCGTGAGCGTCAACACGCCGACCAAAACCTTCGGTCACGGCGCAGGCTGCGCCGCCGACCTGCAGTATTGGGAAAAGTGCGCGCGGCGCATTCTTGAACTCTCCACCTCCGACAAGATCGTGGTCGAAAAGAGCACGCTGCCGGTTCGTACCGCCGCCGCGATGGAACGTATCCTAAACAGCGGCAAAAAAGGGGTTCGCTTCGAAGTGCTCTCCAATCCGGAATTTCTGGCCGAAGGCACCGCCATCGCCGACCTCGACAATCCCGACCGCATTCTGATCGGCGGACATCCGACACCGGCAGGCCAAAAAGCCGTCCAGGCGCTGGTCGACGTTTACGCCGCGTGGGTGTCGAAGGAAAAAATCCTCACCACCAATCTATGGTCGAGCGAGCTTTCCAAGCTGACGGCCAATGCGTTCCTCGCTCAGCGCGTCAGCTCCATCAACAGTATTTCAGCACTGTGCGAAGCGACCGACGCCGACGTCGGCGAAGTGGCGCGCGCGATCGGTATGGACAGCCGGATCGGCCCGAAGTTCCTGAAAGCCAGCGTCGGCTTCGGCGGTTCGTGCTTCAAGAAAGACATCCTGAACCTCGTTTACCTCTGCGAAAGCTACGGTCTGCACGAAGTGGCTGAATACTGGCGGCAGGTGGTGAAGATGAACGAATATCAGGAGCGCCGCTTTGTATCCCGTATGCTCAAGGAAATGTTCAACACTATTTCCGGCAAGCGCATCGCGCTGTTCGGTTTCGCGTTCAAGGCGGATACCGGCGATACGCGCGAAAGCCCGGCCATTCTGATCGCCCGCGGACTGATCGAGGAAAACGCCGAGGTCGTCATTACCGACCCGCAGGCACTGGAACACGCCAAGACCGATCTGGCTGACGTCATTGATCGCGTCAAGTTTGAGCCGGATCCTTACAAGGCGGCCCAGGGCGCGCACGCCGTCGCTCTGCTGACCGAGTGGAAAGAATACCAGACGCTCGATTACCGGAAGATTCACGACAGTATGGTTCAGCCCGCGTTTCTGTTCGACGGCCGCAACCACCTCGACCATCAGGCGCTGCACAAGATCGGCTTCAACGTCTACTCCATCGGCAAAGCCGCACTGAAGCATATCTGACGTTTCGGCTCCGCCGGAGGCGTCGCCCCATCTGGATATTTTGTGATCACAAGGTAGGGCGAACTCTCCGAGTGAGCCGTCAAACAGAGGTTACCGCCAAGCGATCAGCCACGCCGTCAGGACAAAGAAAAGCCCCAGCAGAAGCTTGGAAGAGACCACGTTCCGGCGGTTCCAGGCGAGCAGCGTTTCCGTCCGGAGACCGAAGTAGACCGCGACAAATACGATCACCAGCGGCAGAACAAACAGCGCGTTGTAAAGCAGCAGCAGCAGCCACGCCCGCGACTCCGAAAAGGCACTGTCCTTCAGAATCAGAACCAGCGTCGGCACGTATACCTGTCCGGTGCAGACGCTTTCCAGCACCGTCACCGCGCATCCGATCAGCAGTCCGCCCCAGATGATGCCGGCACTGCCAAGGCCCCGGCGCATAACGTCGTGAATGCGCTTCTTCATGCCGGTTGAAAGCTGAAGCGTTACATCGGCGGCGCGGCCGGTTTTCCGAAAACGGATGGCGTCACGGAACGACAAGGCCGCCAGAACCAGCAGAACTGCCGCCATTCCGGATTCCACCGCGCGGCGCAATAGGATGAATCCGGAAAACAGATGCAGGAAACGGAACAGTCCAAATCCGATCATCAGATACGTCAGGAACGAAGCCGTGCAGAATGTAATTCCCAGCAGAATCAGCTGGCGGTTCCGAACCTTGGAAACGGCCAGCAGGCTCATAAAAAATACCAGAGTCGAAATCGCGCACGGATTGATCCCGTCGATCAGTCCGGCGGCGATCACAGCAGGAAAGGTAAAACCGCTGTACCATTTCTGCGCCAGATCAGGCGAAACTTTCTCCGGCACAGGACTGGCGGCTCCCTGTTCCAGCAGGTTTGAAACCACGGCAAAAAATTCTTCATGCGATGGCGCAGGCCCAAACACATACTGCTTATTGACGATCAGGTACGCCCGCTCCGGACTCGTATAATCCAGCGCATGTTCCAGCTGGAGCAGATACAGGAAGTTGGTCTCCAAGCCGATATCATGCGGCTGAATCGTGCAGGCCCCCGGAAAACGCTTTTCAATCTCCGGAAGAAGTTCCGTCTGGATTTTCTCGCAGTCGTGGCAGCCGGGCTCATAGAAAAAATCGATCTTCACCGGTTCCGCGCCGCGCGCAATTCCGCAAAGGAATAAAGCGGCGAGCAATCTGAAAATAATCTTCCCGTTCATCACGGCGGGGACTGTACACCGGCCCGAAGCTTTTCTGCAAAGACTGCCTTTCATAAAATCGACAAACATATCGGCCGAAATACAGGCTGGTATAAAGAATCGCTGCGCGCCGGCATCACGGCTCTTGGACTTCTCCCTGCCAGGGAAGATTTTTAAGGAGGTTTTGTTTCGAATCAAATTCGAGATTGCGGTCGTTCGGTGTTGGATTCAGATAATACTTCATCCCCAGTTTTGCACCAAAGTCTCCCACTCCAAAAGAGATGGGGCCCTGAATTTTGCCATACAGCGCACTTACGATTCGTCCTCTGTCATCCTTTTTTGTCCGAACTCGATAAAAATAATTCTGATTTTCATTATGTTCATAATGCGATGCATCTTTGTGTTCAAAGGCCTTGTGCGCCCACTCTGCATTGTAGCCGGCATCTGGAGCAAAGCGCGGAAGCCTCAGTACACTTCCTGATCGCGGGAAAAGGTGTCAGTCCTATTATTTTAGTATTTCTTTCAGTTCGCATAAGATCCCGTCCTTGGCCGTCTCGACTTCCCGT
>JBAZTQ010000144.1:0-6903 GCA_041661845.1 Kiritimatiellales bacterium | reverse complement strand
GCCGCGTGGCACAGCAAAGCGCGCGCCGCCGGAATCGTTCCGGTTTCCTGCACCGAAGCCAAAAACGTTTCCAAGCCGCGCGGTGCCAAACCGGGCTCGGTCTGCATCAAGCGCGAAAAAACGATCAAGGTGCGTCCTTCGGTACCGGAAGAATTCAGAGAACGATAAAAAGTTTCCAAGTCTCGGAGAAAACCGGTAGAAGGTTCCGATGATTGGAAAACGCGTCAACGAGGAAGGTGCGGTTTATCGGGTGCGGGCAAACGATTTGCCGAAAGCGCTCCAGCCGCGCGAGAAGTTTGATCGTCTCGGGCCGGAGAATCTTTCCGAGTCCGATCTGCTGGCGCTGCTCCTGCGAACCGGAACGGCCGGCCTGAATGTCGTCGAACTGGCCGAAACGCTGTTGCTTCAATATGGCTCGCTCAGCGCGCTTTCGCGCACTCCGGTTGCGGAGTTGCAGAAAATCCGCGGCATCGGCAAAGAGAAAGCCAAAATCCTGAAGGCAGCACTCGAAATGGGTCGCCGGCTGGTGCAGGAAAACGTCGGCGAAAATCCGCGCATTGCTTCGCCCGAAGAGGCGGCGGCGGTTTTGCGCGAGCGCGCCCGCGGTCTCGACCGCGAAGTTTTCTGGGTGTTGCTGCTGGATACAAAAAGCCGGCTGATGTCGCCGCCGTGTGAGGTGTCGAAAGGCACACTTAATTCCAGCCTGGTGCATCCGCGCGAAATTTTTAAACCCGCGGTTCAGAATTCCGCCGCCAGCGTTATTCTGGCGCACAACCATCCGTCGGGCGATCCGTCGCCTTCAGCGCAGGATATCCGCATCACAAAAAAACTGATCGAGGCCGGAAAAACCATGGAAATAAAAGTACTGGATCATCTCATCATCGGACGTAAAACCAGCGACGGCGCGAACGACTTTTTCAGTCTGCGCGAAGCCGGACTGGCCGAATTTGAAGAACGATAACAGCTGACGGCCCGGTGAAATTGGATTATAGAAAGCATCAGCGCGGAGGTGCAGGGCGGTTAATAACAAAAGCCGGACGGAGGCGGCGCGGATGAATTCTGAGACGAAAGATGACCCGGTCAGTGATCCGGTGAAGCGGCCTGGAATCCTTCCTTCATGGTTCAGTCCGGCCATTCTGCTCGGTTCCTTCATTCTGGTTTTCGTTATGTTTCTCTGGCTCATCAGGGAGAACACCTTCCGGGTTCAGAGGAAAGAACTGGTTTCCGGCACGGAGGCGGCGTGTGCGGGCATCCGTCAGCGGCTGAGCGGTGACCGGGACTACCTGATCATGATTGCAAAAGATCGCGGTGACCGGCTGATGGATACCAAGTCGTTTCAGGAACGTGCCTCGCGTTATGTTGCCGACCATCCGGAAATGATTAACATTACCTGGGTGGACGCGGAATTTATTATCCGCGATGTGGCTCCCTTTTCTTCCAATAAACAGATTATCGGACTGCGGCTTGAACTTCCGGAACCCAAACGTGCATCCCGGCTGGCTATGGAAACGCGCCGGCCGGTTTATACTTTTCCGTTTGAGTCCATTCAGAGCTCGCCGGCCTTTGAATTGTGGGTGCCGGTTTTTCATGACGGTGTCTTTCTGGGATTGTTTGGCGGTGTCTATTCCTGCGAAAAGATGCTGCGTTCCGTTATCAGCCCCCGTGTTATTGAGACGAGCAATATCAGTATGGTGGACACTGCCGGGAAGGTTATAGCGGAACTGCCTCAGACGGATACGGTGAATGAAAAACTGGTTTACCGGACGCCGCCGGTTTTGCCGGAGGGCGGATTTGCGCTGAGGTTCAGCGGATATGGACCGGGCCCGGTTGAGTGGGGTTTGCTGCTGCTGGAGTTTCTCTGTCTGGCGCTTGTGCTCGGAATGGCTTATGCCATGTGGGGGCTCAAACGCGAAATCGATGTGCGCAGACAGGCTGAAGAGGCGATCCGGAAGTCCGGCGAATACAACCGGAGTCTGATTGAAACCAGCCTCGATCCCCTGGTTACAATCGGACCGGACGGACGGATCACCGATGTAAACGCGGCCACGGAAGCCGTCACCGGATATTCCCGGGGCAGGCTTATCGGAACAGATTTTTCGGATTATTTCACCGAGCCGGAAAAGGCCCGGACAGGGTATAAGCGGGTGTTTCAGGACGGTCTGGTGCGTGACTATCCGCTGGAAATCCGCCGCCGGGACGGGCGGGTGACCCCGGTCTTGTACAATGCGGCGGTGTATCGGGATGAGACCGGTCAGGTTTTAGGCGTATTTGCCGCCGCCCGCGATGTTACCGATTACAAGCGGGCGGAAGCGGCTTTGCAGCGGCTGAACCGGGAGCTGCGGGCTCTCAGCAGCTGCAGTCAGGTTCTGGTGAAAATCAGAGACGAACAGATTCTGCTTAACAGCATCTGCCGCATCATCTGCGACGAGGCCGGCTACCGCATGGCCTGGGTGGGATATGTTGAGAACGATACTGCCAAGACCGTGCGTCCGGCAGCATGGGCGGGAAGTGAGGACGGGTATCTCGCACAGGCCGGCATCACCTGGGCCGATACGGAACGCGGCCAGGGACCGGCCGGAAAGGCTGTTCGGAATGCTGAGACAGTTTATGTTCAGAACATTGCAACAGACCCGGACATGGCACCGTGGCGCGCAAAAGCCCTGCGTCGCGGTTATCACTCCACTATCGCACTGCCTCTCAAAGACGAAAACACGAATGTATTCGGTGTTCTCCTGATTTATTCTGCGGAAATTGATGCGTTCACCCGTGACGAAATACGGCTTTTGGAAGAACTGGCCGGCGATCTGGCCTTTGGTATTGCCGCTTTGCGCACCCGCATTCAGCGTGAACAGGCCGCAGCGGCACTGGCTGCCAGCGAGACGCGCCACCGCCACCTGTCGCAGCATTTGGAGACGGTGCGTGAGGAGGAACGTAAATGGCTGGCGCGCGAATTGCATGACGACATCGGCCAGATTCTGACCGCAATCAAAATCGACACGGTGTTGCTCGCGGATGAACTTTCCGGCACAGGCCGGGCAAAAAACAAAATAAGCGATATGCAGAAACTGCTGAGTGACGGAATCCGGCATATCCACTCATTCTGCCGCCGGCTGCGTCCCGGAGCCCTTGATGATCTGGGTCTTGATGAGGCTCTTGCCGGGCTGGTTGATGACTGGAAACAGCGCAACGAGGCGGAGTGCCGGCTTGGCGTGGATGTGGATGACAACGCGCTTTCCGACGATATCAGAACCGCTGTCTTTCGTGCGGTGCAGGAGGCGCTTACCAACATATCGCGCCATGCCCGTGCTTCCAAAGTTGAAATTAATCTGGTTTCAGATGAGCATACGGTTAACTTTTCTGTCGCCGACAACGGGTGCGGCATAGAATCCGGCGCGGATAAGAAGCAGGCTTCGTTCGGCCTGCTGGGTATGCACGAACGTATTGAGGCGCTCGGCGGTGAATTGCGCGTCGAAAGTGCGCCGGGCAAAGGCACTCTCATTGAAGGGACGATTCCGCTGCGGCGGATAGAAAGTGCTTGAACGTCTCCGCTAAATAACAATAATCCCTCGCATCTTCAGGGCAGGGTGAAATTCCCGACCGGCGGTGACAGTCCGCGAGCCGAAAGGCAGATGCAGTGTGATTCTGCAACCGACAGTAAAGTCTGGATGGAAGAAGATAAACCGATGCGAGAACCTTTCTGCCCTGGATGACGTATGTCTTCAGGGTTTTTGCATTTAAGGATGACTGACTATGAGTGAAAAGCTGTTTGATCCGATGGAAGAGGTTCTGGATGCGCTCCGGCGCGGCGAAATGATTTTGGTGACCGATGATGAAAACCGTGAAAACGAGGGCGACCTCATTTGCGCGGCGGAATTCTGTACGCCGGATCAGATTAATTTTATGGCAACGCATGCCCGCGGACTGATTTGTGTGGCGCTTGAAGAATCGCGTCTTTCGCGGCTCGGACTGGCCCGCATGGTACCGGAACACCACGGCGACAAGTTTAAAACCGCCTTCATGGAGTCCGTGGATGCCTGCGAAGGCATTACGACCGGCATCAGCGCCGCCGACCGTGCTCTGACGGTGCAGGTTTTAATGAGCGAAACCTCGACGGCGTGCGATCTTTCAACGCCCGGACATCTTTTCCCGCTGATGGCGGTTGAAGGCGGCGTGCTCAAGCGCGCGGGCCATACCGAAGCGGCGGTTGATCTCACGCGCATGGCGGGGATAAAGCCCGGCGGCGTGATTTGCGAAGTAATGCGCGACGACGGCGAAATGGCACGCCTGCCGGATCTGGTGAAGTTCGCCAAAAAACACAGCCTCAAATTCACCTCGGTGGCCGAAATCGCCAAATACCGTTACGTCAACGAAAAACTCGTTCGTATGGGACGGCAGGTGAAAATGCCGACCGAATGGGGCGACTTCAACCTGCGCATCTACAGCTCGTTTGTAGACGACAAAGACCATCTGGCGCTGTTTATCGGCAGTCCGACCCCTGAGAAGCCGCACCCGCTGGTGCGCGTTCACAGCGAATGTCTGACCGGCGACGTCTTCGGCTCGCAGCGGTGCGACTGCGGCTCGCAGCTCCAGCTGGCCATGCAGATGATCAGCGAATACGGCTACGGCGCAATCGTTTATATGCGGCAGGAAGGCCGCGGCATCGGACTGACAAAAAAAATCCACGCCTACGAGTTGCAGGATCAGGGACTTGATACGGTCGAAGCCAACGTCAAGCTCGGCTTTGCCGCCGACCTGCGCGACTACGGCATCGGCGCGCAGATTCTCAAAGACCTGCGGATGACGGAAATCCGGCTGATCACCAATAATCCGGCGAAGATTGAAGGGCTGGATAAATACGGTATTGAGATTGTCGAGCGGGTGCCGATTGTGCTTCCTTCAACGCCGCACAACGCGCGTTACTTGAACACCAAGCGCGACAAAATGAAACACATGCTCTGAGGTTGGAATAATGGGTAAGGGAATTTTAAAAAAGGAACTGGATGCCGGCGGGCTGCGGTTCGCGATTGTGGTGAGCCGGTTCAATGAGGAGCTGACGCAACAACTGGCGGACGACGCTTTCCAATGTCTGGAAGAAAACGGCGCGAAAGTTTCAGACATTGGAATTTTTCAGGTGCCGGGCGCGTATGAAATTCCGGTGGTGGTCAGCGAACTGGCTAAAAGCGGTAACTACGACGCGCTGATTGCGCTGGGAGTGGTGGTGCAGGGCGAAACGCCGCATGCGCAGATGATCGGTGATTCGACCGGCATCGCGCTGCTTGATATTGCCCGCGAACACGGCGTCCCGATAATCAACGAAATCGTCGGTACGCGCAACTGGGAGCAGGCTGTGGCCCGTTGCACCCGCAGCCGGACGAGCCGCGGCTGGTATGCCGCCGAGGCCGCCATTGAAACTGCAAATATTTTGAAAACGATAAAAGGATCTAAATGACTAAAGTGACGGGTCGCCGGCAGGCGCGTGAGTGGGCGGTGCAGTTTCTGTTTCAGACGGAGTTCAATCCGGACGATTTGAACAATGCCTTAGCCGATTTTTGGAGTGATGATGACAGAAACCCTTCGATACGTGACCAGACATACGTAAACGAAGTGGTGCGCGGAGTAATTGAAAAGCAGCGCGAGATCGACCGGACCATTTCAAAGTATACCGACAACTGGGATGTGGATCGCCTTGGCGTACTGGATCGTATCGTGTTGCGCGTGGCGGCGTATGAAATGCTGTTCCGCGGCGACATTCCGCCGGTAGTTTCCATCAACGAAGCGGTGGAAATCGCCAAGGCTTACAGCGGTAAAAATTCCGGACGTTTTGTAAACGGCGTGCTCGACCGGATTCAGAAAGAACTCGAACGGCCGTCGCGCAGTACGCATTCGACGCAATGACTTCACACGAACCATTCATGCAGCGGGCGCTGGCGCTGGCGCGGCGCGGAGAAGGGCTCACGCGGCCCAATCCGCCGGTCGGCGCGGTACTCGTTCAGGATGGAAAAATAATTTCCGAAGGTTTTCATAAAAAAGCCGGCGGCCCGCATGCCGAAGTCAATTGTCTCAAACCGGCAGCCGGCAATCTCGAATCGGCAATTCTCTATGTGACGCTCGAACCCTGTTCAACGTATGGCCGCACGCCGCCCTGCACGGAACTGATTCTGGCGCGCGGCATCCGCCGCGTGGTGATCGGCGCAAAAGATCCGAATCCGGCCCACGCAGGGCGGGGCATCCGGATTTTGCGCCGTGCCGGCGTCGAAGTAGTCACCGGCGTCTGCCGCACGGAAGCTGAAGCGCTGATCGCGCCGTTTGCCAAACGGATTCTTACCGGCATGCCGTATGTAACGCTCAAGCTGGCCGCGACCATCGACGGGCGGATTGCCGACGCATCCGGAAAATCAAAATGGATTACCGGGCCGCAGGCGCGGGCTAAAGTGCAGGTACTGCGCCGTTCGGCTGACGCCATCATGGTCGGTGCCGGTACGGTTCGCGCGGATAATCCGTCGCTGCTTCCGCGCCCGGCCAAGGGCCGCACGCCGTGGCGGGTCATTGTCGGTTCAACCCTTCAGGCGAACGCCAAAGTGCTGACCGATGAAGCGGCGGAGCGGACGCTGGTGCTGAACGGCCCGCTCAGGAAGATTCTGCGCGATCTCGGCAAGCGCGGTGTGATGCATGTACTGTGCGAAGGCGGCGGCGAACTGGCCGGATCGCTGGTACGCGCCGGGCTGGTGGATGAATTTGCGCTGTTTGTCGCGCCTTCGCTGCTCGGCGGCGACGGCGTTCCAATGTTTGGAAAAGCGGGCTGGCCGCTGGCCGGGATGCCGCTTTTGAGTTTCCAGACCTTGGAAAAATGCGGGAAAGATGTTTTTATACGGGCCTTACCGGCCGGGAGGAAATGATGTTTAC
>JBAZTQ010000143.1:0-6905 GCA_041661845.1 Kiritimatiellales bacterium | reverse complement strand
ATGCGGCTCTGGCAGGGCGTCTGGTGGGAAATGACCTTCGTCACGCTGGCTATCTTCGGCCTCGTCCTCGCCTTTAACCTGCTCGGCGACGCCCTCCGCGATGCCCTTGATCCTCGCCTCCGCACGGAAGGAAACTGAAAAATATGGAGTGCGGCGGCTCGCGGCTGCTTTCTGAAGCAAGTAACCACAATCTAATGGTTAGGTAACAAAGGAATAAGATATGACTAAGAAAGTTCAGTCAGATATTGAGCGCAGAGGATTACTGGTTTGCTGGTATGTCGGGGCATATTTACTTTCAGGGCTGTTTATTCTCGTCGCCGACTCCCCTCGTTATTGCGGAAAATCTTCGTGGTCGTTTTTCTATGGAGCAATGTTGGTGATGTCGGCGGGCCTTTTTGTCATGAGCAAGAGACTTTCCACAACTCGCACATGGTGGATTCCTCCGCTTTTTCTTTCGCCGTTCTTCTTAGCTTTCTGGCTGATTTTGATTTTGAACGTCTTGTTGTATTTTCAGCTGGTGAGCCTGTAGTAATCCCGGAATTATACCCTCTAAACTTTGATGAATTCATGAGTCACAAATCGTCGAGTGTGCTATGCAAACAGAAGTAACCATTATCGGCGGGGGCGTGATCGGGCTGGGGATTGCGGCGCGGTTGGCTGCGCGGGTTAAGTCGCTGGTTCTTTTTGAGCGGCACGATACGTGGGGGCAGGAGATTTCTTCGCGCAACAGCGAAGTTCTTCATTCCGGAATCTACTATGCGCACGGTTCGCTGAAGGCCGCCTTCTGCGCCAAAGGCCAGCGCATGCTTTATGAACTGGCGCAGGAAGCGCAGATTCCGCACAAGCGGTGCGGCAAAATCATCATCGCCTCATCGGAATCCGAAGAAGCCGATCTGCTCCGGCTGAAAGGATGCGGCGAGCGCAACGGCGCGGAAGGATTGCGGATGCTGACCGGTGCGGAGGTGGCTGCGCGCGAACCGTCAGTGAAAGCGGTGGCGGGGTTGCTTGTGCCGGACTCAGGGATTATCAACGCTCATACGCTGATGGATGTGCTGGCGGCTCGCGCCCAGGGATCCGGCGCAGACCTGATTCGCGGAGCCGAAGTGACAGGCCTTGAAAAAACAGAGCAGGGATGGACGGTTTCGTATCGCGACGCAGACGGCTCGGATACGCTGAGTTCGCGCGTCGTGATCAACAGCGCCGGGCTCGGTGCGCAGGCGTTGATGGCAATGGCCGGAATTGATCCCGAAGCGGCGGGACTGAAACTGCATCTAGCCAAAGGCGAATATTTCACGGTGCCGTCCAAATACCGCAACCGGCTGAACTCCATGGTTTATCCGGTGCCGCACAAAAACCTGACAGGGCTGGGCGTGCATACAGTACCTGATCTTTCCGGCGGATTTAAGCTGGGACCGAATGCCTTTTATGTGAACCGGATTGATTACACCGTCGACGAAGCGCACACGGCGGAATTTTACGAAAGCGCCCGCAAATATCTTCCGTTTCTGGAGCCGGATGATCTGGTGCCGGCAATGAGCGGCATTCGTCCGAAGCTGTCGGCGGAAAATGAACCGGCGCGTGACTTTTACATTCGGCACGAAACAGAGCGCGGCGCACCGGGATTTTTTAATTTAGCCGGGATAGAATCTCCGGGCCTGACCTCTTGTTGCGCTATCGGCGATTATGTTGCCGAAATGGTCTGCAACTATCTCTGATGCCGGCTACTGAACGGCAATTGCCGGTTCTGCGGGCGGAGGTGTCATTTCCATCTCAAACAGCTCGCCGATAAAATCAGGCGCGGCGCGGTTCTGCAGGAATGAGAGCATTTTGTCGGTGAAGTGACGGCCGGAGGCTGAGCGTACCGATGAGGTGTACTGCTTCTTGAGCCGTTTGTGATAGAGCGTTGAGCCGTCGGCGATTGAGGCGAGTCTGACATCCCATTCAAGGCGGGCCTCAAGTGTCTGCCAGCGGATCCAGTATTGCGCCATCAGCGGACCGAGCAGTGTCATTAGCGGATATTTTTTATTTGAGCCGAGCTGCACGGTGCGGTAGTCCCAGACGGTGACAGTTAACAGGGTGTCGGCACCGAACTGTTTTGCCTCTTCTTCGTTTTCGACCGTAAAAATCCGTTCGTATTTTCCAGCCTGCGTCAGGGTTGAAACGATCTCCAGTCCGATGTCTTTTGAGGCCGAAGGGCTGGTGACGACGACACCGCGGCCGTCCATCAGCTGTTTGTAAAGCGGTTTTTCCGGCTTGAGATTGGCCGGTTCGATATCGGGATGAATTCGCGGCGGCAGGACGGCAACCCGCATGGGCTGAGGGGTGGAGCCGGGCAGCGGCTTGCGGATCGGACTTTCGATCGATGTGGCACAGCCGCACAGCAAAAGCGAAACCGCCATTCCAGTGACAAGCAATGGAACGGCGGTTTTCATGATTCTCTAACTATAGCGCGGGATCGCGCTTATTTTTTTTCTACTACGATCGCGTCTTTCGAGGGCATGACGACGATAACGGCACGGCGGTTCAGACGTTTGTTTGCGCCGCTGTCATTCGGAACAACCGGATGAAATTCACCGCAAGCAACAGCTTTAAGCCGTTCCGGTGCGATCTGTTTTTCATTCATGAAGTAATAGAGAACAGCGATGCTGCGGTTGTAGGAGAGCTCCCAGTTATCTTTCCATTTTGATTTCTGGATCGGGTCGCTGTCGGTGTGACCTTCCAGACAAATTTCACGGTCAGCGTAGTCCTGCTGGATGACAGCCAGTACACTGTCGAGTGTGGTTTTGCTGCTCTGTTTGAGTTCAGCTTTGCCGGACTCGAAGAGCACTTCGTTCAGGATAGTGAAACGAAGCTGTCCGTTAATGGATTCAACCTGAACATTTTCCATGCCGGGCTGATTGCGGAGTTTGGCTTCGGCATCTGAAAGCTGACGTTGAAGATCGTTGATCTGAGCTTCTTTATCTTTCATGCCGGAAGCATTGTCATAGGCATACTCATCAAGTGCATCACCGACAAGCGCACCGGCTGCAATACCGGCTACAGCACCGGCTCCTGCTCCCTGCCAGCTGCTGAGAGACGCGTTGGCGTTTTGGGCCATGACAGCACCGACAACGGCGCCGCCTGATCCGCCGACAACAGCACCCTGCTGTGCGGGGGTCAATGGCATTTTCGGCGAACGGCAACCGGTCGCGACTACACACAAGGAAAGAACGGTAACGGACAAAACATTTTTCATCCAATTCATGATACACCTCACTTGAAACATCCAACTCCGGTAATAATTCACTTTCCAAACGGGACGGACACACGCCCGGCAAGACCGGCGGGAAAGCGTTTTAATAGGATGCCGCAAATGTTGGTGGATGCACCGGAAAAGTCAAGCACGACAATAAATATCTGTTATACACAAACTAAGCCGCTGTTCGGCCCGTTTTTAATACATGCGGCGGCGGAAAAGAAACGCGGCGGTACAGAGGCAGAAGCATCCGATAATCGCCATCGGCCAGTACTGCGGCCAGAGGATGTTCACGGTTGCGCCTTCCAGAAAAACGCTGCGCAGGATGACGAGGAAGTAGCGCAGGGGATTGGTGTAAGTCAGGATTTGCAGATATTCCGGCATATTGGCGATGGGTGTCGAAAAGCCGGACAGGATAACGGCCGGCACCATGAAAAGAAACGCGCCGAGCAGTCCCTGCTGCTGGGTGACTGCCAGCGATGAGATCATCAGTCCGACGCCGATGGAGGAGAGCAGGAAGAGGAACAGGCCGAGATAGAGCGCAATCAGGCTGCCGAGCAGCGGAATTTTAAACCAGAAGACGATGATCAGAATAATCGCCGTGACTTCCGCCAGGCCGAGAATGACGCCGGGAATTGCCTTGCCCAGCATGATTTCAAAGGGGTGCAGCGGCGTGACCAGCAGCTGGTCGAACGTGCCGGCTTCGCGCTCGCGCGATACCGAAAGTGCGGTGACGATGAGGGTGGCGAGCAGCGCGAGCAGCCCCACGATGCCGGGGACAATAAACCAGCGGCTCACGAGGTTGGGGTTATACCAAGGGCGCACGGTCAGCACGGCGGATACGTGTCCGCCGTGTTCCCGGAGCCATCCTGCGTTGAACGACGAGACGATAGACTGGACATAGTTCAGCACGATCATGGCGCTGTTTGAGTTGCGTCCATCCACATTAACCTGCACGGCGGACGGACGGCCCAGTTCCATATTCCGGCTGAAGTCAGACGGAAAGCGCATAACGAGCAGCGCCTGCTTGCTGTCGATCACCGGTTCGATCTGCGCGTCGCTGTCGAGCCGCGCGATACACTCGAAGGTTCCGGAGCCGTCAAAGTGCGCGAGCAGTTCGCGGGATGCGGCGCCGGAATCTTCGTTGAGCACCGCGTAGCGGACCTGGTTGAGGTCGTAGGTGGCGGCGTAACCGAAGACGAACAGCTGAATCAGCGGCGGCGCAATGAGCACCAGCCGGCTCTTCTTATCCTTAAGCAGCGCCAGCATTTCTTTGACGATTAATGCTCTGAGATGAATCCACATATCGTTTTCACTCCAGCCGTTTCACCATGCGCCGCCGGGCAATTCCCAGAAAAACGGCGCAGATCAGCGCCAGCGCGATAGAATTTCCGAGGATGACGGTCCAGACGTTACCGGCGAGAAAAAGCGTCTGGAGAATCGCCACATAATAGCGCGCCGCGATCAGCCAGGTAACCAGCTGGATGGCGTGCGGCATGCTGTTGATATCGAAGATGAAGCCCGACAGCATAAACGCCGGAAGAAACGTGGCGACGAGTGCGATCTGTCCGGCGACAAACTGGTTGCGGGCCGCCGTTGAAATCGTCAGCCCCATCCCCAGAGCGGAGAGCAGGAACAGCGATGAGGTCAGAAACAAAAGCAGCAGAGAACCGCGCAGCGGAACGCCGAAAAGCCAGACGGCCATGCCGACGGAAAGAGCCAGACTGCCGAGACCGAGGACGAAATAGGGCAGCAGTTTGCCGAGCAGAATTTCTTTAACGGTTACCGGCGTGACCATCAGCGCCTCCATCGTGCCGCGCTCCCATTCGCGGGCGACCACCATCGCGGTCAGCAGCGCGCCGATCAGCGTCATAATGACGGCGATCAGTCCGGGAATCAGAAAATTACGGCTGCGCAGTTCGGCGTTAAACCAGACGCGCTGTTCGAGCCGGACGGGAATCCTGAATTCTCCGCCCGCCGCTTCGGCGCGCTGCCGAAGCCATGCACTCCACGCGCCGTTGACATAACCTTCGATGATGCGCGCCGTGTTGGCATCGACTCCGTTGACGATAACGCCGACGGGCGCGCTGCGGTCCGACAGCAGCCGGTCTTCGAAATCGCTGCGCATCCAGACGATGCCGTTCACGGCATGATGGATCATCGCCTGCTCGGCCTCTTGAATGGTGCTGAACCGCTGCGGCGAAAAATATTCAGACTGTTCGAACGAGGCGGCGAAAGCCGTTGCTTCAGCCGACGGACTTTCGACCACGACGCCTATCGGGACGTGCCTGGCATCCAGCGAAATGCCGTAACCGAAAATAAACAGCAGAATGAGCGGCAGTACAAACGCAATGGCGATGCTCGACGGATCACGCAGAATTTGCAGCGCTTCCTTGCGAAGCATTCCGCGCAACCGCATCCGGCTCGCACTGGGCTTAAGCAGAAACCGCATCGGGCCTCCTCGCTGCTTCGTGTTCTTCGATCAGATGAATAAACGCGTCTTCCATAGTTGGATCGGGCAGGCGGTTCGACCGGACGCGGGCGCGCAGGTCGTCCGGTGTACCTTCGGCCAGGATATCTCCTTCCGCCATGATGACCAGCCGGTCGCAGTATTCCGCCTCTTCCATGAAATGCGTCGTGACCAGTACGGTGACCCCTTCTTCGGCGAGCGTGGCGATGCGGTGCCAGAATTCGCGCCGGGCCAGCGGATCGACGCCGGAGGTCGGTTCGTCGAGGAAAAGAATTTTCGGCCGGTGCATCAGCGCCGCCGCCAGCGCCAGCCGCTGTTTGAAACCGAGCGGCAGTTCGCGGCTAGTGCGGGCCGCATATTCTTTCAGTTCGAATTCCTGCAGGGCCCAGTCGATCCGGGTGCGCTGTTCATCGCCGCTCAGTCCGTAGGCGCTGCTGAAGAAGCGCAGGTTTTCCTGCACGGAAAGATCGCCGTAGAGCGAAAACTTCTGCGCCATGTAGCCGATGCGTGCCCGGGCTTTGGCCGGTGCGGTGCGCAGATCCAGCCCGGCGACACTCAGTTTTCCGCCGGTAGCCGGCAGCAGCCCGCACAGCATCCGGAATGTCGTGGATTTACCGGCGCCGTTGGCGCCGAGCAGTCCAAAGACTTCACCTTCTTTGACCGAAAAACTGACGCCTCGTACCGCGCAGAACGACCCGAAGCAGCGAGTCACCTTATCGACCGTAATCACATCGCCGCTGGACGAAACGGCTGGCGCGGCGCGATGGAGTGAAACCTCCGGCGGTGGCGTATGTCCGTCTTTGTCGCGGAGCAGACTGATGAAGCTGTCTTCAAAGCGCGGCGGCACTGGTTCAATACGGATGCCATCCGGCAGGTTCGCAACGTCCGGCTGCATCCCGCTTTGCATGACAATCCGTACGCCGGTGCGCTGGATGGTGGAATCAATCACGCCGGGCGAGCGGGCGAGCCGGCCTTGCAGCGACCGTTTATTCATGCCGGGAAGCGTCGCCTGGAAGCTGAGCCCTTCAACCTGTCGGCTGAATTCTGCGGGCGAGTTCTGGCCGAGCAGTGCGCCTTTATGCAGCAGAATCACTTCGTTGCAGCGTTCCGCTTCGTCCAGATACGCCGTGCTCAGCAGCGCCGTCATGTTCTCCTGTTTCACCAGCCGGTAAACAATCGACCACAGTTCGCGGCGCGACA
>JBAZTQ010000142.1:0-7000 GCA_041661845.1 Kiritimatiellales bacterium | reverse complement strand
GAAAGCAGATTGTCTATTTGCGGGCGCATTCTTCCACCACACCGGCAAGGATTGCCGCCGCATTCAGAGGAACGGCCCGCGCCGCGGAACGTGCGCTCATTTTTTCGAGCCGGGAAGGATCTTCAATCTGCGAAGTCAGATAACCTTTGAGCCACTCAGCCGTCATGTCGTTCTGCTGAATGACGTCGGCGGCACCGAATTTTTCGAGCGCGTGCGCGTTGGCCGTCTGATGATCGCTGGCGGCGTGCGGATAAGGAATCAGCAGCGCCGGCAGACCGAAAACGCCGAGTTCGGCACAGGTGGAAGCGCCGGAACGGCAAATTGCCAGCGTGGCTTTTTCGTAAAGCGACACCATGTCATGAGTAAAGGCGTACACGTCCGCTTTAACCCCGGCGGCGCGATAGCGTTCGGCGATCTTCTTTTCGTCGGTCGGGCCGGTCAAATGCGTAACGCTGACGGCAGGATTTTTCAGCGCGCAAACCGCTTCGGAAACCGTTTCATTAATGGCGTGAGCGCCCAGCGAACCGCCCATTACCAACAAATGAAACCCTGACTCCTGACTCTTGACTCCTGATCCCTTGATATCCGGCCTCAGCGGCATACCGGCGGAAACGGCGTTCATGCCTTTGAGGTGGTAGCGGGTTTCTTCAAAGCAGATGGCGATGGCGCGCGCTTTCGGAGCGAGCAGCCGGACGGCCCGGCCCGGTACGGCGTTGGCTTCGTGCAGAATGTAAGGAATGCCGTGCAGACGCGCGGCAAGACACGGGCCGATGGATGCGTAGCTGCCCATGGCGAGCACGACATCGGGCTGATGGCGGAGCATAATAAACCAGCAGCGGAAAACGGCACCGACAATGCGCATCGCCGTGATCACGGAACGAAAGGCGCCGAACTGAAAACCTTCAGACGGAATGGTGACGATCCGCCCTTCCCAGCCTTGGATGGCGGTATCTTCGCCGCCTTTTCCGGCGAGCCAAAGGGTAACGTGGTGTCCGCGGTCTCTCAGAACACGGGCGGTGGCGAGGCCGGGAAAGATGTGTCCGCCGGTACCGCCGCAGGCGATGGCAATGTGCAGTTTTTCACTCATTTGAAAAATCCATGTTTTCGAAGTTCTCCGGGAAGATACAGCGAACCGGTAAAGCAGACCAGCCGCTTTTTACCGGCATTCAACCAGTCGACGGCCGGCTGCGGAGTTTCGACCGGCGTGATCTCCAGCCCGATCCGTTTTCCAATCTCCGCAATCTCATCCGCCTTCATGGCGCGGTCGCCGGGCAGCGTGAGCGCCCAGGCTTTTTCGACCGCAGGCGCAAGCACTTTGAGAATACCTTCGACGTCCTTATCCTTCATGAAACTGAAGAAGAAACCGTTTCCAACGCCCGGAAAAGTTTCGCCCAAGGTCTGGAAAAGTGCGCGGGCCCCGCAGACATTGTGCGCGCCATCGTAGAGTACCGGCGGCTTCGCCTGCAAAAGCTGGAACCGGCCCGGCCATTTAACGGCTTCAAGCCCCCGCTTCATCTGGAGGCGGATATTCTCCGCCTCGGCAAGGTCTTCAAGCGCGGCGACGGCGATGCCGCAGTTTTCCAGCTGGAAGCTGCCCGCGAGCGGCAGGCGGATATTCGGGTACTCATGATCGCCGGCCTCAATATTGATGAGCTGGTCGTCGCGCCGCTTTTCCAGACATTGGAAAAACACGGCGTCGTCGCTTCCGAGAATCGGCGCATTTTTCTCTAGCGCTTCTTTGTAAATAACCGCTTCGGCCTCGACCGGCATCGGGCCGCAAATGACGGAAACGCCGGACTTGATGATACCGGCTTTTTCCCCGGCGATTTTTTCAATATCCGTGCCGAGATATTCCGCGTGATCAAAGTCGATGCGGGTAATGACAGAAAGCCGCGGCTGAATGACGTTGGTGGCGTCCCAGCGTCCGCCCATACCGGTTTCAATGATCGCGTAGTCCACCTTTTCGCGCTTAAAATATTCAAACGCCATGGCGGTGGAGATTTCAAAAAAAGTGACCGGCCGGGTATTCAGCGACTGCGCGGCTTTTTCGACATCGGCGATAAGCGGTTCGAGAACCGGATCGGGAATTTCGCGGCCGTTAATGCGGAAGCGTTCATTGAAACGGAAAAGGTGCGGTGAGGTGTAGAGTCCGGTTTTGAAACCGGAAGCGCGCAGCACCGATTCGATCATGGCGCAGACGGAACCCTTGCCGTTGGTTCCGGCAACGTGAATGCATTTGAGGCTCTTTTGCGGATTGCCCAGCTTTTCAAGCAACGCGGCGGTAACCTCCAAGCCGGGCTTGATGCCGTGCGCGGTGCGGGCGAATAAATTTTCAATATTCAACATTCAATCCTCAATGCTCAATTGACCGACTTTGCGAATTGTTCGTTGAACATTGCCTATTGATCATTGCAAAGGTAGTCGAGGATCAGGGCGACGCGGGCTTTGAGCTGCGGGCGCGGTACGACCATGTCAATCAGGCCGTGCTTTTCGAGAAATTCGGCGCGCTGGAAGCCTTCGGGCAGATCCTGCTGGGTGGTTTCCTTAATAACGCGCGGACCGGCAAAGCCGATCAGCGCGCCGGGTTCGGCGATAATGATGTCGCCGAGCGTGGCGAAGCTGGCCATGACGCCGGCCATGGTCGGATGCGTGAGCACCGGAATGTACGGCAGTCCGGCTTTGGCGTGGCGGGCCAGCGCGGCGCTGGTTTTCGCCATTTGCATGAGACTGTAAAGCCCTTCGTACATACGGGCGCCGCCGGAAGCGCAAACCAGAATGCAAGGAAGCTTTTCAGCGGTGCAGCGTTCGATAAGGCGGGTTATTTTTTCGCCGACGACACTGCCCATGCTGGCGCCGAGAAAGGAAAAATCCATGACGCCGAGACCAATATCCCGGCCGTTGAGCTTAGCCGCGCCGCAAGTGACGGCATCTTTATAGCCGGTTTTTTTCTGGTTGGCTTCGAGCTTGGCGACATACGAGTCTTTCCCGGTGAAACCGAGCGGGTCGGAAGAGGTTAAGTCCGCATCCCATTCAACAAAAGAGCCTTCATCGGCGAACATGTCGATGCGCTTCTGCCGTCCGAGAGTGAAATGGTGGCTGCACTTGGAGCAGACCTGAAGACTCTCTTCGAGCTGCTTGGCGTAAAGAATTTCGCCGCAGCCGGGACACTTTTCCCACAGACCGTCCGGAACATCCCGTTTTCGCACCTGAACCGACGAATATTTTTTCTTACCAAACCGTAAAGCCATAAAAAATCCTTGGATTAGTGGTTGTTCTCACCCTCTCGCAACCGTCGCCACATAAACCGATGCCGCGCCGCCCTTTTTTAGCGCCTGAGCGCAGGCATTCACGGTGGCACCGGTAGTCATTACATCGTCAACCAGTAAAATTCTCCGTCCCGCCGGACGGGCAAAGAGCCCGACCCGAAAAGCGCCGCACACGTTAGCGGTCCGCTGGGGGGCTGTCAAACCTGTTTGGGTGTCCGTCGGGCGGACGCGCCGGACGAGTCCTTCCCGGAACGGAACGCGCAGACGGCGGGTGATCGCGCCGCCCAGCAGAGCGGACTGGTTGAAGCCCCGTTCGCGCCGGCGCGCCGGATGGAGCGGCACCGCTGTGACACAATCAAACGGCTGGTCAGGATATTCAGCCTCAATACAGGCCAAAAGCAGTTCGGCCATATCCTGTACAACCCAAAGCGCATTACCATATTTAAGCGCACGCAGCGCGTCACCGACAGCGCCCTCATAACGGACGGCGGAACGGGCGCGGTCAAAAGCCGGCTTGTCGCGGGCGCAGGCAAAACAGGTGTAGTCGTGCTGAATATCCCCTGCAACCGGATCGCCGCACACGGCGCAGAACGGCGGCTCGACCTTGGGGGTGTCGGAAAGGCAGTCCCAGCAGATATATTTCATGGGATCGGGCGACGGAGCTCCGCAGTGGACACAGTTGCGGGGATAAAGCAGATCAAGCATGGGTGGAGAATGGAGCCGGAGCATTCGCGATGGAAAGTGAAAAGTTAAAGAATGTTCGACAAGATGGTTTTCTGTCTGATAAAGACACTGCATGAACCATCGCATTCTGATCCTGACGTTAAGCGCCGTTTTCTGCTGCGCCGCCGCCATGTCGCAGGAAGTGCGCTTCATCCGCATTGAAACGACCGAACCTTTCACGCCGGTCTATCAGAGCGAAGACGGCCTCGAAACAGTTCAGGCGAAAGGGCTGAACACTTCTTCGACCGGCAGCAAAAAATGGTTCCGGGTCGCCGCAGAATACGCAACGGACGCCGGGTGGATCGACCGGCTGACACTCGAGTATTACATACTGTTCCCCGGCGAAACCAATGCGTTCAAAGGAACTGTCCATTATGCGGATGTCCCGGCAGGACGCGGACACCTCAGCGAGATGTATCTGCATTTCAACAGTTATGCGCGCCACTGTAAACGAGGCGTCATTCAGTATGCGGTGGTTGCATTGATCGACGGCAGACCGGCGGCGGTGGAAACAAACAGGCGCCTGCCGGAAGGCTGGTGGAAAACCATATCGACCCATCCGTACGGATTACTTGACCGGAGCGACACCCCTTTTGCGGTTTTCAACGCCGAGAGATTTGATGCGCCGTGCCGATGAAACTCCGCCGGAGCCATCACTCACGGGAAACACTCAAAATAATCACCGGGTTAAAGGCGAACGGAAATCAATACGGATTTATTTTTGACTTTGTTTGTAAATGTACAGATACTGTCCCGGTTTTTAGAATAGGGGTGCGGGAAGGTTGACATACGGTTTGGAGCGCTTTTTACAGACCATGATGTATCAAGCGAAAGAACCAAACGAAAACCTCCGGTAGTTAAGACAATCGGACAAGTAACTAAGGAGAAGAAAGCATGCGAAAGGCAGTGATGGGGATAACGGCTCTGCTCTTGGCTTCCCTGCAGAACGGGCAAGCTGAGACAGTGACGACCGCTCAGAAATATACGGGCGACAGCGATGTAGTGCTGGAAAGTGCCGTGAGAGAGGTTAAGTCAATTCCGCAGGATACAGTTAATGTGGTCGGTGATGCCGTTAAGATGGTCAGTGACGAAACAGTCACTGCCGTCAACGGGGTCAAATCGGTGTTCAAAGCCGATCCGATTGAGAAAGCCGAAAAAAAGGCCGCACTTGAAGTCGCCGACAAATGGGACTCCGCCAACGATGTAATCTTCCGTTCGTACAAGATCTCCGAACCGGTCGGCAAAGAACTGGCTGCCGGCAAAGACGCCGAAGCCGGAACCGCTGTGGATGTCTCCGGATACTTCAACGGCATCGGCTTCCCCAAAGGCTCGTCGGCCATGTACCGCCCCGAATTCAAACGGCTCTTTGTCCGTCAGACCCTCGCCAACATGCTTGCTATTGAAGACGTGCTGGCCAACGAGCACAACGCCAAGCGCACTCTGATGGGAAAACAGGTCGAAATTCAGACCAAATTCGTTGAAGTCAACCAAAGCACCCTTAACGAACTGGGCTTCAACTGGAACTTCGACAGCAAAAACGGCGGGGCTGCCAATATTTTTAACAATCTCACCTTGCCGGGCAATCAGGACATTATGGCTGACGGCCTGCGCACCGCCGGACGAGTCGCCGGTGTCGGCGTCGGTGGAGCAACGAAAGCCGCCGCTTTTGGCGCAGCGGTAATGGATTCGGACACACTGGCATTTACGAAATCCACCGGATCACTCCGCTGGACCCTAGTGATCAATGCCCTCGAACAATCGGACAATGCCGATGTACTCTCCGCCCCGAGCATCACCACCCGCGACGGCAAAGCCGCCAGCATCTGGGTCGGCGAACAGCGCATGGTGCCGAAATCTTTCGCCGCCAAAACCGCCAATACCAGCGTCTATGTTGAAAACAGCGATTGGAAGTCTGAATTGATGGGCGTTCAGCTGGAAGTGACTCCCGAACTGCGCAAGGGCGGACTGATTGATCTGGATCTGAAACCCAAAGTAATCGACCTGATCGGTTATGATGAATACACGGTCACCCCCGAAAACGCCCATATCGAAATGCTGATGGTCGGTAACAACCAAAACAGCACCTTCACTAGATCTACTGCCAATCTTGCGGCTGTCGGACATACCGCAAACACGATAGCTTCTTTTGTTACCAGCAATACGTTAACTGGACTTTTCAGCGTCGCCGGATTGGTCGATTCAGAAAATAAAGTCGTTGGAACCAATTATTTCGCGGGGCAGCAAGGAGTTCCAGCTCTTCCCGTGGGAAGCAGAACTCCCAACTGGGATGCACCTTCCGTTCCCTCTCAGCATGGTCAACTGCCTTACTTCCGTCTGCGCGAAATGAACACGAAGGTGACGGTAGCGGACGGCAGCACGGTCGGCATGGGCGGACTGATCTACGACAAACTGGAAACCTATAAGGACAAAGTTCCGGTGCTGGGCAGCATCCCGCTGATCGGCCGCCTCTTCCGTTCGGAAGGCGAAAAAACCATCAAACGCAATCTGATGATCTTCGTGACGGCCACGGAAGTGGACGTAAATGGACGCCGGTCTGCCGATCTGGCCATGAAGAAATAACTTTGTTTTAAGGAGAAAAACCAATGCGAAATACACTTAAATTTCTGATGGCCGGTGCGATGATCGCCGGCACTGCCGTGGCGCAGGAGAAGTCCAGCGTCGAAAACGTTCTGAAAGAACTGGGCAGCTATCAAGGCAAACCAGCAGCACCTGCAGCAGCACCGGCGGTGGCAGTTGCCGCCCCGGCGGTCGAAGCCGCTCCGGTCACAATTAAGCCGGCTCCGGAAGTTACCAAAGAATCCAAAGGTTGGAAATTCTGGCAAAAAGACGCTAAACCCGTCGTCGTTGCTGAAGCTCCGGCCGTTGCCGCAGAACCTGCCGCCAAGCCGGAAGAAAAAGCCGCCAAGGCTGAACTTCCTGCCGCCGCCGTGGCTGCACTGGATGTCCCCGCTACGTTGGAAGCCAGCCGCGAACTGTATGCCGGAGGTGAA
>JBAZTQ010000141.1:0-7151 GCA_041661845.1 Kiritimatiellales bacterium | reverse complement strand
TGCCCAATGCGTATGAAACGATCACCGATTATGCGGAGATTGATTTGCAGGCGCTGCTGGATGCCGGCCGCGTGAAGACTATCGCCAAAGAGCCGTGGAATGTTTCGGAAGATGTATTGAAGAAAAACCGTTTTCTCTATTGGGAAACCGCGTTCGCTCTTTCCAACGGCGTGTTTGGTGTGCGCGGCACGTTTGAAGAAAGCAATCCCGGCTACAATGCGTACCCGGCGACGCTGGTGAACGGCATTTGCGGCTACACACCGTATGAGCATCTTTGGAGAATGCCCGGCTACCCGGACTCCCGCCACGCTATCCTGAACATGGCTGACTGGGTGAATGTCGATCTGACTGTTGATGGAGAAACATTCAGCATTGCGACGGCGAAAATGAGCGCTCACCGCCGCACATTGGATCTGAAAAAAGGTTTGCTTGAGCGCGCGTTCACCTGGGAAACCCGCTCGGGTAAAACGGTGGAAGTGAAAACAGAGCGGCTCGTTTCAATGGTGCGCCGGCAGGTTGCTGTGCTGCGCTATTCAGTCAATGCTCCCGCCGGTTGTGAAATTTCGCTGCGGAGCCGCACTCAACTGGTAATGCCCAGTGCCGTAATGCCGGGCGAACAGATCCGCGTCCGCGAAACCAAAGAGGTGGATGGTGTCGATCTGGCTTATCAGGATCTGGTGACGGCTGCCGACAAGGTGGCGCTGGCCCAGAGCTACTCGCTTCAGGGCAATAAATCTGTCGAAGGCACGAATCTTATATTTACCTGCAAAGCTTCCGGCACGGCGGTACTCGATAAATTCTTCGGCGTCTGTTCCACGATGGACGGCGCGGCCGATGCAATCAGCCGGATGGTGCTGGACGAAGTCAAGGCGGCGAAGGCGGCCGGTTTCGAAAAACTGCGCGAAGAGCAGGTTTCTTTCTGGGCACAGTACTGGAATGACGCCGACATCGAAATCGACGGCAACTTGCAGGATCAGCAGGGCGTGCGTTTCAACCTGTTCCACTTGAAGCAAGGCAACCCGGAGAAAGGCAACCGCAGCATCAGCGCCAACGGGCTGACCGGCGACGGCTATTCCGGCCACGTTTTCTGGGACACGGAAATGTACATGATCCCGCCCTATATCTTTTCGCAGCCTGAAACGGTTCGTCCGTTGCTGGATTACCGTTACAGCATTCTCGACAAAGCGCGCGAACGCGCCGTTCAGATGCAAGGCAAGGGCGCGCTCTTTTCCTGGAACTCGGTGAAGGGTGAGGAGTGCGGACATGTGTATGAAGCCTCGACGGCCGAGTATCACCTGCTTTCTGACATTGCTTATGCGATTGAGCTGTACGACCGCATGACCGGCGACGAAAAGTTTGTCCTTACGCACGGCGCTGAAATTCTTTTTGAAATGTGCCGTTTTCTGGAAGACCGCGGCTGTTACGTGGACGGCAAAGGTTTCTGCCTGAACGTGGTTTGCGGACCGGACGAGTACGCCTGCGGCGTAAACAACAATGCCTTCACCAACGTGATGGCTCGGGCGATGTTCAACTATGCCGCCAGTGTTTATGAGCGCGTTAAGAAATCCGGCGGCACCGACCTCTTCAAAAAGATCGGACTGACAGCGGACGAAGTGACGGCGTGGAAAAAAGCCGCAGACCAGATGTATGTGCCGCACAACGAAAAGCTGGGCATTACACCGCAGGACGATTGTTTCCTCGAAATGGATCCGGTGGACATGGATCTGATTCCGAAGAATACCGATATCCGTCCGTACTATCATCCGCTCAACCTCTGGCGTATGCAGGTGGTCAAACAGGCCGACGTGCTGTTGCTGATGTTTGTGCACGGCGAGCAGTTCAGCAAGGAGCTGAAAGCAAAGAACTATCATTACTATGAACCGAAGACCAACCACGGTTCGTCGCTGTCGCCGTGCATCCACAGTATTATTGCCACCGAAATCGGGCTGATGGACGATGCGTACCGCTTCTTCCGCCAGACCGCGCTGATGGATATCAACGACTTCAAGAACAACACCGCCGGCGGTGTGCATTCAGCTTGTTTAGGCGGTTGCTGGATGACGGTTGTGAACGGCTTCGCCGGTATGCGCGACTATCCGCAAGGACTGGAACTCAATCCGGTTCTGCCTGCGGCGTGGACGCGTTACAGCTTCCCGCTGGTTTACAAAGGAAGCCGCATCCGCATTACCGTGGATGCCAAGGGCGCGAAGTACGAGCTGATTTCCGGTCAGCCGCTGACCGTTAAGTCCGGCGGCAAGGCGATCAAGATCGGCTGATAGAAACGCGGGATGAAAAAAACGAGCCTTCTGGACGCAACAGCGACAGAAGGCTGTTTTCTTTAGCGAAATAAATGGCCCTGAAAGATATCGATTCCCAAGTAGCTTTTGACGAAGTAGATGATGAGCATAATGCAGATGCCCACGCTCAGGGCGAGAACGCCCAGTGCAAGCATCAGGGCGAGAATATTGCCGAAAAGCGGCGCGCCGTAACGGAATGACTGCTGGGCGATGACGCGTAACCGGTAAAGCCAGTAAGGTGCGCTGTAGATTTGCTTGTCGATATCTTTCTGGTCTCGCAGTAACTGTTGCTGAAGCGTTTCGATATCGTATTGGCGAACGGCTTCGCGGACGGCCTGCTGGATATCGGCCGGCGATGCCGGCTTTTTGACAAAACGGAATACCTGTCCCTCGTTTATCGCTTTGATGAACTGCCCGGTTTCAAGCGCCGCGCTGAAAAGAACGCTTTTTATCTGAGGGTTGCGCTGTTTCAGTGCGACCAGAAAATCAAGTCCGCTTTGGCCGGGAAGGATATGGTCGCATAGAATGGCCTTAACATGTCGCCCGCGCAGAACTTCGACGGCTTCCTCGGCCGACCCCGCCTGATAAAGGGTGTATTCTTTCTGGAACACCCGGTGGAGAATCTTCAGCATGAAGGCGTCATCGTCTATGATCAGAACGGCGTCTTTTTCTTTCGAGGCGAATTCCTGGGGTTTGTCATTCAAGTGAGGCGGAGCTCCTTGCGCATTAGATGATAGATTTGGTGTATCTTTGTCAAGTCTGCGGGCAGTTCGCGGTTGGAGCAGATGGATGCGGCGGAATCGGCATCCTGCGGATGATAGCCGTGCAACCCCTTGATCTGCTTCACGCCCATAAAACTGGGAACCATCTGAACGCCGGAATTCATCAGGAAAATAAGTTCGCCGTAAAGACGGCCGGGAAAGTAAACGCCTTCGTGTTTCAGCTCATCGTCCGGCAAAATGCGGCCTTTTGAATGGTCTCTCAGCAGTGCCGTTATTTTTTGACGGGCGTCATCGTTTAAGAACCAGAAGCGCGCCATGGTGGAATCATAGAACGCAACATAGTCCCGGTTCCAGCGCAGCCCGGTTTTTTCAATGTCGGCGATCAGATTGTATACTTCGGTGACGTCATGCATGCCGTGGTCGGTGAAGATATACCACACTACCTCTTCATATTGTTCTTCCGCCGCCGCAATCAGTTTGCGGATCTGTTGATCGTACCAGCGGATCAGCTCCGCAACTTTCGGGTCATGTGTACCGGTGGCGTGCATCAGCGCATCAAGCTTTCCGAGTGAGCAGTAGGCGAACTCAATCCGCTGCGATTTGATGTCTGCGGCAAGACGCGCCAGTTTAGTTTCGTCACTTACGGCACTGTCGTGAACGTAGTGCGGAATGCCTTTTCCCGCCAGTTCGTCGAAAATTGTTTCGCCGCGCAACAGCCCGCCCGGCTCCCAAATCCGTTTCTTTTCGGCGTAGTTGAACAGCGGCAGATATTTGAACGGAACGCCGTAAAGCTGAAAGTAGCCGGTGAACCCCTGGATCTTTTTAATCAACCGGCTTAAATAATGCCGCACCCGGCCGCGCCGGAAAACGGAATCCGGCAGAATGGCCAGTGCTTTCGTCCATTTGAACGGCGAGCTCTTCGGGTCGTAATAGAACGACGACCACATCAGATGTTCGCAGGGCAGTTTTCCGGAAATGATCGACGGATCGCACGCCGATGAATATCCAAGAATGGTATCCAGCTTTTTGCTGTCGCGGATCAGTTCCTGCAGGAAGAACGGGTGACGGAGAAAAATTTCCCGGCCGAATGCGTCGATGAAAATAAACAGACTCAGTTTAGGTTTCTTCATGAAAATCTCTGCTGGAGAGCATAGAAGGCCTGACACAGTTCTTCGTGACCGCTCTCATAGGAGTGAAGCAGCCGGCAGATCCCGTCACGGTCCGCATGTTTCGTCAGGAGCAGCGGCAGCGCCGCGTAGAGCCGCAGGCGCGGGTGGGCGAAGCAGCAGGGGAATGCGCCCGTCCCGAAAGCGCGCAGATTATGCGCGGCATTTTTCAGCGGCGAGCCTTCTTTTCCGAGGTTTGGAAAAGCGTGCGCATATTTTTCCAGTGTCGGGAATTTCCGGTTGAGCCGCCGCCGCTCATACCAGAGAAAAAACTGTTCGTAGCGCCGGAGCGTCTCTGCAAACTGCAGATGGACGTTGCCGGTATCCAGGACTTGAAAGTTCACCCGCTCCTTAAAGTCAATTGCATGGCTGTAGGCGCTCACAAAGGCGCGCGAATCGTCCAGCCCGGATAGATTGGCTTCCGGCAGACGGTGCCGCTTAACAACGTATGAAAGGTCGTAGGCGCCGCGCAGCAGCAGCGCGCAGTCACCGAACGCGAGATCGGCCTTGAACATGAATTTTATGAACCGTTGACGTTCTTCGCGCGTCAGCGTTTCCTGCCGGGCCAGCCGGCGCTTGATGTCGAGCAGCAGTTTGCCGCGGTTCATCAGCAGACGTGTGCCCTCCGAGAGCGGGATGGCGTTATGCGGATAGGCGGGCATGGCGTCGAGAACCTTGTTGTCGCCGCGAATCACACGGTGGCCATACTTCATTTCATAATTGAGCAGCGAAAACTCGCAGTTCGGCAGCGCGGTGCTGAGGTAGGGGTACAGATCAACCGGCAGGCCGAGTTTTCCGGAAAGTTCTTTTTCAAGCTTCTTGAGCGCGCGCTTCAGCAGCGGATCGAGCGAGTTGGTCACCACAATCAGGTCATAGTCGTTAAACGGGAATTCTTCGCCGCCCGGCCCGATCATCGGCGAGCCCTCGCCGCGTCCGTAACCGCCGAGCAAGACCAGTGCTTTCCAGTGCTTGGAAAACGGCGACGCATAAACCGCGTCGGCAATACGTTTCATATCCGCATCAATGCGCGCATCAAACGCCGGTGAACCTCTAACGGAATATTTACCCACGGGCACCCTCTTTCAGTCCGCAGTAAAGGCCGGCATGAATGACGGCGCGGTAGGCGATGTTATATGGAATCGTGTCGAATCGTCCTTTGCGTACGGCATAAAGCAGATCGCGCGCCCACTCTTTGCAGAGTTCCAAGGTTTGGAACAGCAGGCTGGCCTGCCGTCCGTAGGTCTCTGCGAAACGCAGGCCGTGCCGGAATTTTTTCCGGTAAAGCTCCTTGAGCGTGTAATTGTGCGAATGCTCGACCACGGAGTCCGTTACCAGTTTAAAACGCGCGCCCGCCGCCCGGCAGAGTTTCGCCCAGGCCGCGTCTTCAGCGTAACCTTGTTCCGGAAATTTTATTTTCTCCCAGAGGTCGCGCCGGAAGGCGCAGGTGACGGCGGAAAAAAAGTCGGCGTTGTCGCCTTTGATATTTTTCGGGTTATAGGCCCGCAGGTAATCGTAGGTGACGATGAACTTTGCGTCGGATCGTGTCACCTGCACGCTCATCACCGCGTCAGCCTCGCCGGCGAAAAGCGGATGGAGCAGTTTTTCGAGCGCATCATTGCTCAGGAAGATGGCATCGGCGTTCTGGAAAACAATGAACTCCTGCGTCGTACAGGCCGTCATATCGTTGAGAACCTTGCCGGGAATGTAAGTTGCTGGAGGAATGCAGATCAGGTGGGCTTCATCCGCGGCGGCGCGCAGGATTTCCAGCGAACCGTCTGTCGAACCGGAGTCGGCGGCGAACAGCTCAATATCTTTGAAGGTCTGCCGGCGCAGGCTGGCGATGGCCTCCGGCAGATAGGGCATTTCGTTCTTTGAGCGCATGATAACGGCGGCGCGACTCATAAACCGGCAGTCCTTTCGTAGATGTCGAGAGTCTGCCTTGCCGTGCGGTTCCAGTCAAACTCTGCCGCATACGCCAGACCGCGCCGCCGTTTGTCTTCACTCCAGCCTTCGGAAAGCGTCTTTTCCAGGCATTGGAAAATTTCGGCGGCGCTGCGCGGATTAAACTTCGGCACCACGCTGCCCGCGATTTCCCGCATGGAAGAGGTATTGGAGCAGATCACCGGCGCGCCGCAGGCCAGCGCCTCAATGATCGGGAAGCCGAAGCCTTCGAAGAGTGACGGGAAGGCCATTAAGTCGCAGGCGCTGTAGAAAAGCGGCATATCTTCCAGCGGAACAAAGCCGGGGAAGAGAATGTCATCATGTACCGGACTGGAGGCTGCGCGCACGCGGATCGCCTCCGCACCGTTCCAGTCGGCACCCGGCAGTACCAGTTTGTGCGGACTGTCCGTATCCGCCTTAAACAGCTCGAATGCCTCGATCAGCCGGATATGGTTTTTGGCCGGATGCTCCAGCCGCGAAACATAAATGATGAACGGCTGGTCGATTTTGTACTTTCCGGCAAGTTGCGCGCGGGCCGCCGTTTTTTCAACGGGCCGGAAAATCTGATGGTTGATGCCGGAGTAGAGCACCGTGATTTTTTCCGGAGCCGCGCCGACCCGCTCAACGATGTCTTTTTTTGAAAAATGGCTGACCGTGATGATGTGGTCGGCGTTACGGATCTGTGAAGGGACGATGCGGCGGTTATAGAACATCCGCGCGGCGTCGTATTTGGCGTCCATCGAAAGGGTGGCGACATCGTGCACCGTCGCGACGACCGGGCAGCTTTTTCTCAGCGGAATCCGCCGGTAGCTCGGCACGTGCAGCAGATCGAACTTTTTTAATTTTCCGATCATCGGAAGAACGGTGTTGTGCCACGCAATGTTGACCACCGGATGGGAAACAAAGTTGGAGTAGAGGGACTTTTGAAAGTTCGGCGCGGTCAGCTTGATCAGATCGGCTTCGCGCAGCGGCATCATGATATCGTAATGGCTGACCGGATCCTCCTGCTGGAGATGCCCGATCAG
>JBAZTQ010000140.1:0-7442 GCA_041661845.1 Kiritimatiellales bacterium | reverse complement strand
AACAATCGTTTTCAAATCCTGCATTTTTCAATTCCTTTGGCTCTATAAATCAATCCATGTGAAAAACTTCAGTCAGCGGCTTAAACACCGGCATGTTGTTCGGGTGAACCTCCATAAGATCCGCCATGTGGTCCCACCACTTTTTGACAATCGCCAGATTTTTCAGATTATCCGCGGTGTTGTCATCCGACAGCTTCTGAAACGCGAACAGGATCATCGTCTCTTCATCGAAATAAATGGAATAGTCAAAAATTCCGGCATCGGAATGTACCTTTGCCAGCCCGGGCCAGATTTCGTCGTGCCGCTTTCTGTATTCTTCGACACAACCCGGCTTGAGTTTCATCTTAAATGCATTACGGATCATGGCACGACCTCCTGACCAGATAAACAGGAGCCGCAACCAAGGCTGCGGCTCCTGCAGAAGTTTCTACCGCTTCGAGAGAACTTTGGCTTCGTATTTTTCCATCTCGGCGATCCAGGCCGTACCGACCGGTACGCCGGCTTTTTCACAGAGCAGATCCCAGACTGCGCCGAACGGCATGGATTTGAACTCTTCCATCATCGCCATACGCTGGGCATTCTTACCTGCTTTTTCATAAGCCTGAAGCTGTTTGGTCGGGTCGAGCAGCGCGTAGAGAATTCCTTTGCGCGCCGCACGGGTTCCGGTGACATACGCGCCGATGCGGTTGATCGAGGCATCGAAAAAGTCGAGCGCCAGCACCACGCGCTTCCACGCGTTGCCGCGCTGGATTTCCAGGAAGACCGCTTTGAGGTCGTCGTTGAAAATAACCACATGGTCGGAGTCCCAGCGGATCGGACGGCTGACGTGCAGCAGAATCTTATCCATGAAAAGCAGGTGGCTGGAAATCTTGCCGTCGATTGTTTCCGTCGGATGGAAGTGGCCCATATCCAGACAGAGACCCATCTTGCGGCTGACTGCATAGTCGGCGCAGAACTCGGCCGAACTGACCACATAGGATTCGGAACCGATACCGAACAGCTTGCTTTCGATGAAGTCTACGCACTTTTTCCGGTCGATGGACTTGTCGCTCATGATCGCATCGTACGACGCGGCCATACGGGCGCGCGGGCCCCAGCAATCCGCCGGATTATCTTTGCTTCCGTCCGGAGTCCACCAGTTGACGTAGCAGGGAGACCCCTGCGCTTTGGCCATCGCCTGGGCAATCTTGCGGCAGGCTTTACCGTGACGGATCCAGAAAGCGCGGATGTCATCGTCCTGATGCGACAGCGTGTAGCCGTCCTGCGATTTGGGATGAGCAAAGAAAGTCGGATTGAAGTCGAGGCAGATGCCCTGCGCTTTAGCCCAGTCCATCCACTTCTTGAAACAGGAGGCGTCCATTTCGTCACGGTCGACAAACTTGGTCGTCTCAGAGTAACAGGCATGCACGTTCACGCGCTGCACACCGGGAATCAGCGACATCGCCTTGGAGATATCAGCGCGGGCTTCTTCGCCGTTGCGGGCGCGGCCGGGATAATTTCCGGTGGCCATAATACCGCCGCCGGCCAGTCCTTCGGGCTTGGTTTCAAAGCCGGCGACGTCGTCCGACTGCCAGCAATGGAGAGAAATCGGAAGGCTCAGCGCCTGTTCAATGGCCGCATCTGTATCGATGCCGAATGCTGCGTACCGTGCTTTTGCGAGTTTGTATGCTTTGTCCACGCTCATAAGAATCTCCTGTTAAGTTTCCAAGCCTCGGAAAAAGATACCAGAGAATCCCGCGCATCTCCTTGACGATGCGGACATGTTTTAGCACGATCGCGCCATGACTGAAAAACTCCGGAAGCGCGATTACTTCGACGACCCGACACTGCCTTTGCAAGTTCACATCCGCGACCCGCAACCGGAATTCCCCCTTCACGCTCACGGCTTCGATGAGCTGGTTATTATTCTGCGCGGCACGGCGGCTCATACCGTTGACGATCAGCAGTTTCCTGTAAAAAGCGGCGATGTATTCATTATTTCCGGAGCACATGAGCATCAGTATCAAGACATGCACGGACTGGCGCTGGCAAACATCCTTTTTGATTCCCATGCACTGCAAATGAACCACTGGGACGTTCGCGCCCTGCCCGGCTTTCATGCCCTGTTTGCTCTGGAGCCGATCCTTCGTACGCAGCAGAAATTCAACAGCCGCCTGCAACTTTCCGAACGCCAGCTCAATCATGTAAACGAAATCATCCATGATCTGATGCGGGAAACCGAAACGCGCAATCCCGGCTACCGCGTAATGGCCAAAGGGCTCTTCATGCAGCTCACGGTGTTTCTTTCCCGCTGCTATTCCGACAGACCGTCCGGCGAATCACTCGACCTGCTGCGGCTCGGCGACGCCATTGCCCACATCGAAACCTGCTTTGCCGAAAAAATCACCCTCGATGATCTGGCGCAGAAAGCACACCTCTCCAAAAGACATTTTCAGCGGATTTTTACGGAGTGCCTGGGCCGCTCACCGATCGACCACCTGCTGCATGTGCGGGTTCAAAAAGCGGCGGAACTTTTACGTCACAGCAGCCGGACCATTACAGAAATCGCCTTTGACTGCGGCTTCAGCGACAGCAACTACTTCACCCGCCAGTTCGGACAAATTATGAACCAGTCGCCCGGCCAGTACCGCAACGGATAAAAACAGGCCGGATTCACCATGAGCCGTAAAGCCGGTTGGCCTGTTCTAAATCCCATAAGTCCGGGTCGCCGTTGGTGAGCTGATACTCCTTGGCGGTGCCGGGATTGACCCAATAGTCGGCAATTTGCCCGGTATTGCTATTATCGAAATCCCACAGCAGCGACATCTGCACCCCGGTATCAATCAGCGCCTGCGCAAACCGGTGAAAGGTGGTTTTTTCATCCGCTGACGTTCCGTCGCCTCTGGCACCCCATTCGCCGACCAGCATCGGCTGACCCATCAGATCACACTGCTGTTTAAAGAAAGTCATAAACGCGGCATAATCGCCGGTCACCGGCGCGATGCTGACCGGATTGTCGGCAAAATAAGGATCGGTCGGCTGGTAAATATGCAGACTGACCGTGTTCATCGGCGAAGGATTATCCATCGGAAGAACCTGCACGATTTCGGCGCGGGTATCCACCGTCCAGCGGTGATACTTCCAATTGTTGTAAGCCGACTGCCGCGGACGGGAATCGCCGCTGCTGATAAAACGCCAGGAATCGACGGAACGAACGGCGCGGGCAAAGTTCATCTTGGCGGCGCGGATATGCTCACGGGTAATATCATCTTTACTCGTCCAGGCCGGCACAGTGGCATCGTCGCGCCGGAGAAAATACCCCAGCGCAGGATTGGCCTCCGGACGGGCGGTCGCCATATTCGGAAGATCCACGTTGTTATTCGCTTCATTGGCAAATTCCCAGCCCCAGACAGCCGGTGAGTCTTTATAGCGGGAAACCAGTTCTTTGGTGTAGTAAGCGATAAACGCGCTGGAACCGCTGTCTTCACGCGCCAAATCAGTCCGGTATTCCGCATAGGTGGCCGTGCCGTAAACATCCCGGTTAAGCGGTACCGGCGGATTGAAATCAACTCCCGGAACGATATAGCCTGCCGCGACGGCATCATCTACCAGCTCGCCCGGCTGATTCACACCGCCGATCAGATCCAGCAGCAGCCCGACGCCATGCTGTTCGGCCTGTTGAATAAAATCATCCAGCCGCCGGTAATATTCGGCCTTGTCGTTGAAATACAAACTCCAGCCGGCCGGATCGCCGCGTGTATGCACCCGGGCAGCCGGAATTCCGTGCGCCGCAAGATAATCAAAACCCGCGACAAAACTGCGGTTGGTCACATCTTCCATATAGCGGGTAAACGCATCGTACCAATTAACCCCGAAAGCCCGAAGGTCAACAAGTTCGCCGGCCTTGTTGTAATGCACCATCCGCATTCCGGTTCCGTCGCGATTGACCACCGACACGCCGGGCGGAAGATAGGAACCGGCCGACCGGACGGCACCGGTGTAATCGACGGCTACCCGGTAAAACCGCTGTACGCCGGACACGGATGAGGTGTAAGCAGCGGCAGGATAATCCATCTGCGGAACTTCAACGGAAAATCCGTCGCGCAGATGGCCGGCACTTTCAACGGTGTAGTTCCGGCCTTGATAAACCGGACTCCACGTCAGTGCAGCTTTCTGTTCCGGCTTCATTGCGAGTGAAACTTTGAATACAGATGCTGGATTGAGCGGATCGGTTCCTGCCGAATATTCCTGCCAGGCTTTCATGCCGTCACCATCGTCATCCAGCAGCGCCGCCGCTTCCATGTCGCCGCTGTAACCGTTTTCGATCAGCCACCAGTGCGGAACTCCGGTCGCGGTTTCCGGCTCATAAAAATCAATCGACTCAATCGTGACCGGGGCGCTGCCGGCGCGGGTTCCGGTAACAGCCAGTCCGTCGAACGGATACGGATTGCCGGTTGCGCCGCCCTGCGGAACGAATGCACTCCAAGGAAGAATCTGCTCTGCCGGCCCGCTGCCAGCCGTTACATCCGCTTTATACACAGAGCCGCCGGAAGCCTGTGATTTTTTATGCAGCTCAATGGAAAGCGGGCCGGAGGTTCCGTTGCCGGTTAAAACCAGCCGCAAGCCCTGCCGGGTTGCGGCATACGGCGCGGCCAGGATCACGCTGTTGTTGCATACCGCCAGATTTCCATCCGCCGCCGGGGTAATCCGGACAGATCCTGCGGCAGTTCCTTTTTCGATCAGGGCGGAGGTCGAATTGATATTCCGCCAGCCGTTTTCCTGCGAGGCAACATCCCAGACAGCGCCGTCTTTCCACAGCGGACAGCGGGTCGCCAGCGGATCACGCCCGCCGCGCGTCAGTATGCAGCTGGACACTTTGAACCCGTTGGTATCCGTCACCGAGACAAATGCTTCACCGGCGACTTCAAAGAGCTCATTCGGAAGCGAAGCCGACCACTTTCCGCCGCTGAACGTCGCCGGAATTTTCAGCCAGTAGCGCGACGGCCATTCCGTTTCAGTCGCGCCGGGACTGAACCAAAGTTCTGCGGATGCAATTCCGTTCGTCTGGGTCTGCCATTCATACGTCATCCCTGACGAGTTGAATGAGTCCGGCAGAATCTGCGGCCACGAAACTGTGCCGTACAGCGCGTTCATCAGATACGGCATGGCATAACCGTCGTCCGCATTCGGTGCGCCGACTCCGTGATTATTATTCGGCACAATCACCCACGCAGCGGAATTGGTAACTGCCTTAAGGTTTTCCTGCAGGCCGGTCAGCCAGAACCACTGGTCATTCGCCGGTGCTTCAACAAACACCTTCGCCTTGACGGCGGCGGCATGACCGAGCGGATCGAACTGCTGATACCAGCGTTCCCGCGCCGGCTCAGCAATCGCGGCAACCTGTCCGCCGATCAGGCTGGATGATCCGCGCATCCCGCCGCCGCCCGGAGAAGTTCCGGCGGCGGCAATGCGGTCATCAACGCCCGCCCAGAGCAGAGCCCGGAGCCCGCCCCAGGAAGTTCCGAACACCGCGACTTTGTTCGTATCAACAAAACCCTGCGCCAGCAGGTAATCCAGAATCCGGCGGAAGCCCGTCATGTCGCGGTAAAGGATTTCCTCATTCACATCCGCGGCTGAAGAATAACTCTGCGGCACCGGAGCACCGTAAAGCGTATGAAGAGATTGCTGTTCTGCGGTGTGAGACGTTCCGTAATCTATGGCAACCGAGATTGCTTTCTGTCCGGCAGGCAGATGATTCAGCGGCACTTTCGCAAAAGACGGACTGGCATGTCCGCTCCCGCCGTGCAGCATAAAAACCAGCGGCAGCGGCCCCTCGATCAGTTCCGGCTTTTCGATACAGCAGTAAAAGCGGTCAACCGTGCCGGCGGTATTCGTGACAAAAAACTGAACTTCTTCGAGAACATAACCGTCGGCGGCATTGGAAGAAACAACCGCCATGCTGACGGGATTTGTCCGCAGCGCGGTCATGTCCCAGATTCCCGCTCCGACTCGCGGGACGGCCACCGGCCCCGGCGTCGACGTCACATTCAGCCGTCCGGTTCCGGAGTAAAAACCGGCACCCATCACCGTCAGCGCGGGAGCATCATACACGCCGGCCGCCAGCCACGACGCGCCGCCGTCCAGCGAGACGGCCGAAACCGTATCCGTTCCGTCAAAACCGAGCGACAGCGCGGACATTGATCCCTGCAGGATTAATTGCGCGGCGTCATGGATATAATCATTTCTCGTTCCGCCGCTCAGGGACAGCGCCGCCGACCCAATCAGCACATTGCCGCTTCCCGTTCCGCCGTCGGCATGGATGGACAGATTTCCTTCCTGCACCGTCGTTCCGCCGCTGTAAGTGTTCGAGCCGTAGACCATCAGTTCCGCAGGCCCGGTTTTCAGCAGCGTTCCGTTTTCGCCGGGTTTATCAATCAGCTTGGCTGTTGCTTCCATCTTAACCGAAGCCCCGGCGACCGTATTGAATTCATGCACACCCGTCCCGGCCAGTTGAATATTCAGCGGCGACGACGCACTGAACGCATAATTGGTCACCGGGGAATTGGTCGAAGAAATTCTCCCCGCATTAAAAACAAATAACGAAGAGGCGGAGTTGGTCGTCTTGCCAGCCTTCATGCCAAATCGAGTAACCAGTTCCCTCCATTCAAAATAAATGTGCCGCTGTCCGTATTGTCATTTCCCAGTGTCAGCCACTGACTAAGAATCAGCTGCCCGCCGGCTTCCAGTGTCAGCAGTCCGCCCGCACCGGCTCCTCCGTTTCCGAGCATCGCATTCACAGCCTGAAACGACTGGTTGCTGTTAATCGTGAGCCGTGCCGTTCCGCTGTTTGCACTGACCGTCAGCGTAAAAACATCCATTGATGCTATATTTAAAACCGACCCCGCCAGCGCGGCGTTTGTTTGCACAATCGTCAGCGAGCCCGACGGCGAAGCGCCGCCGCCGCTGACCGCCCCTTTTCCGGCGACCTGTTCACTGCCATAGAGAGTCAGCGACCCGCCGTTCTGAATCTGAACAGATGAGTTTATGTTGGCATTGCTAAGTACCAGCGAGCGGGCCGTGGCGTTATAGTTGCTGATCCACGTCACCACCGCATTCGTTGTCGTCGGTTCCGCCAGCACCGCATCAACTGTCTGAGATGGAACGCCGGCGCTCCACCGGGCCGCATCGTTCCAAAGTCCGGAAACCGTATTGGTGGATACCGTGGTTGCCGCCGACGCAAATCCGGCCAGCAGCAATACACCCGTTATCGCATAAGATTTGAACAACCGTTTCATCCTGCACATTTCCTTTGCCCTGACTGCGATTATTTTACCGCAGTTGCAGGCAGAAGCACACGCAAAAGGTAGGTCGGTGTGCAGCTCCAGGCGTGGCAATAGCTGTTCATCACGTGGCTGTTGTAGGGCGAAGCATAATCGTCATCGGGAATGTAAACTTCCCAGAAG
>JBAZTQ010000139.1:0-7503 GCA_041661845.1 Kiritimatiellales bacterium | reverse complement strand
CTCGGCGGACGAACAGTACCGCGCGCTGAACGGCACGGTGCAGAAACTGGTCCGCCGTCAGCAGGAACTCTGCACCAGGCTGATCGACGAAGCGCAGGATCTGCTCGCCAAAGGCGACAAGGATGCCGCCCAGCGTAAGCTCTATCAGGTGAATCAGGGCATGCCGAAGAGTAAGCAGCTTTCCAAAATGATCGAAGAGCCCGCCACCCGCCGCCTGCTGGAGCAGGTGAACAACATGATGATCACCGACTCGTATAAGGATGAAGCGCGCGAACTCCGCGAGGAGCTTTTCTTTACGGTAGACGAAAAAGGCCACGACGCCGGACTGACCGATCAGGGTTGCGAAACGCTCAGCCCGGAAGATCCCGAAAGCTTTTTGATGCCCGACTTGGCAACAGCTCTTTCTGAACTCGAAGGCCGCGTCGGTCTGGCACCGCAGGAAAAACTGGTGATCCGCCAGAAACTTCAGGACGAGTTCACCAACCGTAGCGAACGGATCCACGCGGTAAACCAGCTGATCCGCGCCTACTGCATCTATGAAAAGGATGTGGAGTATGTGGTGCAGAACAATCAGGTGATTATCGTCGATACGTTCACCGGCCGCCTGATGGAAGGCCGCCGCTGGAGCGACGGTCTGCATCAGGCCGTTGAAGCAAAAGAAGGCGCCCGCATCGAGCGCGAAACGCAGACGCTGGCGACGATCACCATTCAGAACTATTTCCGTATGTACAAAAAACTCGCCGGTATGACCGGTACCGCCGACACCGAAGCGGGCGAGTTTCATGAGATTTACAAACTCGATGTGGTGGTTATCCCCACAAACCGCCCGATCCGCCGCGTAGACATCAACGACCAGATTTACAAAACCAAGCGCGAAAAATTCCACGCCGTGATCGAGCAGATCAAAGACTGCCACAGCAAGAAACAGCCGGTGCTGGTCGGTACTGCCACGGTTGAAACCTCCGAGGTGATCAGCCGCATGCTCGACCGCCAAGGCATTCCGCACAATGTGCTCAACGCCAAGAACCACGCCCGCGAAGCCGAAATCGTTTCGCTGGCCGGTCAGCCCGGCGCCATCACCATCGCCACCAACATGGCTGGCCGCGGAACCGACATTAAGCTTGGCCCAAGTGTGGTATGGGTGCCGCGCGAACAGATCGTTTCGCAGATTTCACTCAGCGATAAACCCGCCGGTGAAACGCAGACGCTGCGTAAACTGCTGACGGAAAAACCGTGCGGACTTTATGTGATCGGCTCCGAGCGCCACGAAGCGCGCCGCATCGACCGTCAGCTCCGCGGACGCTGCGCGCGTCAGGGCGACCCCGGCCTTTCCCGTTTTTATGTTTCGCTCGAAGATGACCTGATGCGCCTGTTCGGTTCCGACCGCATCGCCAGCATCATGGAGAAACTTGGCATCGAAGAAGGCGAAGTGCTCGAACATCCGTGGCTGAATAAGTCCATTGAGAAAGCACAGCAGCGCGTTGAGCAGATGAACTTCGGTATCCGCAAAAACACTTTGCGCTACGACGACGTGATGAACCAGCAGCGCACCGTAATTTACGGTTTCCGCCAGACCGTTCTGCGCAGTGAAAATCCGCGCGACCAGCTCTACGATGTTATCAGCGATATCCTCGACGAAAATTCCAGTGCGCCGATCGAAGAATTCGTCGCCTGGGCCAATAATACCTTCCCGATCGGCCTGCGTGCCGAAGATATTCCCGCAGAGGCCACCCCCGAAGCAAGGGCTGATCTGGTGTTTGCGAAAGTCAAAGAAGCCTACGAGCTGAAAGTCACGCACGAAGATCCGGCGCGGATCAAGGGCATTGAACAAATGATCATCCTGCAATCGGTGGACGAACACTGGCAGGAATATCTGCGCAACATGGACAGCCTGCGCGAAGGAATCGGATTGCGCGCCTACGGCCAGCGCGATCCGCTTGTCGAGTACAAGCGCGAAGCGTTCAACCTTTTCGGCGATTTAATGGACCGCATCAAGAACGAGATCGGACAGAATATTTTCCGCACCGGCTCTTCGATGGAAGCGCTGCAAGGTTTCTGGCAATCGATCAATAAACGGATGGTGATGAACCGGGAACAGCAGCAGGCCTCCGCAATGGCCGCCGCCCGGCAGGCGCAGCTCGGTCACGGCGCCCCGCCGGTCGAAGCGCCGGCACCGCAACCTATCCGTAATACCGGACGGGAAATCGGCCGCAACGATCCTTGTCCGTGCGGAAGCGGAAAAAAATATAAGAAGTGCTGTGGAGCGTGACCGCGCCCGTGGCGCAAACTTGGCAATATCCAATGTTCATTATTCAATGTTCTTTTCCTGAGAACGCTCCCTTGAGCATTGGGAATTGATTATTGAGCATTGATCATTAATCATCCCCGCATGATTGCGAACTGGTTTGTTGGACTGCATCCGGTTGTTCAGGCGCTGCTGGCGACCCTCTTCACCTGGGGTGTTACCGCGCTCGGCGCGGCGATGGTCTTCTTTTTCAAAACCATCAACCGGAAAGTACTCGACGCCATGCTCGGCTTTGCCGCGGGCGTGATGATCGCCGCCAGTTTCTGGTCTCTGCTGGCTCCGTGCATTGAGATGGCGAAGGAAAATCCGGCGGTTCCGCCGTGGGTTCCTGCCGCCGTCGGGTTTCTGCTCGGCGGCCTTTTCCTGCGCGGTATGGATCTGATTCTGCCGCACCTTCATCTCGGCGAGCCGATTGAAAATGCGGAAGGCGTTCCTACAACCTGGCGGCGCAGTGTCCTGCTGGTGCTGGCAATCACGCTGCACAACATTCCGGAAGGGCTGGCGGTCGGCGTCGCTTTCGGGGCTGTCGCTTATAACCTGCCGTCCGCCAATCTCGCCGGTGCCATTGCGCTGGCGATCGGTATCGGTATTCAGAACTTTCCCGAAGGCGCGGCGGTGGCCGTGCCGTTACGCCGCGAAGGGATGTCGCGCCGCAAATGTTTTTGGTACGGACAGCTTTCGGGCGTTGTTGAGCCGATCGCCGGAGTAATCGGCGCGGCAGCGGTTCTGTTGATGCGCCCGATTCTGCCCTACGCCCTCTCCTTCGCCGCCGGCGCGATGATCTTCGTCGTGGTGGAAGAGCTGATTCCCGAATCGCAGTCGAATAAAAATACCGACATCGCCACCATGGGCGCCATGCTCGGCTTCGCCATCATGATGATCCTCGACGTCGCACTGGGATAAAACGGGAATGGATTATTGGATTAAAGGATATATGGATTACTGAGCTTCGGTATTTATGTCAAGGCCGCCGGGACGGCGGCGGTACGTATCGCAACCGTCTCGGTTGCCTTGTCTATAAATCGAATATCATGCGGTCGCGGCATTACTGATTACGACCGCCCCGCCCGGGCAGATTGACGGCGCGGTGGAATGGGAATACCTTTCCCAACATGAAAAGCATCAGACCGCTGATCTTATATTGCGCACTTTCCGCGATAGCTGTTTGCGCTCAAGACCCGCCGGTTGACGCGCTTGGTTTTGGTAAAGAAAAACCAACCCTGCAGGGCGCAGGCAAAACAATCGGCCAAGGCTGGCGGAAAGACGGTTCGGGGAACTGGACAGGAACCGGAGAGAACCTTGGAAAAGGGTGGCGCACAGATCGTGAAGGCCGTCTCGAAGGTACAGGCGATAATCTGGGAAGCGGTTGGAGAAAAGACGGTGCGGGCAACTGGGCGGGAACCGGAGAAAACCTTGGCCGCGGGTGGCGCACAGATCGCGAAGGGCGACTCGAAGGTACGGGCGAAAATCTGGGATACGGATGGAGAAAGGACGGTTCAGGCAACTGGGTTGGCACCGGCAAGAATCTTGGCAAAACGTGGAGGGTGAAGTGAACAAAGACGAGATACTGAAAGAACTCAGGGCACGCGCAAAAATAAGTCGCCTCGCCCTGCCAAAGCACCTCCAGCTCGAAGAGCAAGACGGTCTGGTGACATTATTTTTAGCAACGAAGGAAGGATCGGCTCCGCGCGGTGTTACAGCAAATATGCAGCAAGATGCTTCCGCTTTTGAAGGCTGGGCTGTCGGTTTAAAAGCTACCGTGCCGGAATGGAGTTTCTGTCTTAAGTGGGCGGAGCCAAAAAATGCGGCCGACGGTCATTATCAGAGGTTTCTTTATCGGGCGAAAAAATTCAGCACATACTACAGCGACTGGTTTTCTATCGCCCCGGGATGTTCGACTCAGGCGTTGCTTATAAAAGATCATGAAAAATATCTACTGAATGCCCCGTCCGAGATGGGGAATGGCCGGATAAACAACTCAACATATCACGTTGAAAATTTCATCGAAAATAAAATCATCAAAGACAACGACTCCCCTCTTAAGCATGCGTTTGGGATTGACCGGCTTGAACGGCAGCTGCCCGTCGGAGTTTTCTGCGGCAAAGTGGAAAAGAAAACCGCGATTTTCGCCCGCGGAAAAAGCGCCGTCGATATTTGGGGCATAACTTCTGCGGATGAGCTGGTTATTTTTGAGCTGAAAGCTCCGGGGAACGAGAAGGTCGGTGCCATATCAGAACTTTTCTTTTACGCCATGGTGCTGGCCGACGAACAGGCCGGCCTTCTGATTCGCAAAAAATCGCCCGGGGAACTCATTCGCAAAACAACCTCGCTTAAAGCATTGCTCCTGGCTTCCGCCATTCACCCCTTAATCACAAACAGAGTCTTCGATTTATTGAACGCGCCTTTCAAACAAAGCGCGCCTTCAAAGCCAAAAATCGAATTCGGTTACGAAAAACTGCCGGCAAAATACACTCAGGAATTTTGAGAAAGCTGCTGGTCATGAATCTCGTCATCCATCGCGGAAGTAATCAAATCGGCGGAAGCTGTGTTGAAGTTGAAACTCAGGGTAATCGGCTGCTGATCGATCTCGGTTTTCCGCTGGATGCGGAAGGCGATCCGCGTCAATTCCTGCCTGCGGTGTCCGGACTGGACGGTAAGGATTCATCTCTGCTGGGCATCTTGATTTCGCATCCGCACCAAGATCACTTTGGACTGCTGTCGCAGATTTCTCCAGACGTCAAAATCGGTATGGGTGCCGCGGCACGCCGGATTCTGACCGCAGCAGCGCCGTTTATCCGCGACCGTCTTCCGCCGCCGGTCTCCGGTTGGGACTTCGAGCATGAAAAGTCTCTGCAAATCGGATCGTTCACCGTGACCTCCTATCTCGTTGATCACTCGGCGTATGATTCCTACGCGCTTCTAATCGAAGCGGATAGAAAGCGGGTTTTTTACAGCGGCGACTTCCGCGCCCACGGGCGGAAATCAAAGCTGTTTGAATCCATTATTAAAAACCCGCCCAAAGAAATCGATGTCTTGCTGCTGGAAGGAAGCTCTATCGGACGGCTCAACGACGGAGAAACCTTCCCGACAGAACAGGAAATGGAAACGGAGTTCATAAAGGCTTTTGCCGCCACAAAGGGTCTGGCGATGGTTCATGCTTCCGCTCAAAATATAGACCGCCTTGTGTCGATATTCAGAGCCTGTAAACAAACTGGGCGCACCATGGTGATCGACCTCTATACCGCCGCCGTTCTCGAAGCAACCGGCAACCCGAAGCTTCCACAATCATCTTGGGGTGGTGTGGTGTTATTTCTGCCACAGTCACAACGTGTGAAGGTAAAAAAGAAGGTTGGTTTGATCAGCTAAAACACCATTCATCGCGCCGAATTTATATGCGGCAGATTCAGAAAGAACCGGGGAAATACGTGCTGTTATTCCGGCCTCTACATCTGAGCGAACTCGAAAGCAGCGCCTGTCCGGTTGACGCTTCGTATATCTATTCGCAATGGGAAGGCTACTGGGGAAAAGATGATTTTGATGAAGTAAAATCCTTGCTGGCCCGTCATCAGATCGCAGAACACCATATCCACACATCCGGACACGCCAGTCCGGCTGATTTACAAAAATTTGCCGAAGCCTTGCATCCACGAAAGATCGTCCCGATTCACAGTTTTATGCCTGAAAAATATAGCGCTCTTTTTGCCCGCGTCAAAATTCACGCGGATGGCGAGCGATGGAGTGTGTGATGCTTCTTCTCGACAGAGTGCTATCTTCTACAGCGACAGCAGCTCCTGAACGTCGTTCCAGGTGAGCGCCTGCATAAACTCGCCTTCTTTTTCGAGTGTGGCGGCAATGACGCCTTGTTTGCGCTGCTGCATCTGAAGAACTTTTTCTTCGACGGTGTCTTTGGTGATGAGCTTGACGCTGTACACCGTTTTTTTCTGTCCGATACGGTGCGCGCGGTCGGTCGCCTGATCTTCGACCGCCGGATTCCACCACGGGTCGTAATGAATGACCATGTCGGCACCGGTGAGGTTGAGTCCGCTTCCGCCGGCTTTCAGGCTGATGAGGAAAACCGGAATGGAACGGTCGGTATTGAACTCGCGAACCATCGCCTGCCGGTTTTTCGTGGCACCGTCGAGATAGCAGTATTTGAGTTCGCGCGCTTCGAGTTCGCGCCGCAGGATGGCGAGCATCGACGTGAACTGGCTGAAAACCAGAATACGGTGGCGCGCGTCGAGCGCTTCGTCCACCAGTTCGAAAAAGAGTTCCATTTTCGCCGACGGAAATTCGCTCTTGAGATTCGGCAGCTTGAGCAGGTCGAGATGGCAGCAGGTCTGGCGCAGACGCAGCAGCGTTTTGAAAATCTGCATGCGCGACCGGTTGAAGCCCTGCGCGGCGACCATATCGCTGATTTTGCGTTTCGAACTTTCGAGCAGTTCTTTGTAGACCAGATACTGGTCTTTGCTGAGCGTGGCATGGGCGACGCGCTGGATTTTCTCCGGCAGATCTTTGGCCACTTCGCGCTTCAGACGGCGCAGCAGGAACGGATGCAGTTTGCGGCGCAGTTTCAGCTGCGCCAGTTCGGCGTCGGGGCCGCCGCGGCTGATCGGCAGCTCGTAGTGCTCACGGAAAGCCTTGTGGTTGCTGAGGTAGCCGGGCATCAGGAAGTCCATGATCGACCAGAGATCGGCGACGCTGTTTTCAATCGGCGTACCGGTGAGCACCAGTTTATGCATCGTGCGGATTTTTTTGGCGGCAACCGCATTTTGTGTCGTGCGGTTTTTGATGTGCTGGGCTTCGTCGAGCACCGCCACAGAAAATTCGTGCTTCAAATATTCATCGAGATCGCGCCGCAGCAAAGCGTAGGAAGTGATGACCAGATCGCTGCCGCTTACCTGTTCCCAAAAGTCATGCCGCTCCGCACCGTGCATTTTCAGCGCCTTCAGCTGCGGAGTAAATTTCTCGGCTTCTTCCGCCCAGTTGTCGACCAGACTGGTCGGGCAGACGATCAGCGCCGGTTTACCGCGCGCCTTTTCGTTATGGCGTTCCAGCTGAAGCCAGACAAGCGCCTGAAGTGTTTTACCCAAACCCATTTCGTCGGCCAGAAGTCCGCAGAAGCCGCTGCGCTCAAGGAGGCGGAGCCAATAGACGCCGTCTTTCTGATAGGAGCGCAAGGTATTTTCCAGTTTGTCGCC
>JBAZTQ010000138.1:0-7547 GCA_041661845.1 Kiritimatiellales bacterium | reverse complement strand
ACCGTCTTTATCACCGCACTGTTTGTTTCATCCATCCTTCTCGCGGACGGATACCGCAACGCTCCGGAAGGTGCCCGCGCTATTGGAAGCATCGGCGGGCACCGGGCTTTCGCAGACGATGCCAACGCAACGATCCATAACTCGGCCAACCTCGTTGATCTCAAACAGCCGATGGTTCAGTACAACACCACCTTCGGCTACGGCCGCACATCGTTCGAAAACGCCGCCGGTTCCGACAGAACAGAAAATCCCTTCTTTGCGATCCCGGGGTTCTCTGCCGCTATGCCATTTAAAGAAGGCAAGTATGCCGTCGGTCTTGCCACCTACGTCCCCTTCGGACGCTCGGTCGCATGGGACGACTCCAGCTATTTTGCGCGCAATAACTATTCGTACGCAGGCAGCATGATGGTCGCAGATGTTACCCCGAACTTTGCCGTGCGGCTGACCGACTCGCTCTCCGTCGGCGTCGGCCCGGATATTTACTATGGCCGAGTGGAGCAGAAAACGATCTTTCACGGTTTAAATTTTTTTCCTTATCTTATACCGGATGGAACTGAATCAAAACTGACCGCCGACGGCACGGCCATCGGCTGGAACTGCGCCGCAACCTGGAAGATGACCGAAAAGCAACGCCTGGCCGCTACCTACCGGTCGCCGTTCAAAATCAGATACGAAGGCGAAAACAATCTTACAACCGGCAGCAGAAGCGACACCGACGCCGCCATTGAATATCCCACGATTGTCGGCCTCGCTTACGGATATGAATTCACCGACACACTGCGGGCTGAACTCAACGGGGAGTGGCTCGACTTTTCTCAATACCAAACTTTAAAAATCAACGATACAGACCCGCGGTTCGCGACCACGGTTCAACAAAGCATGAAAGAGACCTGGACAGCCGGTATCGGTACGGAATGGGACTTCATGCCGCAATGGACACTTCGCTCCGGGTTCATGTTTTTGAAGAACCCGACGCCGGAAGAAACCTACGGCCCGCTGGGCCCGGATGAAGATCAGGGCGTTCTGTCTCTCGGGCTGGGATACGAAATCGGTCATCATGCCGTTGATCTGGGCTACGCCTACGGTTTGTTTGGCGGGCGGAATGTCAGCGGTTCGTCAAACAGCCCGGACGGAACTTATGATTACAACGTGCAACTGCTCAGCCTTTCTTACGGCTACAAATTCTAGGAAACACCATGACTAAAGACCGGCTGCTGGTAATCGACGATGAACTCGGCCCGCGGGAAAGTCTCCGATTCCTCTTCAAGGACACCTACGATATAACCTGTGCCGAGTCGGTAGATAAAGGAGTTGCTGAACTCAAGAAAAACCAGCCCGACACTATCATCATGGATATCAAAATGCCGGGAAAAACCGGCATTCAGGGTCTCAAAGAAATCCGCGCCATTGACCAGCAGGTTTCCATCATCATGCTCACCGGATTCGGCTCTCTTGAAACCGCACAGGAAGCCATCCGTCACGGGGCCACGGACTACCTCAAAAAGCCCTTTGACACCGGTGAACTCCGCGAAGTCGTCGCCGGTTACGTCCGGCGAACCAAAATCAGCCGCAAACGGGCTGCCGCCACCGGTCATCTTGAGTCGCTGACCGCTCAGCTTCAAGAACAGCTCAACGCCAAAGAAAAACTGGCCTCCCTCGGCGAAGAATCCTCTGAATTTGTGCATGACCTCGGCAATCCGCTCAGCGTCATCAACGGCTATGTCCAGATTCTCATCAAAGACATCAAAGACAAAAAAACTCGGGGCAAAGAACTCAACGTCGGTTATCTTGAACAGATCGAAAGAAGCGTTTCCCGCTGCCGCGATATGCTCACCCTCTGGCGCGAACGCTCGAAACGCGTCGATTCATCCATCAAAAAACTGTCGCTCGGCGAACTCGTAACGGAAGTTGCCGTCAACGCGCAAACTCTGGCCGCCGCAAAATCGGCGCAGGCAAACCTCATAAAAGGTCCGCCGGACTGCTTCATCGAAGGCGACAATGTACAGGTTTTCCGCTCCATCCAGAACATCGTCGGCAACGCCATTGAAGCCCTGCCTGCTTCCGGCGGTGTCATTAACATCAGCTGGCGGGCGGACGGAACCCGTGCGCTCGTCGAGGTGGAGGATAACGGCAGCGGATTCCCGCCCGGCAAAATCGCCGACATGCAGACCAAATACTACACGACCAAAGGCGAGTCCGGCGGAATGGGGCTCGGCCTGTTCATCACCAAAAATATCGTGGAAGCGCACGGCGGATCGCTCATTCTCGCCAACAACAAGACCGGTACCGGTGCATGTGTCACCCTCGCCTTCCCGCGTCTCAACTGAAAAACTTGGAGTGCGGACGCAGCCGGAGCGAAGCGTAGACAGCCAGCCGCAGGCTGGAGTGACCAAAGGGAACGGCAACCCGCAGGCGCGAGGCCGCTTTTCTACCGTTGGCAGGAAAAAGCTCCGTCGCACTTCGTTTGCCGGAGCACTCCAAACAAAAGGCGCTCCGGAAATCCGGAGTGCCTTTCACTTTTCAGCAGCCGGAGTTCAGCCGAGGCGCTTTTTGAGCGCTTCGAACTGAACCATCATGCGGGCCGGCAGCTTGGAGCCGAGCTTCGCCAGATATTCTTTGGCATCTGCGAGGGTTTTCTTGAAAAGGTCGCCGTCAACCTTCATCAGTTCAGCCCAGTCAGCGGCCGGGATGTCCAGACCGTCGAGCGTCAGGTCGCCGTCTTTCGGCATCAGGCCGATCGCCGTTTCCTTCGCACCGACTTTGCCTTCGACGCGATCGCACATCCATTTCAGAACGCGGCTGTTGTCGCCGAAGCCGGGCCAGAGCCATTTGCCGTTATTGTCTTTACGGAACCAGTTGACGTAGAAACAGCGCGGAGCTTTGTCGCCCAGCATATCGCCCATTTCGAACCAGTGGTTCATGTAGTCGCCGGCATGGTAGCCGATGAACGGGGTCATGGCGAAAGGATCGAAACGCAGGGACTGCTTCACATCGAGAGCGGCCGCCGTCGGCTCGGAAGCCGCCGTGGCGCCCATGTAAACGCCGTGGTTGAAGTCGAAGGCTTCATGCACGAGCGGCATCGTGGTTGCCCGGCGGCCGCCGAAAACAAAGATGTCGATCGGTACGCCCGCCGGATTTTCCCAGTCTTCGCAGATCACCGGGCACTGCGCAGCAGGCGCGGTAAAGCGGCTGTTCGGGTGGGCACCGGGGATCTTTTTGCCTTCGGCGTCTTTCATGCCCGGCTTCCACGGATTGTTTTTCCAGTCCGTGCCGCCGGCGCATTCCACGCCCATATCTTCCCACCAGACATCGCCGTCTTCAGTGACAACAACGTTCGTGAAGATCGCGTTTTTGCTGCAACTGGCCAGCGCCATCGGGTTCGAGTACGCAGCTGTTCCCGGTGCCACGCCGAAGAACCCGGCTTCCGGATTGATCGCATAGAGACGTCCGTCCTTGCCCGGCTTCATCCACGCAATATCGTCACCGATGGTTTCAACCTTCCAGCCCGGAACCACCGACTGAAGCATCGCCAGATTGGTTTTCCCGCAGGCGGACGGGAATGCCGCCGCGATGTGGAATTTTCTGCCCTGCGGATTGGTAAAGCGCAGGATGAGCATGTGTTCGGCCATCCAGCCTTCATGGCGGGCCATGTTGGAGGCAATGCGCAGCGCCAGACATTTTTTGCCGAGCAGTGCGTTTCCGCCGTAACCGGAACCGTAGGACCAGATCAGATTTTCTTCCGGAAAGTGGGCGATATACTTCTGTTCGATCGGCGCGCACGGCCAGCGGCTGTCTTTCTGACCGGGCTTGAGCGGAGCGCCGACGGAGTGCAGGCACGGAATGAACTCGCCGTTGTCGCCGAGCACTTCAAGCACCTTCGTGCTGACGCGGGTCATGATGTGCATATTGACGACCACGTACGGGCTGTCGGTGATTTCGACACCGATTTTGGCAATCGGCGAACCGACCGGGCCCATCGAGAACGGAATAACGTACATCGTGCGGCCCTGCATGCAGCCGGTGTAAAGTTTCGTCATGGTCTTCTTGAGTTCAACCGGATCAATCCAGTTGTTCGTCGGGCCGGCATCTTCCTGCTTCACCGAAGCAATGTAAGTGCGGTTTTCAACGCGCGCCACGTCGGAGGCATCGGAATTGAATGCGAAACTGTTCGGACGTTTCTTCTCATTCAGCTTGATCGCCATGCCGCTGGCTGTCATTTCGGCCATCAGGCTGTCATATTCTTTCTTTGATCCGTCGCACCAGACCACACGGTCAGGCGTACACATCTTTTGCACTTCAGCCACCCAGTTGAGCAGCTTCTTATTTTTCGTCGGTGCCGTCATTTTGCAGTCCTCCAGTAAGTTATCGGTCATCAAATCCGGTTAAAATTCCGCAGAGCCTGAAGAAATGACTCCTTCAAGTCAACCACCTAACCCATAAAACTGCGGCCCGGCGGCGACATTTTTTACGTTCCCGCTTTTATGCCGCGCCCGCCTTGCCTATTCTCCGCCGCATGAATGTTGAAATCCTCTCCGTCGGCCCCTTTGAAGTAAACTGCGCCATCGTCTGGGGCGGCGCCAAACAGGCGCTCGTCATCGACCCCGGCCTTGACGCCGCCGACATCGAAGCCGTGCTCCGGGGAAACGGCCTCACCGTCGCCGCCTATCTCTTAACACACGGCCACGCCGACCACCTCTGCGCCCTCGATGAACTGCACGCCGCCCGCCCCTCGCCGGTTTACATCCACGCCGAAGATTTCAAATGGGCCTTCGGCGCGCAAAACCAGATCCCGCCCTACTATCCCGTCCCCGGCAAGCCCGCCACCGAATTCATTCATCCTGAAACGTCCAAGGATTTGAAAATTGCCGATCTCAGCTTCCAGACATTGGAAACCCCCGGCCACACCAAAGGATGCGTCTGTTATTATTTTGAAGAAGAAAAAGTCATCTTCACCGGCGACACCCTTTTCAAAGGAACCTGCGGACGCACCGACCTGCCCGGCGGCGACGGACGCATCCTTGCGCAGTCGCTCAAAAAACTGGCCGCGCTCCCCGGCGATGTCACCGTCTATCCCGGCCACAACGAAAGCACCACCATCGGTTACGAGAAAAAAACCAACTTCTTCATGCAACAGGCCGCGAAGTAGTTTCTCAGGTGGAGCGGGCACTCCGTGCACGCTTCTCATTTAAAACGCGCCGGGACGGCGCGTTCCACCTTGTAGCCGAGGTCCTCGACCTCGGTTCCGCGATCGCGGATCGCGGCTACAAAACATCACGGAACCAATTCGACCTCGACGCGGTAGAAGCGAAAGCCGTCGGTTCCGGCGTTGGTGTAGGAGAGTGTTCCGGCGATGCCGGTGAAGTTGGTGATGGAGGTAAAGGTGTCGGTGAGATTGGTTGCGCCTTTGACGGTATAAACGCGGCCGATAGCGGAATGCCAGCTCAGGGCGGAATCCGCAACGGTGATGCGGAAGAAGGAGTTGGAACTGTTCGGATCGCTGTCGGCAATATATTCCTGTCCGTTGGCGAAGCCGTCGCCGTCACTGTCAGCCAGAACCGCCGCCGCATAGCTGGCGGAACTGTTGGTGTCGGCCACCAGATTATGGTCTTTCAGCCAGCCGAACGAAGTGCCGTTGGTGGACGTTTGGGTACGGGTGATGGGAACCTGCAAACTGAAATTAACAGCACCGGCGTTCGCGACCATTGACGCGCTTACGCTTTCCCAGCCGATAACTTGGTCTTTCGGAATAGTGTAATAAAAGTTGTCTGCTGTTCCCGGATAAAGCGGCCACTCGCCAGAAGTTGGCGCTAAAAATACTCCTGAATCAGCACCGGTTTTTTCATAAGTCCAATTCAACCAGTCATTCATCAGACCAATGCAACCTCTTCCCGCCAAATCCGCGTTAACGTTCATCAAAAAATAGGAGCCGTTTTCCATAACTATGTCCTGAGTCTCGTTTCTTACACTTAGCGTGCTGAGGTAAAAGTCACTCGCTCCGTCGTTATGAGTGTCTATTGACTGATCATAAGAGATTATTAAATGACCTGTCGGAACCGCATTGGTCACACCGATGGTTCCAGAATCATACGGAATATCTAACGCCTTCGCTTCCATCGGCGCGAGAACGGCCAGGACGAGCCACACTGAATGGATGAAGAAATGTTTCATACGGAGGTGCCGCCTCTTCTATACCTCTCCACCCGCCGGTTCAACTGAAAAATCAAGATGTGCGGTCACCGCCCGCACCCACAGAAGACAAATTCTGTAGCCGCGTCCGGCGGGCGCGGCATAGGTGGAACGCGCCGTCCCGGCGCGTTTTAAATGTGCTTAACGTGCCGGGACGGCACGTTCCACCTCAGATTCTCCGCGCCTTTGCGGCTTTGCGAGAAATCTCTCTACTTCTGGCTCTGAAGCCTTTCTTTCAACGTCGTGACGCGTTCGCGGGATTCGGCGCGGCTGACGGCCAGCCCCATTGCCTTTTTCGTGCCGACGAGCACAGCAAATTTTTTGGCGCGGGTAACCGCCGTGTAAAGCAGACTGCGCTGGAGCATGACGAAATGCTGGGTATGAACCGGGATAATCACGCACGGATATTCGCTGCCCTGTGATTTGTGGATGGTGACGGCGTAGGCGTGTACCAGTTCGTCGAGTTCGCGGAATTCATACTTCACGCGGCGGTCATCAATCTTCACCACGACTTCACGCTGTTCTTCGTCAATCGCCACGATACGCCCGAGGTCGCCGTTGAAAACCTCCTTGTCGTAGTCATTCTCGGTCTGCATCACGCGGTCGCCTTCGCGGAAAACCATACCGAACCGTTCAATCTCACGGCCCGCCGGATTCAGCAGTCCTTGCATCACCTGATTGAGATTGCGCGCGCCGAGTTCGCCGCGCTGCATCGGCGTCAGAATCTGAATATCGTCAATCGGATTAAAGCCGAGCCGTTGCGGAAGCGACTCGCTGACCATCTTACTGATGACGCCGATCACTTTCTGCGCCTCTTCGGCTTCGACAAAATAGAGATCGGACGATTTATCGCCCTCTTCCGGAAATTCAGGAAGCTGGCCGTGGTTGATGCGGTGCGCGCCGGTGACAATCCGGCTTTCGGCGGCCTGACGGAAAATTTCGGTGAGCGCGACGACCGGCACGGCACCGGAAGCGATGATGTCGCAAAGTACCCGGCCCGGCCCGACCGACGGAAGCTGATCGGCGTCGCCGACAAAAATCACCGCCGCGCGCTGCGGAACTGCCTGCAAAAGCTGATAGGCCAGCACCTGATCGATCATACTGGCTTCGTCGATAATGAAGACATCACCTTCAAGCGGGTTCTCGTCGGTATGCCGGAAGCCGCCGGTGCCGGGATTAAATTGGAGCAGCCGGTGAATCGTTTTGGCCTCCAGCCCCGTGGTTTCGCTCAGCCGTTTGGCGGCGCGGCCCGTCGGGGCGCAAAGCACTACCGTCAGTTTTTTCGCCGCCAGAACCTGAATGATTGAATTCACCAGCGTGGTTTTACCGACGCCGGGTACGCCGGTGATGACCATGACTTT
>JBAZTQ010000137.1:0-7554 GCA_041661845.1 Kiritimatiellales bacterium | reverse complement strand
AAAGACGATTACCTGGATGGAAGTCATTGTCATCCGAACCAGTCCTGTCACGAAGTCGTCCGGATTTTCGGAAATTGCGGTTTTCAAAAAAGCGCCCGGCGAGGAGTAACCGCCTGCCGCGCCCGGCTTCGGAGGTCTTCAGCGGATCTCCGGAACGGGCGCTTACTATTGAAACAGAGGAACAGATGATGACATCACGCGAAAAAGTACTGAAAGCTTTGAATCACGAAAGCGGGCCGGTGCCGGTGGACTTCGGCTCCACGGCGGTAACCGGCATGCACTGCACCTGTGTGGCGGCGCTGCGCGATTACTACCGGCTGGAAAAGCGGCCGGTCAAAATCCATGAGCCTTACCAAATGCTCGGTCTGCTGGAAGATGACCTGCTCGACGTGATCGGCGTTGATGTGGTCGCCATGGAGCCGCTTTCCACCATGTTCGGATTTCCCGCCGCCGACTGGAAAGAATGGCGGACGCCGTGGGGTCAGGACGTGCTGGTTCCGGATCAGTTTAATCTGACGGAAGACAGCAAGGGACTTTATGTTTACCCGCAGGGCGACATATCGGCTGCGCCGTCCGGCCACCTGCCGCGCAGCGGTTATTTTTTTGACACGATCATCCGCCAGCCGGAGCTCGATGAAGACAATCTGAATCCGGAGGACAATCTCGAAGAGTTTGCCCTGCTCACGGATGAACAGCTGATGCGACTTAAGGTCGCGGCAGAAAAAGCCGCCGCCACCGGACGGGCGGTTAACGGCGGGATCGGCGGAACGGCGCTGGGTGACATCGCGCTGATTCCCGCGCCGTTTATGAAAGCGCCAAAAGGTATTCGCGATATTGAAGAGTGGTATGTTTCCACCGCTATCCGTCAGGAATATATCCACGAAATTTTCAGCCGCCAGACCGACATTGCGCTGGCCAATCTCGCCAAAGCCGCGCCGGTACTCGGCGATTTGATGGATGTAATTTTCATGTGCGGCACCGATTTCGGTACACAGAGCGGAAGCTTCTGTGCGCCGTCCACTTTCGACGAGCTGTGGCTTCCGTATTACCGGAAGATGAATGACTGGATTCACGCCAACACAAGCTGGAAAACCTTCAAACACTCCTGCGGCGCCGTTGAAAACTTCATGAACCGTTTCATCGACTCCGGATTCGACATCATCAATCCGGTGCAGTGTTCCGCCGCCGGCATGGATCCGCAGACGCTCAAAGACCGCTACGGCGACCGGCTGGTTTTCTGGGGCGGCGGCGTGGACACGCAGCATGTTCTGCCGTTCGGCACGCCGGAAGAAGTACGCGTCCAGGTATTGGAACGCTGCAGAATCTTTTCGCGCAACGGCGGTTTCGTCTTCGATGCCATTCATAACGTACAGGCGAAAACACCGGTTGAAAATATCGTCGCCATGCTCGACGCGGTGCGGGAATTCAACGGTATGTAATGAGTGTACGGAAAGTTACGGGGCTGGACTCCAGGCGAATTTTGTTTATGCTCGCCGCAACAAAACTCTGGAGGATGTGTGACCGATTTTTCACAGCCGAAGCGAGGTGCGCGTTTGGAGCTGGCTTATCTGCACGGCGGAGAGAGCGTTCATTCCGCGGGTAAAGTATTCGGACCGCGGGTGCTGGCCGACTGCGAGCTGGTCTATGCCATAGAGGGCTGGGTTACCTGCGTTTCGGATGGTGTGACCTATACCGTTCCGCCGGGCGGTTTTATTCTCGGCCGTCCCGGTGCGCAGGAAACCTATTATTGGGATCCGCAGATTCCGACCCGGCACGCTTTTTTTCATTTCGGAGTCACCCGTTATCCTGAGGACTGGCCCGATATGCCTGCTTGGCCGCGGGCCCGAACGGCGCTTAGTCCGGTTTGTGTCAGCCTGTTCCAGCAGATCCTTCAGCGCATTTATGAGCACGACGACTGGCCCGTCGTGCGCCCGGCGCAGAAGGACTGCCGTCTGGTGGAGGTGCTGATTGATATGTTCATGGAAGACTGCCGGTCCGGACTGCCTTCGTTCGAACAGGAACGGGAGCGTCCGGAGCCGGTTTGCCGGGCACTGATGCTGATGCGCACGCAGGTCGAAGAAAACCCGATGCGTCCGCTGGCGCTGTCCGAAGCGGCGGCGCAGGCGCATGTGACGGAGAAGCATCTCTGCCGTCTTTTTGCCCGCAGTCTGGGACATTCGCCCATGCAGACTTTCACTCTGCTGAAGCTGCAGACCGCCCGGCCGCTGCTGATGCGGACCAACCTGAGCATCAAAGAGATCGCGGAGCGCTGCGGGTTTGAAGATCCGCTGTATTTTTCCCGCCGGTTTTCACAGACCTACGGCTGCTCGCCGGCTTCTTTCCGCGATCTGTTGCGCAGCGGAAAAATAGTGCCGTTCAAAAATCCGCTGCCGGCCGACCTGATGACGCGGATCCGCTGGTAGGCGAATTATATTGTCTGTCGCAGGTTGCGCTTAAGGTGCTCAAAGATCGAAAAGCCACACGTTCAGATTTTTCATTGCGGAGGCTATCTCACCGTTCAGATTGGTGCCGCTGGGCCAACTGATAACGCTCGTGGCCTGAACATAAGCGAGTCTATAGCGTGTCAGGTCTTCGCTAAGCCCTGCGCCGTATTTCGTGTTGATGTTCCGAATGGCATTCAACAGATTGTACGGCTTGATATTGAACTGGTAATACTGCCAGTCCTTCCAGGTTTCGGCCCCGCCGTGGTGTGCGCCCTGAGTCGCGTCGAAATACAGACGGGTCGGACTGCCGACGAAACTGCAAACGTAGCCGGTGTTCATTCCAATATCCCATCCGATGTTCTCCACCCACCTGTTCCGGCTGTCATACAAGTAGTTCCCCACGGAAATTCCTTTACCGGTTATCTTGTCGACAAACCTGAGTCCCACGGAGAAGTACGTCGGACTGTCGCCTTGCTTGACGTAAGGTATTTTGAGATAGAAAGCCATGGCGAGACCCTTCGTGCCGCTTGCAAACGGCCGGTAGGTGTCAGTTGCCGGGAATTTCACATTGCCCTGACATTCCGACGCACCGAGATGGAGACCCCTTACGAGACTGTACGTGCTGTGCCAGCAGGACATGCCTGTACCATCGATCGCAACAGTAGACGCGCCGTAGTAATTGTTCCCCGGACGGCCTCTCTGGTGATCCTTGAGAGGTGCGCTGATTGAGACGGTGGTCTTTTGTCCGCTGTTCCATGCGGTGATGGGAGTGCTGACACCGTCGCTTCCCCACCCGAAGGTCACAGCGCGAAACTTGAGGAACTCCCCGCCGGCAGAATCTGCGTATGCCCGACCGCTGATATTCGTCATATTCTCCGGCTGATACCAATACGTCCTCGCTCCAAATGATGCCGGGACAGGTATTATGAGCGCCAGACAGAAAAGCATCATCGGAAGAGTTGTTTTTGTACGCATCAGGGAGTCGCCGGAAACTGCTTTCCGAGGCCGGGTTGACGGTGATGATTCAGTTGGAGGTATGGATGGTTTCATGGGGACTCCTTTTGTTGGTGTTTTGCCGATGACCAATCTCTGAGTCCATCAGTTAATGCTCCACATGGAATTCGAAGTTAACAAACAAACTCAGCGACTTGCGCGCAGATAAACACGCGCAATTCCGGTCTGCAAGAACAAAATCAGTTTTTCTATGTGCCGCAAAAACAGGCCGTTTCAGGCTGTTTTTCTGACGTTCAAGGGCGCAGTCACTGTCTCCGTCCGAACGGTTATTTCTCTTGAACCGCTCTGGCCGTGCCTGTGTGCGGCGGTTGACGCGAATCCGCTGGCAGGGGAATTTTGTACATGTTGTTGCAACCTGCGGCCATGTTCTTTCCGCCGGCCGCGTGATAGTTTTTAACACTGTACGCTCGCTTTCGAGGTGGTTCCGACAGTCGTGTCGCCATACCGCCCTGAAAACGATTTTATAACAACAGGAGGACGATTATGAAGCGTGTTATTATTCTTTGCTTATCATTAATAGGCGGTCTTTCCGCGGCGGTTGCCGGCGAAGCCACCGTCGGAAACATCCGGGTGCAGGCGTTGTCGCCGACATTGGTGCGTATTGAGCAGAAAGGGCCGAAAGGATTTGAGAACCGCAATACGCTGACCGTGGTGAACCGCGACTGGACGGGCATCCCGCTGGAGGTCAGCAAAAAGGACGGCAACACACTGCTGATGTCGCCGGCCTATCAGATCGAAATTCCGGGTAACGCCAAGGATCTCGCAGGAATCACACTGCGCGGGTCTTCGGGAGAGGCGCTTTATACGATTTCCAAGACCGATTTGAAGGCTGTTTCCCTGCCGGCACCCGGCGCGATGCCCCACGTGTGGGTTCTCCCGGATATTCCCCGGCTGGTGCCGTCAGCCTGGGGCGCGACGATGCCTCCGGCTTCCTGTGTTGAAAACAAAGAAACGTCGGGCTGGGATCTGGCGAACCAGGCGGCGGACTTGTATGTTTTTATTCCGGCGTCTGCTAATTATGCGGCTTTCCGCCAGGAGTTTCTGAAACTGACCGGCCCCATACCGATGCCGCCGCTTTATACGTTCGGTCTGTGGTTCAGCCGTTACTGGCCCTATTCAGAGGAAGAATCGCTGGCGCTGGTGGATGAGTTCCGCTCGCGGGGGTTTCCGTTGGATGTGATGGTCTGCGATACCGATTGGCGCGTGGGCGCGTCCATCGGTTACGGGGTGAATACCAATCTGTTTCCCGACATGGCCCGTTATATTGCCAGAGCGCATGAGAAAAATGTCCGGGTTATGTATAACGATCATCCCGAACCGCAGTCGCCCGGCGCATTGGATCTGAAAGAGCTGACTTATCGCGAAAAAGGCCTCAACAGTCTTCTGGATATCGGAGCCGATGTCTGGTGGTACGACAAAAACTGGAGTAAGCGTGTGAATGCGCCAGACGGCTTGACCCCCGATTTCTGGGGCATGGTGGTTTTTTACGACATGACGCTCAAGAACCAGCCCTCCCGGCGCCCGCTGATTATGTCTAATGTGGATGGAATGTGGAACGGAACCCAGGTGACCGCGAGCCATCCGGCGGCGCACCGTTATCCGATCTGGATTCCGGGCGACACACTGGCTTTCTGGCAGGAGTTTAGGGCGGGGATCGAAAACGGCGTTTCCGGCGGCATCGACCGGATGATGCCTTACATCAATGAAGATGTAGGTGGTCACGTGCTGGAGGAGACGCCGGAACTGTACACCCGCTGGTTTCAATTCGGCGCCTTCTCGCCGGTGCTTCGCCAGCACAGTTATCCGAAAGTGGTGCGTTATCCCTGGGCCTACGGCAATGAAGCCGAGAAAATCTGCCGCGAGTACACCCTTCTGCGATACCGGCTGCTGCCAACCATTTACACCGCTGTCCACCGCGTATATGACACCGGAACTCCGCTTCTGCAACGTTGCGATCTTCAGTGGCCGCAGTATCCGGAAGCCGCCGATGGCCTCCAATATCTTTTTGGTGATGACCTGCTGGTCGCGCCCCAATGTTACAGCGGGCTGGATCCGGTTCCCGAAGCGTTGCTCCGGACGCCGGAAGGGGAGCCGGGATTGCGGGCAGAGTATTTCGATAACGAAAAACTGGAGGGAACGCCGAAACTGGTACGCACAGAAAAAGAGGTCGCCTATTTATTTCAACAGCGTCCGCCGCGGATTCCCAAAGACAATGTTGCGGTGCGCTGGAGCGGCATGTTCGGTCCGGTCGCTGAAACGGCCGAGTATGAATTCGGGCTGATCTCGAAAGACGGCTCCAAGCTGTGGATCGGGGATGCCGAATTAATCAGCCGGACAGAAGTATTGAGAACCAGACACTACATCGGACTAACTACCGGACAGATAAAGTTGGAGGCGGGGAAATCCTATCCTATCAAGGTGGAATTCTCTCAGAAATCCTCCGGCGAGTGCAGCATGTACTTTGGCCCCGTCAGCAAAATTGCCGATGCGGCACACCAGACCCGCTCGCTTTGGCTTCCGCCCGGACGCTGGCAGGACGCCTGGACCGGCGAAACGCTGGAAGGGCCGAAGACCATCACGGTTACTTCCGATCTGGAACACATGCCGATCTATGTGCGCGAAGGCGGAATGCTCTTCACGACACCCGTACGGATGTCCACCGGCACGCCGGTCTGGGATAAGCTCACAGTGGATGCGTTTGTTCCGGAGTCTGGAAAAACTGTGCGGGAAATCTACGAAGACGACGGGGCTTCGAACGGCTACCTCAAAGAAAATTGCAGCCGCACCCGCGTTGCCTTGAGCACGGAAAAAGGCAAAACGACCCTGCGGGTCGAACGAGCGGAAGGAGATTTTCTTCCGAAGGACTTCAAACGCGACTGGACGTTGCGGTTGCACATTCCTGTCGGAAAGACGGCGGCGCAGTTCAGTGTGAACGGGAAGGCCGTTAAAACCGGGGTCAAGGTGCTGAAGCCGGCCGAAACACGCGTATTCCCCCTCTCCGGCGCGGCTCCCGGCATGAAGTCCGGCGACATCGTGGAGTTTTCGGTCTCAGGCTATCCGGCAGACAAGCCGCTGACAATCGGTCTCGAAAGCGCGGTGAAAAACACATCGGAGTAATTTTCGGCGAGAGTTGCCGAATCGAAGAAAAGGAGCCAGGGATGCCGACCTCGCGTGAACGAACATTAAAATTTATCGCCGGAGAGCCGGTGGATCGCGTGCCGTTTCATCCGATTGTGATGCGCTGGGCGGCGCAGTATGCCGGGGTCAAATACAGCGACTTCTGCCGGGACTTCCGCGTCAAATGTCCTGCCGTGATTAAAAGCGCGGAGGACTTCGGCATGGATTGGGTCACCGTGCTGTCCGATCCCTATTGCGAGGCCGAAGCCTTCGGTTTGCAGGTGGAGTATCCCGAAAACAGTTTGCCGATGGACCGGAGCGGGCACCTGCCCGACATGGATGCCGTACGTGCGCTGAAACCGTACCGGGTCGAAGATCACCGGCGGCTGATGAACCGGGTTCGCGAGCTTGCGGAATTCCGGAATCTGACCGGTGAGCGTTTTTTCAAAGTCGGCTGGGTGGAAGGCCCGGTTGCCGAATATGCAGACTTGCGCGGTGTTTCCAACGCGGCCTTTGATTTTTATGATGATCCCGAAGCGGTGCACATCGCGATGGAAGTGATCACGGAAGCGGCGCTGAATTTTATTACGGCTCAGGTGCAGGCCGGAGCCGACTGCATTGGCATCGGCGACGCATTTTGCTCGCAGATCGGGCCGGAACTCTACCGCGAGTTCGCGTTTGAACGCGAACGCCGGATGATCGATCACGTTCATTCGCTCGGTGCGCTGGCGAAGCTGCACATCTGCGGCAACACGACGGCGCTGATCCCGGACATGATCCGCACCGGCGCGGACATCATCGACATCGACCATCTGGTGTCGTCCATGGATCCGTTTGCGCCGCAGCTCGGCGCGCGGCAGGTTTTCAGCGGGAAGTGCGATCCGGTGACGGTCGTTCAGGACGGCAATGCCGGGACGATCCGGCAGAGTGTGGAAGAAGATTCATCGCAGGCGGCGGGACGCTGTATCGTGTCGGCCGG
>JBAZTQ010000136.1:0-7766 GCA_041661845.1 Kiritimatiellales bacterium | reverse complement strand
GGCGCCTCTTAATTCCGGCGTAGCTCAATGGTAGAGTAGGTGACTGTTAATCACTTGGTTGCTGGTTCGAGCCCAGCCGCCGGAGCCATTCTGAAAAATTGACTCTCTCCGCGTTATTCTTTGCCGAACCAGAACAGCCGCGTTTCGCCAAGCTTCATTGGAAACCCGAAGCGATCACCCTCACCTGAGGACTGGCCGGTCATGATATCTTTCGCCTCAACAGAATGCGGCATTTTCAGCGTTTTCTTTCCGTCACTGGCGGCATGGATTCCAATAAAATCATCGCCGCCCATCACGACGTCTCCGTTCTCGCAATAAAGCCACACACCAGCCTCCCTCGCAATGCGCCGCAACAGTTCCGCCGGTGCGCCCGGCGATGCAATATATACCGACCGCCAGCCATCCTGCTGAACTTCGGCGGCACCGAGCTCCCCCCTGCCGCTGCCGTAAACCGCCAAGGTCTTTACACCGGATGACGGTTTCACCTGCCAGCGCGTCAGCACATTGTTTTTTCCCTTCATCGCCGGATCGTCCCATTCGCAAGGTGTACCGGCTGTCAGCCTCAGCATATTGCCGCCGGCCTGTTCCAAGGGCTGGATATTCATGCCGGTGAGATCGCGCATGGCTTTCACATCGGCCGTTTTCGTTTCCGGATCAATGTAGCCCGGCGCGTAGAACCATACGGCCGTAGCGTTTTGACGCCGCAAAATCTCCTTCACCTTCTCCCGCTGCGCCGCAGTCAATGCAAAGGCATTGGGAAACAGGTAGAGTCTGGCCGGAGGAACTTTTTCATCCAGAAAAGCACTGAGCAGTGACCACCCCACGGGCGCGCCGATCTGCGAGACCGGACGCTGCATCTCGTCAAGCAGCAGCTTGTTCAGCGGCGTGTTGCTTCGCAGATACAGCGGACTCACCTCGTCGGCAAGAAACACAATCTCCGGATGATAGGGTTTGGAATCGGTCAAATGACGGCTCCAGAATTGCGCCATCGTTCCGATGTTCTGCCACAGCGCATCGTTCAGCAGCCAGCCGGCGTTGCATAAATCCATGTACCAGCAGCCGAACCCGCGCGGGAAATCCTGCGCGAAATTGCGGCGCTCAACATCCTTGACCTGTTCATCGGTCCGGCAACGGAACTTCGGATTCGGTGAGAACGGGGCTCCCAGTGTGAGTGTGTCGTCCTCGCAGAACCAGAACTTGCCGTACGGTGCCAGCGCATCCACCGGACCGTGAAAGGTTCCCGGACCGCCCGGCTCGCGATTACCGTAAGCGTTAGGGGCGCAGAAAATATCAATATTGGGATCGCGCAGGAGGCGGCTCCATTTCAGGTGACCGCTGTGTGCGACACCGGCGCGGGAACCGGAAAGCGCGTGAAGATATCCGTAAAAAACCATGACCGGCTTCCGCCCGGCACAGGCCTTTTTTGTGGCTCCCGCCAGCAGCGAAATGGCATCGGCCATTTCGTCGTTGTAGAAGTCAAAGAAATCAATTTGTGCCGCGTCTTTGAGCGGATCAAAAAACTCGCCCAACGACCCCGTCTGGCGCGCGGCGACGGCAGGGACTTCAACCTGATCAAAACTTTCAACGGTCTTGTCCCAGGCCGCCGACAACGCGGCCGGTGTCTGATATTTCCGCTGCAGCCAAAGCCGGAAATGATCGCGTGTCACCGGCGCAAATCCGGGAAGCAAACTTGGATCCCAAACAGGATAAAACCACTCTCCGGTATTCTTCCCTGAGAGCATGTAAATATCGACGCATCCGCCCCACTTATCCTCAATGCGGCAAACAGCTTTTTCCAGCGCCGGCGTTACGGCATTTCTCCAACGATCGGAAGACGGCGACGGAAATTCTTTGGAACCGTCACTCATGGTTTCACGGTCGTCCGGAAAAGGCTGCCGCCAGGAACCGCCAAGATCAACGCCAAGCCGGATTGTAACCATGGCTTGCGGATCTTCGCGGAGAGTGGCGGCCATCGCGCGATCCAGCGCCGTATACATCGCCGCTTCATCAGCATCCCCGACAGCCGGAACAGGAAACGAGAATTGATGCTGATGAATACCGTGGCCTGCCGCCATGTGAACCTGCCGTGCGTAGAGCGACTCATCGGGCTGCATGGTATCGTCGGATCGCCGGCCGTTTTTCAGCAGCATGACATCGAGATATCCCGGCATCGTGGACTTCACCTGAAAATCAACCGTAACAACCTGCTCTTTACGAACCGCAATTCCTTTGGCTTCAACGCCCAGCCACCCCGGCGGCGGGTTTTGGCGGATATCCACACGTAAAGACCGGCTCCCCGAAGCCGCATTTTTTTCATCAAACCGCCACGAGGCTTCTACGCCGGCATTTTTCCCGAAGCTCAAAGCCACTCCGGCAGGAAGCTGCCCGCCGGATTGCTCGAAATCTCCGTCCTCAATCTTATTCGATCCGGAAGAGTTGTCCGCATCACCGGTATAAAATCGCACATCGTCCAGCCACACGCTGCCGGGAATCCCTTCGTCGAGCCGGTTGAACAAGATGATAAATCCGCCGTTCGTGCTGTTCTCCGGCGAAACAAACCGGAGGCTCGCGTGCCGCCAGTTGGCATCAGTCGCCGCACGCTGAGGCTGATCGAGCGCCCAGCCGAAAAACGACATGGGGACTTGCGGCTGACCATTGACCGAAAACTGCGGCTGTCCGCCGGTATCACTGATCTTTACCGCCAAAGGTGCGGCCCCTGACGCCGCCAAAGTCAGCCCGAGGAATAGAATCAAGGGAAACTCTTTCATGGATAAAAGGTGTCAGAACAGATTTCAAAACACAAGCATGATGCTAAAGTGCCATCCGCATTAATGGCCTGCTATCACAATAAATCCGGTTTGTAACCGTTTGGCGTTTAACCAAGGAGTCGTTATGAAAATGTGCCGGGTCTTTCTTTTTGCGACGATTCTCGCCGTTCTGAGCGCGCAGGCGCAGCAGAATCTCACCTATGCCGCCGTTGACAGCGGCCCGCTATTACTCGATCTCTATCTGCCGGCAAACGCCAAAGGCCCCGTGCCGCTGATCATCTGGATTCACGGCGGCGGCTGGAAAAACGGATCAAAAGAAAACTGCCTGCCGGTACGGCTCGGGTTCACAGAACGCGGTTATGCAGTGGCGAGTATCAATTACCGGCTGACCGGAACGGCACCCTTCCCCGCTCAGATTGAGGACTGCAAGGCGGCGGTTCGCTGGCTGCGCGCCCATGCCGGTCAATACGGCCTGAATCCGGAACATTTCGGCGTTTGGGGTTCTTCGGCAGGCGGACATCTGGTGGCACTGCTCGGCACCAGCGGTGACGTATCCTCTTTTGATACCGGAGAAAACAGCAATGTTTCCAGCCGCGTGCAGGCGGTCTGTGACTTTTACGGTCCGTCCGATTTCAAGACGATGGGCACGGCACCCGGATTTGAGCGGCACGGACGCGCGGATTCACCGGAGTCTGCATTGCTGGGCGGAACGCCGGATAAAAAACCGGAGACTGCCGCCGCAGCCAGCCCGGTAACGTACGCCACGCCGGACGACCCGCCGTTCCTGATTGTGCATGGCGATCAGGACCGGACCGTGCCGCTTGATCAAAGCCGCCGGATGGATGCCGCTTTACGCGCGGCCGGAGTGGAAACAGAGCTGATTGTTATTCCGGGATCCGGACACGGCGGTCCGGCGTTTTCAGCGCCGGAAATGACGGAAAAAGCCGCTGCGTTTTTTGACCGGCATCTCAAGTGATCTGGAGAATCAGCGGCCCGCGCTGATCCTGCTCTTCAGCTGCGCAATACGGCGGCAGGCTTCATCAATCCGCGCTTCCGGTACGCGCCCGGAACGAACCAGTCCGGCAATAATCTGCACCGTTTTCGGAACCATGTCGGGATCGCAGGTTTCATTGTTGGCAATCAGAAGAATATCAGCTCCGGCGTTCAGGCTGTATTCGAGCGCTGTCTCAAAGCCGTAATGGTCGGCAATGGCCTTCATGCCGAGATCGTCCGTTATCACAACGCCGTCGTACTCTATCTCATTCCGGAGCAGACCGGTAATGATGCGTTTTGAAAGCGTCGCAGGCAGCTCCGGATCCAGATTCCGCTGGAAAATATGGGCGGTCATCACCACGTCGGTCTTCTTGCAGAGCTGACGGTAGGGTTCCAGTTCCTTCGCCTGCCATGTTTCCGTCACATCCGTCATATCCTTGTGAGAGTCGGCGGCGGAACTGCCGTGTCCGGGGAAATGTTTGAGGGTGCAAAGTACGCCCTGATCATGGTGGGCGCGGATAAACTCAGCGGCGTGACACACTGTTTTTTCCGGATCAGCAGAAAATGTCCGCTCCTTTTTTACAATGAAATTTTCCGGATTCACGGCCAAATCCACGTCCGGCGCCAAGTTCAGATTGATGCCGGACGCTTTCAGCGCGGCGGCCAGCAGCGCAGTTTGCCGGTATGTAAACTCAGAGTCGTTGCGCGCACCCAATTGCTGTTGCGAAAGCGTGGGCGGAAATCCATAGGCCGGCTTGAGGCGGTTGACCAGCCCGCCTTCCTGATCGATCGCGATCAGCAGAGAGCCTTTTGCATACGACTGAAGAATACCGGTCAGGCGCGCCAGCTGCTCCGGCGAACGGATATTCCGCTCATTTGTTTTTAACTGGAGGTCGGCGTCAAACAGAATCACTCCGCCCAGATTGTATTCGAGAATGTCGCGGACAACCGGGCTGTTCTGGTCAACCGACATTCCCCGGAATCCAACCATCAAAAGCCCGCCGATTTTCTGTTCAGGTGACGTCTCGGCAAAACAGGTGACAGCCCCGGCAAGTAACAAAAAAAATAACGGTTTCATTTCAAAATTCATACGTCATTCTTCCCACACGGTGCGATGCGAATCAATCCTGTGCTCAGCCGGTATGCAAAATATTGTAAATTCCGGCGTTTCCGTTAGGATACTCCGGAATTTGAGGATGAAACTATGAGACGTTTACCCGCCGAATGGGAACCGCAGGATGCTGTGCTGATTTGCTGGCCGCATGAGAAAACCGACTGGGCTCCGTACCTGAACGAAGCCGAAGCGGTTTTTATGGACATCGCCGAAGCCGTCGCCCGTTTCGAAAAACTGATTGTCGTCGTTCCCGATGAAGTATCTGTGCGCACCAAGCTGACGGCACGCGGCGTGAATATGAAGAATGCCGTACTTTACGAAATCGAATCCAACGACATCTGGGCGCGTGACTTCGGACCGATCACGATTTACGAAGACGGCAGGCCGGTACTGCTCGATTTCACCTTCACCGGCTGGGGCGGAAAGTTTGAAGCCGGACTCGACAACCTGATCACCTCGAAACTTCACGCCGCGGGCGCGTTCGGAAAAACTCCACTGCGCTCCATTGATCTGATTCTCGAAGGCGGAAGTATCGAAAGCGACGGCGCAGGCACTTTACTCACCACCGCCGAATGCCTGCTCAATCCCAACCGCAACGCACAGCTCAATAAGCAGCAAGTTGAGAAACTGCTCGCCGAAGAATTTGCTGTCAAAAATTTCCAGTGGTTGGAAAACGGCTGGCTGGCCGGCGATGACACCGATGCGCACATCGACACGCTTGCCCGCCTCTGCCCTGACAATACGATTCTCTATGTGAAATGCGACGATCCGGCGGATGAACATTTTCCTGCTCTTGGCGCCATGGAAGCGGAACTTAAACGAATAAAGCCGTACCGCCTGCTGCCCCTGCCGTGGCCGAAAGCCAAATTTGACGACGAAGGCGGCCGGTTGCCCGCCACCTACGCCAACTTTCTGATCATTAACGGCGCGGTGCTGGTTCCTGTCTATAACGATCCGGTCAACGATGCGGCAGCGCTCACCGTAGTTAAAAAGGCCTTCCCTGACCGCGAAATCATCGGTATAGACTGTTCCGCATTGATTCTGCAGCACGGCTCGCTTCACTGCGTGACGATGCAGATTCCAAAAGGAGTTCTGGGATGAAAAAACTGAAAGTCGGACTGGTTCAGCAATCATGCACTGCCGACCGCGCAGCCAATATCGAAAAGAGCATCGCCGCCATCCGCCGTTGCGCGGCGCAAGGCGCAAAGCTGGTTGCGTTGCAGGAACTCCACACCGGCCTCTATTTTTGTCAGACTGAAGACACTCATAGCTTTGATCTCGCGGAAACCATTCCCGGTCCTTCGACAAAAACCTTCGGCGCGCTGGCGAAGGAGCTTGGCATTGTGATCGTCATCTCACTTTTCGAAAAACGCGCGGCAGGCCTTTACCATAACACCGCCGTCGTGATCGACAGCGACGGAACAATTGCGGGCAAGTACCGCAAAATGCACATCCCCGACGATCCCGGTTATTACGAAAAATTCTACTTCACGCCCGGCGACCTCGGCTTCACGCCGGTCAAGACATCGGTCGGCACGCTTGGCGTGCTGGTCTGCTGGGATCAGTGGTATCCGGAAGCCGCGCGTCTGATGGCGATGGCAGGCGCAGAATTTTTGATTTATCCCACCGCGATCGGCTGGGATCCGAACGATAAAGAAGGTGAAAAAACGCGCCAGCGCGAAGCATGGATCACGATTCAGCGTTCGCACGCCGTCGCCAACGGTATTCCGGTGCTTAGTATCAACCGTACCGGCTTCGAACCGTCGCCTTGCGGCAAAGGCGGAGCACAGTTCTGGGGTTCCAGCTTTGTTGCGGGATGTCAGGGCGAACTGCTGGCGCAGGCCGATACCGACAGGGAAACAGAACTGGTGGTTGAACTCGACGGCAAGCGCAGCGAAACCGTCCGGCGCATCTGGCCTTTCCTGCGCGACCGGCGCATCGACGCCTACGGCGGACTCACCGCCCGCTTCCTGGATGAAACCCTATGACGCTCGAAGAATTCGGTTTTAATCCGTGGTTTCAAAAGCAGGCCGAGACTTTTGCTTCCAAAGGTTGGAAGCCCGCCCGCATCACTGCGATTCATAAAGGCTGGTGCGACATCAGCGACGGCAACGAAACCCGTCCGGCAAAAACCACCGGCAAACTGCGCCGCGAAGCCCGGGAAACAAAAGATTATCTGACCGTCGGCGACTGGGTGCTCGCGACCAATTTTGACGACGGCGACTTCGCGATGATCCATTCCGTTCTGGAGCGGCAGAACACGCTGAAACGGAAGACCGCCGGCAAAGAAGTGAGTCATCAGCTGATCGCCGCCAACATCGACACCGCCTTTGTGGTTCATACGCTAGATAAAGGGTTTAATCTGCCTAAGCTGGAACGCTATCTCTCCATCGTGAACGACAGCGGCATTGAGCCGATCGTCCTGCTGACAAAAAAAGATATGCTGCCTGCCAACGAGCTGAAGGCGCGGCTCTCCGAAGTTTCGGAGCGCCTGCCGAACGTGCCGGTCTATGCCTTCAGCAACACCACCGGCTCCGGGCTGAAAAAAGTTCACAAGCTGTTTCAGCGCGGAAAAACCTGCTGCCTGCTCGGTCCGTCGGGCGTCGGAAAAACCTCGCTGATCAACAGCCTGATGGGCGAAGAAGATTTATACTTCACCCTGCCCGTCCGCGAAAGCGACGGGAAAGGCATTCACACCACCACGTGGCGCGAGCTGATTGTGCTGGATAACGGCGCGCTGGTGGTCGACACCCCCGGCATGCGTGAGCTCGGCCATCTGGATACCGGTGCCGGTATCAAAGATACTTTCGAGGAACTGACAGCACTCGAAAGCCAGTGCCGGTTCAGAGACTGCAGGCACACAAAAACCAAAGGCTGCGCCATTGAGGCGG
>JBAZTQ010000135.1:0-7773 GCA_041661845.1 Kiritimatiellales bacterium | reverse complement strand
CTGATCGCCCGCGCAGAAGGACCGGTAAAAGCCTGTATGCAGGATTCCAAGCTGAGCATCGGCCAGATTGACGAAGTGATTCTGGTCGGCGGTTCGACCCGTATGCCGAAGGTACAGAACTCGGTGAAAGCGCTCTTCGGCGGCAAAGAGCCGCATAAAGGCGTGAACCCGGACGAAGTAGTCGCGGTCGGCGCGGCGATTCAAGGCGGCATCATGAAGGGCGAAGTGAAAGACGTACTTCTGCTCGACGTGACCCCGCTGACGCTCGGCATTGAAACGCTCGGCGGCGTACGCACTCCGCTCATCGAACGCAACACAACCATCCCGACCAAAAAGAGCGAGATTTTCTCGACGGCTGCCGACAACCAGCCCGCTGTGGATATCCACGTTCTGCAAGGTGAACGTAAAATGTCCCGCGACAACAAGACGATCGGCCACTTTCAGCTCGACGGTATTCCGTCGGCCCCGCGCGGCGTACCGCAGATTGAAGTAACGTTCGATATCGACGCCAACGGCATTCTGAATGTGAAAGCCAAAGATCTCGGCACCGGCAAAGAACAGCACATCACCATCACGGCTTCGAGCGGTCTGTCGAAAGACGAAATCGAAAAGATGATGAAGGATGCGGAACTGCACGCCGCCGAGGACGAAAAGGCCAAAGAAAAAGTTGATTTGCACAATCAGGCCGACAGCACCGTGTTCCATACGGAAAAATTTCTGAAGGAAAACGGCGACAAGATTTCCGCAGACAAGAAAGCGGAAGTTGAAAAAGCCATTGAGCCGGTGAAGGAAGCGCTCAAGAGCGACAACGACGAGCAGATCAAGTCGGCGATGGAAAAACTGAACGAAGCCATGCAGGCGGCGGCCACGGAAATGTATTCCAAGGCCCAGCCCGAAGGTCAGGCTCACCAGCAGCAGGCTGACGGCGATCAGCCCAAAGGCGAAAAACAGGCCGACGGTGACGTGATCGACGCCGACTACAAGATGGACGACGACAAGAAGAAATAAATTTAGTTATCGGTTATCAGTTAAAAGTTAACGGGAAAGAGCCCGTTCAGCCCGCAACTGGTAACCAATAACCGCTAACCGATAACCACAAACAGGAGGAAATGCGTAGTATGAATATTAAACCGTTAGGTGACCGCGTATTGGTCGAACCGATTAAAGAAGCCGAAATGAAAAAAGGCGGAATCATCATTCCTGACACCGCTAAAGAGCGTCCTCAGGAAGGCAAAGTGATTGCGCTGGGAACCGGCAAGCTGGACGACAACGGCAAAGTCATTCCCTTCAATGTCAAAAAAGGCGACACCGTGCTCATGCCGAAATACGGCGGAACGGAAGTCAAAATGGGCGGCAAGGAATACCAGATCATGCGCGAAGAAGATATCCTCGCTGTGATCGGCTAACACAAACCAACTTATAAGGAGAAGTCATAATGGCTAAACAGATGAAATTCGATGTAGATGCCCGCGACGCGATGCTCAAAGGCGTGGAAAAGCTGAGCCGCGCGGTCAAAGTCACCCTCGGCCCGAAAGGCCGCAACGTAATTCTCGACAAGAAATACGGCTCGCCGACTGTCACCAAAGACGGCGTATCCGTCGCTAAAGAGATCGAACTGGAAGATCCCTTTGAAAACATGGGCGCACAGATGGTGCGCGAAGTCGCCAGCAAGACCAGCGACATCGCCGGAGACGGCACCACCACCGCGACCGTTCTGGCCGAAGCGATCTATCGCGAAGGTCTCAAGAACGTCACCGCCGGTGCCAACCCGATGAGCCTCAAGCGCGGCATCGACAAAGCCACCGAAGCACTGGTTGCTGCGCTCGCCAAGATGAGCAAGAAGACCAAGTCCACCGAAGAACTCGCCCAGGTTGGAACCATTTCCGCCAACGGCGATACCGCCATCGGCAAAATCATTGCCGACGCAATGGCTAAAGTCGGCGAAGACGGCCCGATCACCCTCGAAGAGTCCAAGACGATGGAAACCAGCCTTGAAGTCAAGGAAGGTATGCTGTTCGACAAGGGCTACCTCTCTCCGTACTTCGTGAACAACGCTGAAACGATGGAAGTGACGATGGAAGATCCCTGCATTCTGCTGTTCGAAAAGAAAATCTCGAACCTGCAGGATATGCTTCCGCTTCTCCAGAGCGTAGCCAAGAGCAGCAAGCCGTTGCTGATCATCTCGGAAGATGTCGAAGGTGAAGCGCTGGCGACTCTCGTCGTCAACAAACTGCGCGGCACACTCAACGTCTGCGCCGTTAAAGCTCCGGGCTTCGGCGACCGCCGCAAAGCCATGATGGAAGATATCGCCATCCTGACCGGCGGCAAGTTCATCACCGAAGACCTCGGCATCAAGCTCGAAAACGTCACCCTTGAAGACCTAGGCCGCGCCAAACGCGTCACCGTCAGCAAAGATGAAACCGTTATCGTCGACGGTGCCGGCAAAAAGGTGAACATCACGGCGCGCGAAGATCAGATCCGCCGCCAGATCGAAGAAACCACGTCAGACTACGACCGCGAAAAACTGCAGGAACGTCTGGCCAAGCTCTCCGGCGGTGTAGCTGTCATCAACATCGGCGCGGCGACCGAATCCGAAATGAAGGAAAAGAAAGCCCGCGTTGAAGATGCTCTGCATGCGACCCGTGCTGCGGCCAAAGAAGGCATTGTGCCGGGCGGCGGTGTAGCGCTCATCCGCGCCCAGAAAGCTCTCGACACCCTGAAACTCGAAGGCGACGAAGCCATCGGTATGGGAATTGTCCGTAAAGCCTGCGAAGCTCCGCTCCGCCAGCTGGTCGACAACGCCGGTATCGAAGGTGCCATCGTTGTGCAGGAAGTCAAAAAGGCCAAAGGCAATAACGGCTACAACGTCGCCACCGGCGAATATGTGGACATGATTGCCGCCGGCATCATCGACCCGACCAAGGTGACCCGTTCCGCTTTGCAGAACGCGGCCAGCATTGCGGGCCTGCTGCTGACGACCGAATGCATGATCACCGACCTGCCGGAAAAGAACAAACCGGCTATGCCCGATATGGGCGGCATGGGCGGCGGCATGGGCGGCATGATGTAAGTCGCTGATAAAGCCTAAATTGCCGTTTGACGGCGGAAAGCGGGGCGTGTACATTACGCCCCGCTTTTTATTTCTAATGAGAGGATGGAATCGCACTATGAACTTTGAATACCTGACCAAAGCAGAAGAAAAAATCGGCAGCATCCCGACGCTGGTGAATCTCGTCTCCTACCGCACCCGCCAGCTCATCCGCGGTGAACGCCCGATGGTCAAGCGCGACTTCCCGGAACAGGACTTCCATGATGTCGTTCTCAAGGAAATCGTCGAAGGCAAGCTCACCGTCGAAATGGGCGTCCAGCCTGTCGATATGAGCTCCTCTTTTGATATGTTCGACGAAGGTCCCGATATCGTCCTGTAACACATGTCTTCCAAAGTCAAAGAATCCCGGGATGCTTCCGGCGTGCTGGCTACCAACCGCAAAGCGTTCCGGGATTTTCACGTTCTGGAAAAGCTCGAAGCCGGCATTGAACTGCGCGGCACCGAAGTCAAATCCATCCGCGAGGGCCACATCCGTATCGACGAAGCCTATGCCCACATCGAAAACGGCCAGGCCGAAGTGCTCCAGATGACCGTTCAGCCGTACAGTCACGGCAACGTCCACAATCACAGTCCGACCCGTCCGCGCCGCCTGCTGCTGCACAAAAAAGAGATTGAGCGGCTCCGGAGTAAAATCGGTGAAAAGGGGCTGACGCTCGTACCGCTCAAAGCCTACCTCAAAGCCGGCAAAGTGAAAATCGAGATGGCGCTCTGCAAAGGCAAAGATACGGTCGATAAGCGCGAGACGTTGAAAAAGAAAGCCACCGATCTCGACACCCGCCGCGCACTGCGCGGCCGCTGATCCAATCTACGGTAATGAGAAGCCGCGAAGCCATGCAGTGGGAAGAAACGCTCAAAAGCGTTTTTGATACCCTTGATCACGAACTCGAAGCCGAATACGGCGCGAGATATACGCTTCATCCTTCGCGTCCGAAGCTCGGTGCCACTGCTAACCCTGAAGATGACGGACTTTTCAATGTCGGCGCGGCATTTTCTGCCGGATTCGGTTCAAAATACGGCCCCGGCTACGTCGTCGAAATCCGCCTCTCCACACTGATCAACGTGCCGGCTGAAATCCGCACGGAGATTAAAGAAAAGGTATTCCAAGGTTTGGAAAAAAGACTGCCGACGGCATTCCCCGGCAAAGAACTTCACGTCTCCGAAGAGAACGGTGTCATCCGCATTCACGGCGACCTGAGTCTGGACGACTGAGTCTCAAAATCGTAACTCCAGACCGGCTTGCCGCTGATGTCAAAGTAGAGTTGCCTTGAATCGGCGCTCCAGCTCAGATTTCCTTTCAGCTCTCCGGAAGGTGTATTGGTGTATTCCGGCAGATAGAAAAGCGTGTGCCAGAGCCGCCGTTCGCGCACAGCGATTTTGAAGCCCGGCTTTGCGGAATAGTAAACGTGCTGCAACCGCGCTTCGCGGCTGCCGTCGGGTGCCGCCAGAATCTGAACAGTTTTGGCAGGTGCGGTGAAAATCCTGAACGACACAAACAGAGCAAAACCCATCAGCGCCAGAAAGCCGACGGCGCGAGCCGGTGACATGCCGCCGAAAAAACTCCGCTTATGGAACCTGTCCATTATTTCTCTTTGACTTGTTCGGTCTGCCCGGACAGTTTGCCGAAAAACTTTTTGATCTGAAACTTACGGTCAATGTCATTGAAGGAAAGAACAAGCATCGCGCCGATCAGCAGGACAGCAAACATATTGGTAAGCACCATCTGCACCTTGAGATTCGGCTTGCGGCGGGTGATGCCGTGCCAAAGCGCGAAAACAATATGCCCGCCGTCGAGCACCGGGATCGGCAGCAGATTTAAAACCGCCAGATTGATGTTGAGAAAGCGAATCAGCCCGAGTGTATTCACGAGGCCCATCTTAATCGACATGGTGAGCATAGTGAAAATGGCAATCGGTCCGCCGAGGCCGCCAGCCGCCTGTTTGGCTTCAGCGGGCGTGACCAGCGCTTTGAGTACGCGGACGATGGCGAGCGCATCGTATTTGAGCTGATCAACCGGATTGCGGTAAAGCATCCACGGCAGGCCGCTGCCGCCGAGCTGCACCCCGACCATGATTCGCTTATACTCCGCGTTGTATTCCGGGGTGATCGAAAGCGCGAGTGTTTCGCCTTTGCGCTCAACGGTAAGCTCCGCCGGAACATCCGGTTTAGCCGCCTGCATCATTTCGGTGAAGTGTTCCCAACCCAGCACGCTCACACCGTTGAGCGCCAGCGCGACATCGCCGCTTTTTACACCTGCGCGGTCGGCAGGACTGCCGGCCGTAACCGCGCCAAAGAGGCAGGGGATGGCGGGCTTAACGCCCTCCATGATCCGCTCGCCGCTTTCGATTTTTACAACCGGAATGCGTAGTTGTTTCTCGACTCCGGCACTATGGACATCAAGCGCAACGGTATCGCTGTTTTTCAAAAGCGCTTCGACAGTGAAATCATACCAGTTTTTGACGGCGGTGCCGTTGACGGCGGTGATCTCGTCGCCTTGCCGCAGACCGGCGGCATAGGCCGCGCTGTTGGTTTCAATGCTTCCGATGACTGGACGGATTTGTGTGCCTGCGTCATTGCCGGGAATCAGCCAGATGGCGAGAGCCAGCAGTACGGCCAGCACGATATTGCCGAGCGGGCCGGAAACGGCGACGGCGATTTTTTTCCACGGCGAAATTTCAGGATACTGTTCTGAGGAACCCTCGCCCTGAATCCGTTCCATTCCCTCGGGATCAAGTTGCGGAAGCGCAACGTAACCGCCGAACGGAATCCAGCCGATTTTATAAAGGATGCCGTCCTTTTCCCATTTAAAGACGGCGTGCCCGAAGCCGATTGAAAAAGTTTTGACGACCAGTCCGCATCGGCGCGCCACAATGAAGTGGCCGAATTCGTGAACGAAAACGGTGATGCCGAAAAGAAACAGCGCCGCAAGAACGGTGTAGCAAACAGTCCAGCCCTGCATAAAAGATTCAACCATCGGAAAAGGCCCGCCTTTCTAGCGTAGAAAAAATTTAATATAGATGTACATAAAAGGCGCGGCGAACAGCAGGCTGTCGATCATATCGAGCATGCCGCCCATGCCGTGAGCAATCGCGCCGGAATCTTTAATATCAACTGCGCGCTTGAAAATGGATTCCACGAGATCGCCCATGGTTCCAATGATTGGCAGCAGAACGCCGAGAATCAGCACGTGATAAAGCGGAAATTGATACTGCCCGAGCGTGCCGTTGGTGCAGAAATACCAAACGACGCCGACCATGCAGGAGAAAAGAATGCCGCCGACCAGCCCTTCCCAGCTCTTCTTCGGCGAGATGCGCGGAAACAACTTGTGCTTGCCGAAGCGCGAACCGATGAAGTAAGCGCCGGCGTCGCCCCATTTAACGGCCAGTAGCAGATAAAATGCAGCCCGGGTGGGCACAGCGAGATCGCCCATCATGTACAGACGAACAAAAAAGCTCCAGAAAAACGCCACATAAAGAATCCCGAACAGCGTGCCCAGCGCATTGCGCAACGCCTGCCGCGCATTGGGATAACCAAACAACCGGAAAAAAACGACCATTAGAATGATCAGAAGCAGCGACCAAAGCATGTCATCACCGGAAAATCCGGGACAAGGATACTTGGCGACCAGCCAGGTCATGGCAACAAAGAGAAGCCCGCTTGTCATCCCGGTTTTCTTCGATGCCAGCAAATCGCCGCGCGCCATCAGCGCATACACTTCACGCATGGCCAGTCCGCAGACCGTCATCAAACCAATCAGCACCGCAATGTTCCCGGCAGGAACCAGCAGTATTGCGCTGCAAAGCACCACCGCAATAATCAATCCCAGTATGATTCTTTTTTTGTCCATACGTTCCCCTATTGCGTCACAACTCCGCCGTAGCGCCGTCCGCGCTGATTAAACGCTTCCAATGCTTTAAAAAATTCCTGCTCACGAAAATCAGGCCAGTAAACATCCGTCACATACAGCTCGGCGTAGGAAAGCTGCCAGAGCAGAAAATTGCTCAGCCGCAACTCGCCGCTGGTACGGATCATCAGTTCCGGATCGGGGACGTCCGGCAGATAGAGATGCTGCGCCACCGTCTCTTCATTCACCGTTTCCGGGTCGATTTCGCCCGCCGCCGCCTTGCGCGCAATCGTTTTGGCCGCCTCGGCAATCTCGGTACGACTACCGTAGCTCAGCGCCACAATCAACGTGTACTCATAATCCTTAGCCGACTTATCCATCAACTTCGCAAGCTTCTTCTGCAACTTCTCCGGCAGCCGCTCAATCTGCCCCATCACCCGCAGACGGATTTTGTTTTTCAACAGCTCGCCTTCGTAGCGATCCATGAAAATCGCCAGCAGGTTCATCAGCCCTTCGACTTCATCCTTCGGACGGATCCAGTTTTCGGTACTGAAAGCATAGAGCGTCAGATATTTGACCCCGGCCTGCCGCGCCGCGCGGAGTACAGCCCAAACCGATTCAGCGCCCTGCTCATGCCCTTTGATACGCGGCAGACCGCGCTGCTGCGCCCAGCGCCCGTTGCCGTCCATAATAATGGCAACGTGCTCAGGGACATTTGCGATTGGCGATTTATGATTGTTGATTGAAGATGCCATTTTAAATCTATCGGTTCTTTTGCGCCGTTTTGTGCGAGGCGGTCATAATAGCAGTTATCTCATCCGCT
>JBAZTQ010000134.1:0-8030 GCA_041661845.1 Kiritimatiellales bacterium | reverse complement strand
GCAATAAAGCCGCACACCAGAATCAGCCACATGACGGCGCCGCCGCTGTTTATCCATCCAACCATAACCGCTCCTTTTTTCTAAAGTGCCGAGGCGTGCTCGCGCTCTATTTTTTCGATCCGTTTTTGTGCTTCGCTCTTTGCGGGCACGCCGGCCTGAATAATCCGGTTGTAAATATTGACAGCCTCTTTCCACTGCTGCTGCTGTTCCTGATAGGCAGCGGCATCGAACGCGGCGCGCGTGAACCACGGCACGGCTTCGGGCGAAAGGGGTTCGGTCTGACCGGTGCCGCTGTAGACAACCTCAATGTAGTGCGCAAAGGATTTTTCTTTCAAGCCGAGCTTGGCTTCGCAGCGGGCCGTTTTATACAGCGCCTGCAGCCGGAGCGCGAACGGGGCGGCGGGCCGTTTGTAAAGCGACTGATAGGCGTCGAGCGCTTCCTGATAACGCGCGGCTTCGGATGTGCCGAGCGTGAACAGGCAGTCGGCCAGCCGTCCGCGGGCGCGGTCGGCCAGCGGATCGTCCGGTGCAGTTTTGATGACTTCTTCGTAGGCGAGAATGGCCCGCGGGAATTCACCGAGTTCGGTGAGTGTCTCGCCCTGTGCAAAACGGGTTTTCAGCATCAGCGGACTGTCGGGAACTTCTTTGGCGAGGCGGCTGTAGACCGTGAAGGCTTCGAGGAAGCTGTCCTGCCTGGCCAGAGAGTTGCCGGCCCAGAACAGGGCGTCGTCGGCCAGTTCATGTTTCGGAAAGCGCGCGGCGATGTCGAGGAAGGTGGTCTTGGCCTGCGCATAGCTGCCGCGGTTGTAGTAGTGCTCGCCGATCCAGAAGAGTACTTCAGGCGTCCAGACCGAGCCGGGATATTTTTCGATAAAGGACTGGCAGATGGTCAGTGAACCTTCGATGTCGCCCTGCATATAACGGCAGAATCCGCGCATGTATAAAGCCTGCGGCGCTTCCGGTGCGTCCGGGTAATTGGTGCTGATGATGAGGAAGTCTTCCAGCGCCGCATCCCATTTTCCAAGGCGGTAAAGGATCAGCCCCTGCTGATTCAGTGCGGAGGCTTGCGCGGCGGCATTGGTATATTGCGCGGCAATGCGCCGGTATTGTTCCAGCGCGGGCTCCCATTTCTGTTCGCGCTTGAGCAGTTCGGCCTGCTGCAGCGCGGCCTGCGGAGCCAGTTCGCTCTGCGGGAAATCTTTTTCTGTTTTGGCAAAATCAGTGCGTGCCGCATCGGGCTGGCCGGCGAGCAGGCCGGCGACACCGCTCTGATACATCGCCTGAGCGGCGAGCGGATGATTCGGATAAGTTGATGTGACGCGGCGGTAATCGTCGCGGGCCTTTTCATACTGCGCGGCGGCGAGGCGCGCATCGCCCGCTTTGATGAGTGCCGTTACACAGGTGTCGGGCAGCGTGCATTTGAGAGCGACGTTTTCGAAAGCGACTGCGGCCTCTTCATAGCGCTTCTGTTCCCAGAGGCTCCATCCTTTACCGGCCTGTGCGCGGGTTTGCGCGGCGGGATCAATCGTAATGTCGAGTCCGGCCTGGAACGCTTTTTCGGCGGCGGCATATTGCTGTGTTTTCAGCAGCGCTTCCGCTTTCTGAATCAGGATCTCCGCAGCGGTGGCGGTATCCGGCGCCTCTTTGACGGCTTCGTCGAAGAGCGGGAAAGCCTCTTTGGTTTTATTTTCGTCGACCAGCAAAGCGGCGCGGGCGGCTTTCTGGCGGATCCGCAGTGCGGCTTCGCCGGTCAGCTTCTCGGCTTTAGCCAAGGCATCACCGGCCCCGGCGGAATTACCGGCGCGCTGATCCAGCGCCGACAGCTCAACCCATGCGGCGGAGCGCAGACGCGGATGAGCCGCTTCGCTTTGGCCCAGCGTGCTGAGCAGCGCGGAGGCCTCGCTCAGTTCGTCTTTATTGCCGGAGGCGATCAGCAGACGCGCCAGTTCGAGCCGGGCGGCGTCGGCCAGCGCATTGTTCGGGAAGCGTTCCAGCAGTTCGTGCAGTACTTTTGTTGAGTCGCTCTTTTTGCTGCGCTCCAGATAAATTCCGGCGAGATCGAGCAGATTCTGCGCGGCGTTTTCGTCGGACGGAAACTGCTCGCGGAACGCTTCAAAGGTTTTCTGCGAGGACTTGAAATCACCTGCGGCCAGTTCGGCGCGGCCTTTCATGCGCAGAGCGGCGGGCGCATAAGCACTGCCGTCCGGGACTTTTTCCAAGGTCTGGAAAACCTCATTGGAATTGCCGGCCTCGAAAAGGGCGCGGGCGCGCCAGTAGACAAAAGCATCCTGATGAGGCAGACCGGCAGACTCGTCGGCGAGAATCACCGCGTCGTTATATTTCTGCTCACCGGCCAGCGCGCGGAGCAGCAGAATCGTCAGCGTCGCTTCCTCATCCGGTGTGCGTTGTGTACTGAGTGCCTCCCACGCCTGCTGCTCGGCGAGCGGATACAGCTCGTCCTCCAGCGCCGCTTCGATTTGGCGCATCGAAAGCGGCTCCTGCGCAAACAGCGCAGGCGCAAGCAGAAGCAATAAAGAGGTAAGTCTGGAAAACCGGAAATTCATTGGCGCGGAGTATCACGTTTCCGAACGCCTTCTTCCAGCCTTTTTCCAAGACTCCTGCTCCTTAAGTCCGGAACAGACATCTTTATGTTGATCAGGTATAAGGGGAGCATGAAAAGCACATCGGTTTATTGGAATGTATTTGCCCAAAACGGCCTGAGCCGGTGGGAGCCGGTCGCGGGCGCAGAAGGGATGCTGGAACAGATTACGTTGTCATCTGATCCGGTTACGGGAGATTACACCCGCCTGACGAAATTCAAGGCCGGTGCCGACACCGGAAAATTCGGCGGCAAGGCGCACAATTATCCGGAAGAAATCTATATTATTTCGGGACGGCTGTATGATGCGGCGTTCGGAATATGGCTGGAGGCCGGGCACTATGCCAGCCGCCCTCCGGGCGAAGTGCATGGCCCCTTTACCTGCGCGGAAGAGTGTCTGGTTCTGGAAGTTTCGTACCCGAGCCAATCCATAACCGGTTAATTCAGCATCTCAGCCAGATATTTTCCGGTGTAGGATTCGGGAGTTTTGGCGACTTTTTCGGGAGTTCCGGCGACGACGATTTTTCCGCCGCGCTCGCCGTCTTCAGGCAAGGAAAGCTGGACATTCCGGAAGCGAATGGAATACTTTCTATCTGTGCGGAGGATCAAATTATGCTGAACTTAGACCGGATTACTTTTGATCCGGATGTGATGGGCGGAAAACCCTGCATCCGGGGTCTGCGGGTTACCGCGGGTACTTTGGTTGGCCTGATTGCTTCCAGATGCTCCCACGAGGAAATTCTCAAGCTTTATCCCTATCTTGAGGCAAAAGATATTGATCAGGCTCTTGCCTATGCCGCATGGCGCGTTGAAGAAATTGATACCGAGCTTGCTCCGGCATGAAAATTCTTCTCGATATGAACCTGTCGCCGTTGTGGGTTCCTGTTCTGGTTCAGGCCGGATTCGAAGCAGTCCACTGGTCAACGGTCGGCAGACAGAACGCCCCCGATTCAGAATTGATGCTCTGGGCTAAACAGAACGAATATGTGGTTTTCACACACGACCTTGATTTCGGCGATATTCTTGCGGCAACCAATGCCGAAGCTCCCAGCGTTATACAGGTGCGGACACAGAATCTTCATCCCGACTGCTTAGGTGCATCGGTCATACGCATGCTTAACCAGTTTCGCGAACAGTTACTTTCCGGCGCGCTGATCGTAATTGATGAACAGAAAACCCGCGCCCGCATCCTGCCAATCCGGCGCTGATCACGCCGGAGTTATTTTCCCAGCATCTCAGCCAGATATTTTCCGGTGTAGGATCCGGGAGTTTTAGCGACCTTTTCCGGCGTTCCGGCGACGACGATTTTTCCGCCGCGCTCGCCGCCTTCCGGGCCGAGATCAATCAGCCAGTCGGCGCGTTTGATGACGTCGAGGTTATGTTCAATCACCAGCACGGTATTGCCGCCGTCGCGCAGGGTTTCCAATACCTGGATAAGTTTGTGAACGTCGGCAAAATGCAGACCGGTGGTCGGCTCGTCGAGAATGTAGAGCGTTTTGCCTGTGGCTTTTTTGCTGAGTTCCGCTGACAGCTTGATGCGCTGGGCTTCGCCGCCGGAAAGCGTCGTGGCGGACTGGCCGAGACATAGATAGCCGAGGCCGGTTTCGCGGAGCGTACGCAGTTTGCGTTCGATGCCGGGGATGGCGGCGAAAAATTCGCACGCTTCGTTGATGGTCATATCAAGCACTTCGGCGATGTTTTTTCCGCCGTAATGCACTTCGAGCGTTTCGCGGTTATAGCGTTTGCCCGCGCATTGCGGGCAGGTGACATAAACATCCGGCAGGAAGTGCATTTCTATTTTGAGCAGTCCGTCGCCCTGGCAGTGTTCGCAGCGTCCGCCTTTGACATTAAAACTGAACCGGCCCGGCCCGTAGCCGCGCACCTTGGAAGCGGGCAGCTGCGTGAAGAGGTCGCGGATGATGGAGAACGCGCCGGTGTAAGTAACAGGATTGCTGCGCGGAGTCCGACCGATCGGCGACTGGTCGATGACGATCACCTTATCGATGTTTTCAATGCCGGTCAGTTCCTTGTGTTTTCCGGGACGCTCTTTGGAGCCGAAAAAGCGGCGGAATAGAGCGCGGCGCAATACATCGTCAATCAGCGTGCTTTTTCCGGAACCGGAGACTCCGGTGATGCATGTGAGCAGTCCGAGAGGAATTTTGACGTTGATGTTCTTGAGATTGTTTTCTGCCGCGCCGCGAATCTCAATGAATCCAGCGGCGGCTTTGGTGCGCTGTTCCGGCGTTTCGATTTCAATTTCGCGCCGCATGTACTGCGCCGTGAGCGACTTTTTGGCTTTGAGCAGTTCCGCCGGTGTTCCGGCAAAGACGATTTCGCCGCCGTGGACGCCTGCGCCGGGGCCGAGGTCGATCACATAGTCAGCTTCGCGGATGGTCTGCTCGTCGTGTTCGACAACGACGACGGTATTGCCGAGGTCGCGCAGCTCTTTGAGCGTGGCGAGCAGTCGGTTGTTATCGCGCTGGTGCAGGCCGATGCTCGGTTCGTCTAGGACATAGAGCACGCCGGTCAGGCGCGAACCGATCTGTGTGGCGAGCCGGATGCGCTGCGCTTCGCCGCCGGAAAGCGTACCGCTTTCACGGTCGAGTGTCAGGTAGTCGAGTCCGACATCCATCATAAACCCGAGGCGGGCCTGGATTTCTTTCAGAATGTCGCGGGCGATCTTTGCTTCGTCTTTGGTTAATTCCAGACCTTGGAAAAACTTCTGCGCCTGTTCGATGGAGAGTGTGCAGATTTCATAAATGTTTTTTCCGCCGACGGTGCAGGCCAGCGTTTCGGGGCGCAGGCGCGAACCGTTACAAACGGTGCAGCGCTGGTTGCCCATGTAGGCGCGCAGCCGTTCCTGTGTGAATTCGCTGTCGGAATCGGTGTAGCGCCGCTGAAGGTTCGGGATGACGCCCTCGAACGGTTTTTCGATTTTGTGGTGGCGCATGAAATAGGTGATCGGCTCTTCGCCGGAGCCGTAGAAAAGCACTTTCTTGAAGCCGGCGGGCAGTTCGTTGAACGGTGTCTGCAGGTCGATGCCGTAATGTTCGGCGAGAACGCGGAGCATTTTTTTGTAATAGAGGATCAGCCGCCGTCCGCCGCGCCGCCACGGGTGGATGCATTCTTCGAGCGGAAGCGTTTCGTCGGGGACGAGCAGTTCCTCGTCGAAGGTGAGCATGTTGCCGAGGCCGTGGCAGACCGGGCAGGCGCCGTAAGGACTGTTGAAGGAAAAGTGTTTCGGCGTGAAGGTTTCGAAGCTGATGTTGCAGTCGAGGCAGGCGTTTTTTTCGGAAAAGAGCCGGTCTTCCCATTTATTTTCGCCGGTCTGAACCATCGCTATCATCAGTCCTTCGCCGGTGGCGAGCGCCAGCTCGACGGAATCGTTGATCCGGCTGCGGGCGGCGGAATCAATGACGAGCCGGTCAATGACGGCTTCGATGGTGTGCTTTTTGTTTTTATCGAGATCAGGAATGGCGTCCAGTTCGCAGAGTTCCCCGTTGACGCGGACACGGACAAAGCCCTGCCGCCCGGCGGCGGCGAAGATTTCTTCGTGAAGTCCTTTGCGTCCGCGCACCAGCGGAGCGAGCAGCATGGCTTTGGTTTTTTCCGGAATCAGCAGCAGCTGTTCGGTGATGTTTTCGGCGCTCTGCCGCTGAATCGGTTTGCCGCAGGACGGGCAGTGGACTTTTCCGATGCTTGGAAACAGCAGGCGGAGATAGTCGTGGATTTCGGTGGTGGTGGCGACGATGGAGCGCGGATTGGAACCCGCCGTGCGCTGCTCAATGGAAATGGCGGGCGAAAGCCCTTCAATGGTGTCAACATCCGGCTTCTGCATCTGTTCGAGGAACTGGCGGGCGTAAGCGGAGAGGCTTTCGACATATTTGCGCTGGCCCTCGGCATAAAGCGTGTCGAAGGCGAGTGACGACTTTCCGGAGCCGCTCAGTCCGGTGATGACGGTGAGCTTGTTGCGCGGGATGCGTACCGTGATGTTTTTCAGGTTGTGTTCCCGCGCGCCGGTTACAGTTATCCATTTATCACTCATGTCCGGAAATTTCCGCCGAAAGTTTATTTATCCGCAGTGTAACACAGCCGGGCGGGAATAATAATTTTTTTGTGTCGCGAGTTGTGATGACGCTTGCAGTGCCGGAGTCATGGGGGGTATAAAAGCCGGGTTCTTAAAAGGAGGTCTTATGCGCATCGGAAAGAAACTTGTTGTTCCAGCGGTTTGCATGGCGGCGTTCGCTGTATTTGGTCAGGGCGCGGCGAATATCGGAAAATCAGTCGAAGAGCTCAAGAAATCCATCATTCTCGGGGCTCCGGTCGTCTCGAATATCCGGGATGATAAAAACCAGAAGTTTGAGCTGATAAAGGTCGGTACCGAACAGTACAAAGATATGGGTTTTGATGGTGTACTGCGTCTTACGGTTGAGCTGACCGGCAGCAACGACGAAGTCTGGTATGGGCAGATATCAAAACCGCAGGGCAAAAGACGTCCGGACTACATTGGCAAGGACGACTGGGAAATTACCGTTTCGCACGGTGACCTGAAATATCCCAAAGTGGTTTTTGCTTTGGAATACGGATATCAAACGAGCAATGCTTTCGTTGTGGTGGATCAGTACCTTCAGAAAGCCGACAGCTCGGATGAAATCATGACCCGCAACAAAGACTCCAAGAACAAACTGGCGCTTACGATCAAAACAAAGCCTCAGCATGAGGCCGAAGTAACGGACGAAACGGCAACCGGAACCGCCGCCGAGTAGGCTGTTTTTGAACGGATACCCATGTCTTCTGAATCTAAAACATTATTGCAGAAACCGGTCGCCGGCAGCGCACTGACTGTGGCGGCCGGCGTCTCTTTTTTCTTCAATTGCATGCTGCTGCCGCTGGTGGGCCGGGCCGGATCCAGCGCGCCTCATGCGGATAAAAACCGCCTGGCGTTTCTGGCGGCGCTGGGGCTGACCTTTGCGCTGGCCTCGCTGGCGACATGGTCGAAAATGGCCCGCCGTGCTGACGATAAAAGCCCGCTTCCTTACTGGTCGCTGGGGCTGTGCGGAATTTGCGTCCTGATCTTCGTCCTGCTGATGACCGGACGGCTGGCTATATGAACCGCAGAACACCGAACAGGGAATGACGAACTCCGAAGTTCGGGAATTTTATTCCTTCGTCATTCTTCGGTTCTTTGTTCGCTGTTCGACATTTTGTAAAGCGCCCAGGCGGCGAGGGTTTTGGCGTCCTGCACTTTTCCGGCGCGGATCAGGTTGTCCATTTCCTGTTCTGTAATCAGGACGGTTTCGATGTCTTCATCGTGGTCAAAATCGGTTTTTCCCGGTTCATGAACTTCCGCGAAAAATATGTCGATCCGCTCGGTGCAGTAACCGACCGACGGATATATTGATGAAAGAAAACGGATTGAGTCGGGCTGATA
>JBAZTQ010000133.1:0-8068 GCA_041661845.1 Kiritimatiellales bacterium | reverse complement strand
GCCGGGCGCGGCAGGCGGTTACTCCTCGCCGGGCGCTTTTTTGAAAACCGCAATTTCCGAAAATCCGGACGACTTCGTGACAGGACTGGTTCGGATGACAATGACTTCCATCCAGGTAATCGTCTTTTCCGGGAAATTCAGATGGTACGGTGCGCTGCCGTCATTCGGCATGTTGTCCACCAGTTCGGACGAACCGTCGCTGAAGTTGACCCACGCCTTGATCACCTGATCGGTCGGATTAGGACGGTCAAAAAACCAGACGTCTTCGATGGTGATCGGCTTGTCCCAGGTTAGCCGCGCATGAGCGCCCACGGTGTCATGATCGCTGGCCCATTCCGCGCTCTGGTTCTGCGGATAGCCTTCAGCCACGCCGTCATTCAGCGCTTCGGGTTTGAATCCTTTGGATGTGCTCGAAACCTCGACCTTGGCTTGCCGGGCCAGGTTGATGTCGCTGCCCAGGAATCCGACAAACGACTTCATATCGGTAAAGGCGGTACGCCGCAGCTGGAGGCTTCCCAGCGGAACGAGCCGGACTTTTTCCAGTTGTTTGGTCTGCCGGTTAAGCAGCTGACCGGTTAAAGCCGGCGGCGGATCAATCCACGGCAGTACGGAACTTTTCACCGCTGAACGTTCAAACTGGAAATTGCCGCTTTGCTTATCGACGCCGTAATCCCAGAAAGCGCCCGGCTGCGGAGTAATGTCGAAGTCCGTAAATCCTTCCACCGGATATTTTTTGGTCGGGGTCTTCACCGCCGGAATCGGCAGGGCGTAAACCAGCGGGCCGCGCCGCCAGAAGATTTCACCGTTCGGCGATTTCTTCTGCACAATTTCCGGCGCGAAGGACAGCGTGATCCGGTCGCCTTTCTTCCACTTCTTCGACACGATCTGCCAGCCGTTTTCCTGACGGATTTCAGCGCCGGGCGCATCAACACGGGTAGCGCCGGGCCACGTCGGAATCCGCAGGCGGATCGAAAACTCAACCGGCTTGTCCGGCGTGACCGTCATCCGCACTTCATCCTCGAACGGATAAACGGTCTCGGTATCAATCATGACGGGGGTTCCGCTCACTTTGGTTTTCAGTGTATTCGGTGCATAAACCGCAGCAACCAATCCCTTGCCGTCCGCTTCCCGCATCCACAGATAGTCGGTAAAATAAGCGAACATCTTGCTGGCGGTCGGCGGGCAGCAGCAGGCGACATCTTCGTGGGTCGGCGAGTATTTGCAGCGGCCGCCGCGCGTTTTGGCGACGGCTTCGTACTGGTTGTCAAATCCTTCATATTGAATGCCGCAGGTGGCCTGATTGCTGTCACGGAGCCGGAATTCCTGAGCGGCGTTGTAGGCGAGCCATTCGATCCAGTCGCCCAGATCGGCACGGCCGGTTTTTTCCACGCCCGATTGCAGGCTGTTCAGCAGTTCGAAGATGGTGCACTGCTCATAAGTGAGATAGGGGGAGGGAATCTGTTCGCGGATATCTTCATCGCCGATGAGAGCGCCCGCCGCGCTGATGTGCCGGGCGGTTTTCATGAACAGATTTTCCACGGCCGCGCGGTATTTGTCGTCGCCGGTGGCGTAATAAACAAACAGCGGCACGCGGAGATGTTCCGAAGTATGCGCGCAGTGACCCTGCAATAACTTTTCGGGTTTGATCAGATTCCGGATCAGAACATCGCAATCGAAAACATTTTCCGCCGCGTTATAGCTGTCGTACATAAACTGCGCGAAATTCACATAGGCCCGGTCACCCGTGATGCGGTAGAGATATTCGCACACATCGACAAACATGAGGTTATGGCTGGGGCCGCCGCGCGGAATCCCCTTGTCATAATACGGATGATCCTTGTCGTACTTGGACATTGTCAATTTGACGGCTTTCTCAACGGCCGCGAGCACGTCTTTGCGCCCGGTAAATTCATAGTAGGCGATTAGACCGCGGAACAGGCCGGCCTGATTCCACAACTCGCCGTTGTTCGGCTGACCGATAGGGCTCTGATAGCGCTTCCCGCGCGGATAGGTGCCCAGATAACCATCTTCTTCCTGCATCGCCAGAACCTGTGTGACCAGTTCATCCACCCGGGCCTTGGCTTTCGGCTCGTCCGACAAGTAGGCCATGCGGATGAAACCGTCGAGCCAGACGCCGGTGGTCTCGCCGCGCCACCACAATCCGCCGACCTTCGGCTGATACATATCCGAAATATTACGGGCGTCAAAAGCCGCCACATCACACATCGGCGTCAGCTTGTCCAGCACGGGAGTAAATCCCTTGGTGACATCGGCGCGTATCTGATCCTGCAGCCAGCCGCGCGGCTTCACTTCTCCGGCCGGAAGAAATTGAAACTGCGGCGCAACCTTCTTGCTTCCGGCTTCCGCGCTCCATCCGGCCTGAAAGCAACCGAGCCAGGCCAGGGCCATGAGACTTTTCGTCAGTTGTGATTTTGTCATACGTTCTCCTTCTTTTATGAACCACATCCTGCGGCGATCAACGCCGCTCCATCCAGTACCGTTCGATTTCTTCCAGTGTCTTGCCCTTGGTCTCCGGAACCAGACAGACAATAAAAACCAGTCCGGCCAGACTGCATCCGGCATACACCCAGAAGGTCTTCGCATTGCCGATCGCATCCACCAGCATCGGAAAAGTCTGGGACACGGCATAACACGCCGCCCAAAGAACAAGAACCGCGACGGACATTGCCCGTCCGCGGATTTTATTCGGAAAGATCTCGGAGATCAAAATCCAGGCAATCGGTCCCATAGCCGACGCAAAGGCCGCCGTGAAAAGCATAATAAAGAACAGCAGCCACAGCCCGCCGATCCCTTTGGCGAACAGGATGCCGACCGCCGCCAGCGCAACCACCTGAACCAGCGATCCGCCGACCAGCAGCGCTTTGCGCCCGGCCTTGTCCACCAGCCAGATTGCCACGAATGTGAAAATGAGATTCACCGCGCCGATCGACACCGTCTGCATAAAAGCGGCATCTGTTCCTGCGCCGATGGATTTAAAAATTTCCGGCGCGTAATACATGATCGCATTGATGCCGCAGAACTGACAGATCACCGCCAGCGCCACACCGACAATCAATGCGCGGCGATAACCGCCGGTAAACAGTTCGGAGAACTTTCCTTCTTCCTGATTCAACGAGGCTTCAATCTGCTTCAACTCCCGGTCCGCCGTTTCCTGACCGCCGACCCGGACAAGAATAATTTCTGCTTCAGACCGCCGGCCCATCTTCATAAGCCAGCGTGGACTCTCGGGAATAAATACCAGCAGCGCCCCGAACAGGGATGACGGAATAACCAGCGACCCCATCATCCAGCGCCAGCCCTGCGCAATATTCCAGGCATCATCGCCGCCGCGCTGAATCAGCATGTTGACGAAGAACACGACCAGAATGCCTACAACAATCGCCAGCTGGTAAAGCGACACAAGCCGCCCCCGGATTTTTTCCGGCGCAATTTCAGCGATATAGAGCGGCGACAGAACCGAGACCGCGCCGATGGCGAAGCCGCCGATGAACCGCGCCCAGACAAACTGCGTCAGCGTCTGCGGAATCGCAGATGCGATGCCGGAGAAAGCAAAAAGACCTGCGCAGGAAAGAAGAATTTTCTTCCGGCCATACCGGTCGCTCAGCGGCCCGCCGCACATGGCGCCGGCAATGCAGCCGATCAGTGCGCTGGAGGCCGCCCAGCCCTTAAGCCCGGCACCGAGATGAAAATGCGCCTGCAGAAACCCGACTGCGCCGGAAATAACGGCGGTGTCGTATCCGAACAGCAGTCCGCCCAGCGCGGCAACGCCGGTCAGCATCATCAAGTAAGGCAAACTGCCGGCCGTGTTAAGTGAGCTTTTCTTCTGCATCATTCCTCCTTATTCCGTTTGGATCTTCAGATTATGAATGATTACAGAACGCGCTTTACAGGTGAATGTCTTTTCGGGCAAATTGTTTGCCGTTTCGGGCACTATGAAAAGCACCCATAAAAACACGAAGCCGTCCGGCCCGCATGTACTGGTTCTGCTGGGCTATAACGAGCAGGATCTTCTGCGCGGCATTTTCTCCTACGCCAAGGAAGCCCGCTGGACGCTGGACACCAACTACAACCGGATCGGCCTGACCCCGGCTTCCGGCGAACAGTTCTCCGGCATCATCGCCCTGATCGGAAAAAAACAGGAGCTGGATGTGCTGCGGCGGTTTCCCGGAGTGCCCTGCGTGGATCTCTCAGGCGCCTGGCTGTGGGATCTGAAAGCGAAAGGTGCAACCTCGGTCGGCCGCGTAGCTTATGATCCGGCGGTACTGGGCCGGACAGCAGCCGCTCACCTGCTGGATCAGGGACTCCGTCACCTTGTGTTCATCAACACCTGTAACGGCTGGCACGAACGGCCTGCCGTCGGCGCAGTGGCGGCAGAAGCGACGCGGCGCGGAGCCAGCTTCCACGAAATCCCCCTCTACCAAGCCATCGCCGCGCACGCGCCGTATTCGGCCACCCGTCACAGTTCCGCGGCCATGCGCTGGCTGGCGCGCACTCTGCGCAACTTACCCAAACCCTGCGGCGTGGTTGTCGCGGATGACTGGGCGCCGCACCTGCTGCGGGTATGCGAACGGGCCGGCATTGCGGTTCCGACCGATCTGGCGATCATGGGGATGTTCAATCACCTCGACGCCTGCGAATACGCCTCCGTGCCGGTATCATCAGTGGATGCGAATTTTGAACGGATCGCCCGCGAAGGCACCCGGCTGCTCGGACGGCTGATGGCCGGCGAAGCTGTGCCCGCCAAACCGATATTGATTCCGCCGCGCGGTGTGGTGGTACGGCAGAGCACCAGCAAGCTGGCCGTCAGTCACCGGGAAACAGCCAAAGCGGCGCACTTTATCCAGAAACATTTCCGCGAACCGCTCTCCGTCGAAAAGGTCGCCGCCGCCGCCGGACTTTCGCGCCGGGGGTTAACCGTTGCGTTCCGCCGCGAACTCGGCGAAAGCGTCGCCCGTTACATTGCCCGGCTTCGCGCCGAGGAGGCTGTGCGCCTGCTCTGCGAAACCGACCTCAAGGCAACCGACATAGCGGAGCAGACAGGATTCGGCAGTCTGGAACATCTGTCCCGCGCCTTTAAGCGCGCCACCGGTCTCCCGCCCGCCGTATACCGGCAGCAGCACCGCCGCAATCCAATACGATAACTTCAAGCCCGGCAGTCCCGCGTTATCGTCCGACATAGAGCGGCACGGCGACCAGATCCTTGTCACGGTGCGGCAATTCCGCCCAGGACAGCCGGTTGGTCTGACTTCCCCGTATTTCCTCAATCAGAACATACGGATAGGGCGGCTTTTCTTTGCCGTCCGTCGTGGAGGCGGTGACACTCACGTGAGAATTATCATTGATGATTGCCGGCACGCCTTTTTTCTCGTTGCGCCAGAGGTTGAAGATGCCGTTGAGCACTTCGGTCGATCCGCCGCCCGTCGTGAGGAAGGCGCAGCCGGGGCCCTCGGATTTAAAGCCCAGCACCCAAAGGCTTGAACCGTCGTTGCGCACTTCCGGGTTGGCGCGCTCCGGATTGAGCTGCCGGGCCCAGACTTTCTGTCCCGTAAAGGTGAAGCAGTTCCGGATCGGCTCGAACTGATCTGTACTGGCAACGTTCTCGATAAATACTTTCCCGCCGGGAACTGAATTACGGTACATCGCACCGACCTGGGTGTGCATATCCTTAAGCACGAGGGTGCGGGTTGATGCGTGGTCGATGAGATAATGCGCGCCGAAAAACAGTTCGAAGGTAAACAGGTTTTGCATAACCAGCGGTTCGCTTCCTTCGCGAATCCGGAAAGCGCCGGAGTTGGTCATGTTCTGCAGGTCGCCGCCGGCAATCATGTCGCAATACATCATGTCAATCCGGCGGACGGAAGCCGGCACGTCGATCGTGCCGTTGATCAAATAGGTTCCCGGCTGGAAATAAACGGTAGACCGGCCGGAATTCATCGCGCGCTGAATGGCTTCCGTGTCATCGGTAAAGCCGTCGCCGCGCGCACCGAACTTGTCCACACCGGCCCATTGCTGCGGATCTTTATCCCACGGAATTTCGGGCGTCTCTTCGATCGGCAAACGAAGCGATTGCTTCTGCTGGTCCGGGAAAAGCGTGAAAGCGGAATGCGATGTATATTCGCCGACATTCGGCCCCTGCACCGGCACTGCGTCGCTGTGCCGTATAGCCGTTTTGTAGCCGGCGACTTTTAAATCGCGGGCGAACAAAAATCCTTTTTCGCAATCAACGGCCGCTGCCTCGGGACTGCCGCCGGAGAAATTTCCGTCAATCAGCGCCATCGTCGCCGTTTGCCCTTTGATACTAACAGCGGGAACGCGATTGCTGCTGGTCAGGCCGCGGAGGGAGACGTTATTGCTTTCAAGATAAAATCCGGCGACCCGCTGGCAGCTCACCTGAATGTTTTCGAAAACGGAATAGAGACGCGGCTGTGTCACCTTCACGCCGTAATCGAATCCGTCGACATCCAGATTTTTTACCAGCACGCAGCTGAAGTTATAGGTTGTCATGGACAGTCCGGCATGGCCCGCTTTTTCAGGATCAAGCGAGCGGACCGTTACGTTGCGGACAACCCCCGAGTTGTTGGCGAAGAACTCCAGGCCGGAGGCTCCCGGATTTCCCGCGCCTATTTCAATGGTGAAATTCTGAAAGGAATTCTGCATCGCGACATTCGACGAGTTTCCGTGGGTGAAGCTGACAACGGCTTTGTTCGTTTCCGCACCGAAGCCCGGCGCATGATCCTTCAGGCGGATAACCGTTCCCTGCCGGCTCTCGCCCAGAAAGTGCATGCAGCGGTTGATGTCCGTAAATTTGATTTTCATGTCGGTGAAGCTGTAAACCAGCGTATCGCTGACAAGATAGGTGCCGTTGGGAAAATAAAGGATTTTCGCCGGTGCCTGATGGGCCGGGAAAACGCCATGGCAGCGCTCGAAGCCGATCAGCGCCAGGGGATTGGCTTTCATGATGCGCTGCCGCTCATCGAAACTCAGTTCCGTGGCGGTATAGACACCTCTCTTTTCGTCGTGATAGACCGACTGTTTTTTTTCGCCGCGAACAATCGGCAAAGCTTTCAGCATGGCATCGCGGTCTTCACGCACCATGTCATCAATGGCGCGTATCAGAATTTCGGTGCAATCGCGCTTGCCGGTGTTATCGGCAAAATACGGCGCCTTCGTCACATCAATGATCCCCTTCACCTCCGGCGGATAAACGAATTCTTCCGTCTTGGTGCCGGAAACCGCGAATGTCGCCGTCGCTGTTATTACCAGTGCGAACAGAAAAAGTTTGATGGGTATTTTCATTGGATATTTTTCCCTCGGCGTTATTTGTAAACGACACTTGTCTGACACTGCACATCCCGGCTGGAATTTCCGGCCAGCAGGGTAAAGGAGCCCGGCTCGGCCAGCCACGTATGGGTTTTCACATCCCAGAACGCCAGCGCTTTCCAGTCCAGCGGTATCGTGACGGTCTTGCTTTCTCCGGGCTGGAGGAAAACTTTCCGGAATCCTTTCAGCTCGCGGTACGGACGTTCGACGCTGGCTTCGTCGTCATGAACGTAAAGCTGAACCACCTCGGCTCCGGCAACCTTGCCGGTATTTTTGACGGTTACGCTGACCGTAACCGGTTTGTCTTTGGTGACAATTTTCGCCGAAACTTTGATGTCGCTCATCTCGAAGGTCGTGTAGGAAAGTCCGAAGCCAAACGGGAAGTTCACCGGTTTCTTTTTAGCTTCATACCAGCGGTAGCCGACGAAGATTCCTTCCGAATAATTGATTGCGAAGGTTTTCTTCTGCGCCTTTTCCAGTGCGTTCTTATTCTTCAATGGTTTTCCGTCCAGCAAGTCATATCCGTACGCCGGAGAGTCTGCGAAGACGGTTTCCATACTGAACGGCAGCTTGCCGGACGGCGTCACCTTTCCGGAAAGAACATTGGCCAGCGACGCTCCGTATTCCTGTCCGAGATAATAACAGTGAACCAACCCCTTCACGTTTCCGAGCCACGGCATGTCGAAGGACGTGCCTGTGGAGGCGACTACAATGACGTTCGGATTTT
>JBAZTQ010000132.1:0-8109 GCA_041661845.1 Kiritimatiellales bacterium | reverse complement strand
TTTTTCCCATTTTTATTCTCCCGGCGCGGAACCCGCGCCCTGTTGTTATCTCCGGTTCTTTCACCTTCACCGAATCACATCCGCCTGCGGCGCGATGAACAGACCGGCTGTCGCCGATGCAGGAGTCATCGTAAGGCGCCCGGCACCCGTGTAAGTTCCGCCTCCGAGAGCGCTGAGAGCGGCGGCATCGTAAGTGCCGGCCGCAAGCTCAGTGGTTTCCCCGTCCAGCGAAATACTGCCGACAGTATCTGCACCGGTAAAGTCGAGAGTCAGCGTGGCATTGGTTCCCAACACCAGCGCCGCCTGGTCGTTGATCGATGCGTTGGTTTGCAAAATCAGCTTCGCTCCGTCCGCCACCGTTATGTTGCCGGTTCCGAATGCACCGTCCGCCGCCCCGATCAGCGTGCCTGCCGAAACGGTCGTGCCGAGAGCATATGTGTTCGCGCCGGAGAGGGTCATGTTCTTCGCGCCCGCCTTGATCAGTCCGCCGTTTGAAATCACCGTTGAAAAGGCGGAGGCGACACCCACCGTAATCGTCCGCGTGCCTGCATTGAGATCCATCGTTCCGCCCCACTGAGTGTTGGTGCCGCCGATCAGCGTAAAATTGCCGGTCACAACCATCTGATTGGTTACAGGTGTTGCCGTGGTGTTGGCATGATGGAAGATGACGCCGTCATTGACGGTGAGCGGGCCGTTGCCAAAGGGGGTGCCGGTACCGAAGTAGCGGAGGGTTCCTGCATTAACGGTCAGCCCGCCGGTAAAAGTGTTATTGCCGATCAGCGTCCACACACCTGTTCCGTTTTTGACCACGGCAACTTTTCCGGCTCCGTCGGAGATTATGCCGTAGATACTGTTGTTCTGCCCGGCACTCTGACTGGACACGGTGCTCGTGCCGTCCAGAACGACCGTCTTGTTGGTGTTGGCCGTATCGCCGGTGATGCCGCCGGTGATGATCAATCCGCTGTCTGTTGAGTTATTGCGGAAGGTGACCGCGGTATTATCCCGGAGTTTAATGGCCGAAGTGATCGTATCGTTATGCTGAGCGCTGACACCGGCAATGCTTTCAACCAGCAGGCGGTTGACCCGGAATGAGCTGCCGCTGAGCGTATAGCCGTTGGTGGAGGTGTTTCCGAAGGAAATGGTGCCGATGGCGCGGTTGGCATCCACCGTGACCGTGACCGGCGCGGTCAGCACGGTGGAAAAGATTGCCGTGTCCGGACTGGTGGTGCCGGGGGCGGTTCCGGGAATATTTCCGCCGGCCCAGTTGGCCGTGTTGCTCCAGCTGCCGCTTCCATCCAGACTCCAGCTTCCGGTTGCGCCGACCGGCATGTAGTTCCGGTCTTTCCCGGCGAGGGCGCTGTCGTAGATTTCGCCTGCCGGCATTGGCCGGTGGGCTTCGGCGGCATACGCCGTCATCTGCGCCAGCACGTCGGGATGCTGCGCGGCGACATTGGCGGTTTCGCTGATGTCTTTCGACAGGTCGTAGAGCTCCCACGCACCTTTGTTGACGTTTTCGTTGCGCAAGGCTTTCCAATCCCCCGTGCGGACGGCGGTCTTGCTGAGGTCTTCCCAGTAGAGATATTGGTGTTGCGGCTGTTGGCGCCCGGCAGCTTTTTCGCCAAGCAGCTCCGGCATCAGCGAGAGGCCGTCGGCGTCTTTCGGAATCTCCGCGCCGGCCAGCTCGGCAAAAGTGGGCAGCAGATCGGGGAAATAGCCGAGGTGCCCGCTGACGCGCCCGGCGGCGATGCGGCCCGGCCAGTGCACAATGGCCGGCACGCGGAGGCCGCCTTCATAGAAGTTGCCTTTGCCGCCGCGAAACTGAACCCCGGTTTCCGGGTTCACGTTCGGGGCGAAAAAGCCGCGCGGATGCTGTTCGTCGGCGAAATATTCCGCGCCGCCGTTGTCGCCGGTAAAGACAATCAGCGTCTTGCCGGCGATGCCGAGTTCCTGGAGCAGGTCGCGGATTTCGCCGATTTCACGGTCCACGAGGTTGATCATCGCCGCATACACCTTCGCGTCGTTCGGCCACGGTTCGTCCTTGTAGAGCGCATACGACGGATCATCTTTCGGCATGCCCCAAATGCCGTGCGGAGGTGTCCACGCCATGCAGGCGAAAAAGGGCCGGTCCTTGTTGGCGCGGATAAACTCTTTGCTTTCCTCGAAGATCCGGTACTGGCTGAAGGTCTGGCCGTCGAGAGGGCTGCCGGTATTGCCGGAGAGAGGAACTTCTTCGCTGTTGCGCACGAGGTAGCGCGGGTAGTAGGTGTGCGCGTGAACCTGATCGTAGTAGCCGAAGAAAACATCGAAGCCGTGATTTTCCGGCACGCCGGAAGTTCCGCGGGCGCCGACACCCCATTTGCCGAAGCCGCCCGTGGCGTACCCGGCGCGTTTTAATACGGAGCCGACGGTTTCTTCGCCGGCCAGCAGCGGATCGGCGCCGCCGTTGCTGCGGACAGTGGAATGGCCGCTATGCTTGCCGGTAAGGAACGAGCAGCGGCTGGGCGCGCAAACGTTTCCCCCTGCGAGAAACTGCGTGAAGCGCGTTCCCTCGGCGGCCAACCGGTCGATGTTCGGTGTGCGCAGCACGGGATGTCCCATGTGAGACAGCTCGTAGTAGCCGAGTTCATCAGCCATGAAATAAATTATGTTCGGCCTGCCCGCCGGGGCGGGGTTCTGTCCCGCCGCGCCGGTCTGGATCGTGAACAGCATGCCGGTATGTAACAAGGGCAGGGAGGCGATGTGCGTTACATTTAACATTTGCATTGGAGAACACGCTGACAAAGCTGTCTGGCAGGCGCCTGCCGTTACGGCAAAAGTTCCTGACAGACCTGCCGCTTTCCACGGACTGATTTTCAGCCGCGTTGACATTACAGCTTCTCCTTATGAATGCATGGACGAACCGACTAAAAAAGCCCGGGCACCGCCGGACTTTTTATAAACAGACCGCCCGTTTTAACGGGTACGGATGCGGCGAAGCATAATCGTCAGCAGCGCGCCGAGTCCCAGCATTCCGATCGTGGCCGGTTCAGGAATCACGACCAGATCCAGACTGCCCTGCTGGAAGTAGGCGCTCTTGCCGCCGCCGATATCGGCAGCATTGGCAAGACCCAGATTCTGGACGCTGGTGAAGTCGAATGCCGCCGTTCCATCAATGAGGGTATAGATCCCGTTCGCCACCGCAGCACCGTCCAGACTGGCCACGCTCAGGTTGCCGAGATCAACGGATGTTCCGTTGGCGGTCAGCGTTGCGGCGGCATCAAACAGGAACTGGGCGCCGTCCTGCAGAACGAGATCCGATACCGTGCCGTTGCCGCCTACCGTCGCACCCGAGGCCACAGTCAGTGCGCCGGAGCCGCTGGAATCGCCATCCACCAGCAGTGTCCCGGTAGAAACGGTCATGCTGTCTAAGGTGTTTGCGCCGGAGAGGGTCAGGATTTTCGTGCCTGCCGCAATAAGGCTGCCGTTGGAAATCACGCCGGAAATCCCCAGATTCGCGTTTACCGTGATCGTCCGGGTGCCGGCGGCGAGATCCATCGGGCCGCTCCAGATGTTGTTATTGCTGTCCCCTCTGAAGGTGAAGTTGCCGTTCACTTTCATCGCGTTGTTGATGATTGGTGCGGTGTTATTGGCTTTGTTAAAGGTGACGCCGTCATTGATCGTAACGAGTCCCGCGCCGAAGACGGTCTTGCCGGCACCGAAGTAACGGAGGGTTCCCGCGTTAACGGTCAGTCCGCCGGCAAAGTTGTTGTTGTTTTGCAGAGTCCACTGACCGGTTCCGTTTTTGACCACGGCGACATGGGTGTTGATATTGGTGCTGCCCCCATCGCTGATAACACCGCTGATCGCGTTGTTGGCTTTTGCGCTGACGCCGTCCAGATTGATTGTGAAAGTATTCGCAGTGTTGGGGGTTGCAGAACTGATGTTGCCGCTGATGACCAGACCGCCCGTGCTCCCGGCGGAGTCGTTGCGGAACGTGAAGGTACTGTTGCCCAAACCGCGGAGGCTGATGGCCGAAGAAATGGTGTCGTCATGCGTACCTGTTCCGGCCAGCACATAAATGCCGGCTTTATCATTCATCCGGATTGTTCCTCCGCCGATCGTAAAGCCGTTCGCGGAGGTGCTTCCGAACACGATATTGCTAATGGCGCGGAAGCTATCCACCGTAACCGTAACCGGTGCAGTCAGCGCATTGGTAAAGGTCGCCGTGTCCCCGCTGGCGGTGGCGTTGAAGACCCCGGGGATATTTCCGCCTGCCCAGTTGGCAGTATCAATCCAGTTTCCGCTTGCATCCACATTCCAGCTACTGCTGGCTGCCTGTGCTGTGAAGCATAAGCCCGCAATCAGCACGATCAGGCTCAATATTTTTTTCTTCATTCCGCATCCTCCTGTTTTTGTTTCATGGCCGTGTACCCTGTCTATCCCAAACACCTGCTTCCTGAGCAGGTCTCTGATTACAAAGGCAATTATCGGCGCACCGGAACGAAAAACAAAAGATTGCGTATGTGTAGAATCCTACCACATGAACATGTAGTACGCTGCAGCGTTCGAACCGCGCAAAAAACGGTCAGATGAGTCCCTTACGCAAGGCTTTTCCGACCGCGCCGGCCTGGGAATGCACCTGAAGCTTCTGATAAATATCCCGGAGGTAATAGTCCACGGCGCTGGGTGTCAGACACAATCCGGATGCGATTTCTTTCTTTACCAGGCCGTCGGCCAGCATGCGCAGGATTTCCTTTTCTTTTTCACTGAGCTCGGTTTTGGAGCTGGTAAAGGAAGTAAAACGGAACGCCTCCATGACCATGGAGGCAATCGGTCCGCTGAGCGGCGATCCGCCGGCGATCACGAGGCGGATACCCCGCAGAATATCATCAAAGGAATCCGATTTCAGCAGATACCCGGATGCTCCGGCGCAAATCGCGTCGAAAACCGTCTTCTTGTTTTCGGAGCCGGTCAGCACGACGGTTTGCAAGGCAGGCCGGAGTGCCTTCAACGCCTGGATCGCCTCAATGCCGGTCATTCCGGGCAAATGGATATCTACCAGCAGAAGATCCGGAAACCGGCCTGAACGGAAGTACGGCAAACCCTGTTCATAGGAGGAAAAGGCCTGGCCGCAATGCATGTCGTCGCATGTGTTGAGCAGCTCCTGCAGTTCCTGGCGCAAGTCACTGTCATCTTCGATAATCCAGATTTCGACCGGAGAACCGTTTGCTGTGCCCGGCTTCTCATCGGGGCAGGAGTTTATTTTTTTATTCGTGTTCATATAGATTCCTTCCGGGCGGAAAATGCTGTTGTTTCACGTTTTTCTCCCCGTGGCCGGGCCGGGAGCATTCCCCTGAATCTCATCTTCATTTTCAGGCAGATCCGTGTGCCCTTTCCGGGGGCGGATTCCATTTGGAAATCGGCGTGGAGACGTTTTGCTCTCATCTGCATGGTACCGAGTCCATAATGCGCCCGTGCGGAACTGTCACGAAGAATTGATTCTATATCGAACCCTGTCCCGTTGTCATGAATCTCGATCTTCAGCGTACGCGCGTTCAAGAGGATATAAACCCTGATTTCGGTTGCCCGGGAATGGCTGACCGCATTGTGCAGCGCTTCCCGGAACAGCATAAAAAGATCGCGCTTGTGGTCGATCGAAATTCTTCTCGAAGGGATTTTTTGCCCCGAGGGAATATGCAGCGACAGGCGGTCGGGATCGACACTGCAAACGGCGATATCGCCCAGCTTCCGGATGAGCTGATCCAGTGTGTCGGTTTCGTTGCTGGTAAACCAGAGCACATCCCGGAGCGCATTAGTCATATCCCGCGCCACCCGTTCAATCCGCCGCCCCCGTTCGATGATCTTCGGTTCGCCGCTTTGCCGCTGCACATAGGCCGAGGCGAGCCGGATCGCGGCCAGTTTGCTGCCGATATCATCGTGCAGATCATTGGCAATCTGCATGCGAAGCCGGGTCTCGGCTTTCCGCCGGCTGATCCAGACAAAGACCGCCAGGATAATCATGGTCAGTGCAACCAGCATCCAGACCGCGCGGATACTTGTCCGCTTCAGTTCCGACCATCTTGACTGCAGTTGAGCCTGCCCGGCCTCCAGTTGTGCGAGATGTGTTTCCAGAGGCTTTCTGGCCGCCAGCCGGTGCAGCCAGAGAGCCTCTTCCAGAATCGGACCGCCGTTTGCATATCCGTCAACCAGCAGCTCCGGGCTGCCCGTTGTGACGGGGGATATTCCTTCCAGCCTGACCGGGCGGCCTTTTGAAAGATTCCGGCCCCCGTTAACAACTTCCAGTTCGCCCATACTGAAGGCGGCCTGTTTCTGATAAACCGGGAAGCGGGCGAAATGAAACCTCACCCATCGCCCGGAAATCTGTCTGCCCGCGAACCGGAGCATGTTATTCCCGGGGTTCTCAATGACGGTATCCGGTCTTATCCAGTTCGTTTTGCCCCGGGCTCCGGACAGGTTCATGGCCACCAGCTCAATGCCGAGTTCTCCCGGAAACCCGTAGCCGGGAAGAAAAATATCAATAGGCACCCGGGCGGGATACAGATTGATCCATCCGATCTTCTTGTTTTCACCCAGATCAATTTCAACGGTCAGACTTTCATTTGCTGCAAGATGATCCCGGAGCAGAAAATCCTCTTTCCCGGTCACGGCGGAACCGGAGGGAATCCCCAGACCCATCCGCTGGTCGTACAGATATGAAACGCTCCAGTAGGGCGGCGATTCGAAACTGGATGAGGACGATATGTACTGAATCTGCTGCAACTCATTGTTGCTGATCCAGCCGATCTCGCCTAATGAAAAATATTCCAGCCCGCCTTCCTCTGCGCCTTTGAAAACCTGCATTTGCAGCGGTTCTTTTCCGCTGAACGGAAAAATCACCGGCAGCCTGCCCGGATCGGGGAAATCCTGCCGGGTCCAGTCGGCCACTGTAATGGGGGGTTGATCCTTACGCAGCTGCCGGATAGCAAATCGTTTCGGGAACCCGTACCCTCTGGAACTTCCGGCGCGGCGGTCTACTGCCGGAACCAGTATCAGATAACTTCTGCCTGCCGCCCAAACCGGAACAAAGTCCAGTGTCCAGCGCGGCTGTTCCGGCAGCCGGTCGAGTATCGGCATATAACCGCTGTGATAGCCGTACCCCTCCAGTTGCGGTAAATCCTGAAAAGACGGAAGACAGGACTTTGCGCTGTTTATTTCCGCGGCCTGCTGTTCCAGTTTTTTTAACCGGCCGGGGACGGCATAAAACGGAACTTTGCGGACCGAACTGTCCGGTTGCGTCCGAGACATGGTTTCCGGTGCAACCGGGTCGGAATAGGGCGCGGAGGGAGTCCCCTGCATCGAAAGTAAACCCTGACTTTTCCCGTCATTGGCACGGCACACCGAAAAGCCCGATATAACTAATAAGATACTAAGCGCTTTCTTCATTGCAGTTCCCGCCGGTAATTGCTGATTTTGTTATACGCCGAGCTCTTCCGCCGCGCGAAATATTCATGGCTGGTCCGCCGGAGCGGGAGCAATGTTGTGCGTTTCGAAATACGGTTCATCGAACGGCCATATCCGGAAGCTCGCGAACCGAAGCAGAGTTGTTCCCATTGGAACAAGAGTCGCTTTGGTGCGGTATTTATCACTCCGCTCATAGGTGCGCAGCGTGCCTTCCAGCTCAATCGGCGATTTGGCCCAAGGGGTTAAATTGTTTCCTTCCGGATTCTGCTGCAGGGCAAAACCGAAATCTTTTTCCGCGCAATCAATGTAAAGACCGGAGGTGTCATAGGCCGTTCTCGGCACGACGTTATATTCTTCAAACCCCGGAACGCTGAATTCCTGCACGTTGAGGGGAACCAGTTTTGACGGCCAGGAATACACATACAGGAGCGGCCCGCGGTTGATGGACAGTTCTCCGTTTACCAGTTTATTGGCGATGATAGGGTTTTCAAAATCCACGGCAACTTTGTCGCCCGTTTGCCAGATTTTCGTAACCGTGCGCGTGTTCTCGCCGGACGTGACCTCCGCGCCGGGCGCTGTGATCCGGACATTACCGGCCCATTCCGGTATCCGGATGGTCAGCGGAAAACTCACCGGAGTTTTTGCGGAAACGGTGAAGGTGATGGTATC
>JBAZTQ010000131.1:0-8268 GCA_041661845.1 Kiritimatiellales bacterium | reverse complement strand
ATCCTGCCGAGGAGATGCGCAAACTCATGGAGGCACTGGGGGTCTCGATCGAGGAAGCTCCGACCCCGCAGCAATATTCCCCTCCCCCGGAATTGCCACCGATCCCGGCCTTCCAGCCGCCGCCTCCAAAACAAAAGCCTCCAACCCCCAAGACGCCCGCTCAAAGAACCGCTCCTCTCCACCCGCATCATCCCCTCTCCTCATGGGTCACTTCCGAGGCCCTCCGCTCCCGCGACAGCGTGCGGAAGGCGATCGTTGTGCGCGAGATCCTTGGTCCGCCAAAGGCCCTTCAATAGGCACACCGGGACAAAAAAAAGCCCGGCACTTTGTTTCCAAAGTGCCGGGCAAAATACTGGCAACGACCTACTCTCGCACAACCTATAGATGCACTACCATCGGCTCTGCAGCGTTTCACTTCCGTGTTCGGAATGGGAACGGGTGGGTCCACTGCGCGGGATCACCAGACGATGACGATCTGATTGCTCAAATCTCCAGGTGTCTGGCGACACCATTCTGTCAATATTTTAAAGAACGATCCTCTACTCGGGAACCCGCCATCGGGTCTCCGGAATAGACCGGTTCTCTGACATTCGCATACCAGGGGAAAAATTCCAACTTCACAGCAACAAAATTGTAAGATGGAGAAAAAAGCCGAACGAGCATTAGTATCGCTAAGCTGAACGCATTGCTGCGCTTATACCCGCGACCTATCAACGTGGTAGTCTTCCACGGCTCTTCAGGGAGATTTCATCTTGGGAGAGGCTTGGCGCTTAGATGCTTTCAGCGCTTATCCTTTCCAAACATAGCTGCCCAGCGGTGCTCCTGACGGAACAACTGGATCACCAGAGGTTTGTCAATCCCGGTCCTCTCGTACTAAGGATTGAACCCCTCAAATCTCCTGCGCCCACAGTGGATAAGGACCGAACTGTCTCGCGACGTTCTGAACCCAGCTCGCGTACCACTTTAACCGGCGAACAGCCGGACCCTTGGGACCTTCTCCAGCCCCAGGATGTGATGAGCCGACATCGAGGTGCCAAACCCTGCCGTCGATATGAGCTCTTGGGCAGGATCAGCCTGTTATCCCTAGCGTACCTTTTGTCCGTTGAGCGATGGCAATTCCACATTAAACCACCGGATCACTTGGACCTACTTTCGTACCTGCTCGACTTGTATGTCTCGCAGTTAAGCTGGCTTATATCCATATACTCGTCACCTGATTACCAACCAGGCTGAGCCAACCTTCGTACTCCTCCGTTACTCTTTGGGAGGAGACCGCCCCAGTCAAACTGACCGGCTGCCAGTGTTTCGCGCCCGGATTACGGGTCGCGGTTAGATGTTCCAGTTTCACAGGGTGGTGTTTCATTGGCGGCTCATCATCCCCCAAAAGAGATGAATCAAAGCCTCCCACTTACGCTAAGCAATAAAACCGAAACAACAGTGACAGCGTACAGTAAAGGTGCATAGGGTCTTTCCGTCCTACTGCGGGTAGGCGGCATCTTCACCGCCACTACAACTTCGCTGAGCTCCTCGTTGAGACAGCGGTCAACTCGTTACACGATTCGTGCAGGTCGGAACTTACCCGACAAGGAATTTCGCTACCTTAGGACCGTTATAGTTACGGCCGACATTCACGGGGACTTGAGCTCAGAGCTTCGCCTTGCGGCTGACCCCTTACCGTAATCTTTCCGCATTGGTCACGTGTCACACCCTATACGTCGTCATAAAACTTAGCAGAGTGCTGTGTTTTTGTTAAACAGTCGGTTGACCCATTTCACTGCGACCCTCCTAAGAGGGCACCCCTTCTTCCGAAGTTACGGGGCTAGATTGCCGAGTTCCTTAACGAGGTTTCACTCACGCGCCTTGGCACATTTATGCCCACCCACCTGTGTCGGTTTACGGTACGGGCGCCTTAGTATACACCGGAGCTTTTCTTGGCGGGCTCTTTAAAGAATCTGCTTAGGCCGAAGCCTCCACATCCGCTTGCGCGACGGGGACTTTCATCACCCCGCTCTTCTCCGAACCCGCGTCATTCCGGGTTAAATTTCGGCGGTGCAGGAATATTAAACCTGCTTTCCATCGTCTACGCCCATCGGCCTCGACTTAGGACCCGACTAACCCTGGGAGGACGAACCTTCCCCAGGAAACCTTGGGTTTACGGCGGACAGGAATTCAACCTGTCTTATCGCTACTCATGTCTGCATCCTCACTTCCCACCACTCCACCGGACGGTTTCCCGCCGGCTTCGACGCAATGGGAACGCTCCCCTACCACGCCCGATAAATCGGGCATCCAGAGCTTCGGTATAACGCTTATCGCCAATCATTATCGGCGCGAGATCGCTCGATGAGTCAGCTATTACGCACTGTTTAAATGATGGCTGCCTCTAAGCCAACATCCTCACTGTTTAAGCAACCTCACATCCTTTCCACTAAACGTTATTTAGGCACCTTAGCTGCTGGTCTGGGTTGTTTCCCTCTCGAATACGAAGCTTATCCCTCGCATTCTGCCTCCCGTGTTACGCCCTGCGGCATTCGGAGTTTGATTGAATTCGATACCCGGGTATGGGCTCTAGTTCATCCAGTGCTCTACCTCCGCAGGTCAGCACACGAGGCTCTACCTAAATAGATTTCGGGGAGAACCAGCTATCACCGGGTTTGATTAGTCTTTCGCTCCTACCTACAGCTCATCCGGGGGCTTTTCAACGCCCATCGGTTCGGTCCTTCACGCCATGTTACTGGCGCTTCAACCTGGCCATAGGTAGATCACCTCGGCTTCGGGTCTAGTGCCCGCAGCTAATCGCCCATTTCGGACTCGCTTTCGCTTCGCCTCGGCCCCAGAGGGGCTTAGACTCGCCACAAACACTAACTCGCAGACTCATTAAGCAAAAGGCACGCCATCACCCTTGCGGGCTCTGACACCTTGTAAGCACATGATTTCAGGTACTATTTCACTCCGCTCGCAGCGGTTCTTTTCACCTTTCCCTCGCGGTACTAGTTCACTATCGGTCGCCAACGAGTATTTAGCCTTACGCCGTGGTCGGCGTGGATTCATGCGTCGTTTCACGTGTGACGCATTACTCAGGAATTCCCTAGGCGTTGTTTGGTTTTCGGTTACGGGCCTCTCACCCTCTATGGAGCGCTTTTCCACACGCTTCACCTAACCTCCCAACTGCCATTAACGGGCTCCTACAACCCCCAGGTGCAAGCACCCGGGTTTGGGCTGTTCCGCTTTCGCTCGCCACTACTTACGGAATCACTTTCGTTTTCTATTCCTCTGGTTACTGAGATGTTTCACTTCACCAGGTATCGCACACACTGTGCTATGTATTCACACAGTGGCGACTGGATATTAATCCAGCCAGGTTACCCCATTCGGAAATCCACGGGTCATAGCGTATTTGCCGCTCTCCGTGGCTTATCGCAGCTTATCACGTCCTTCATCGCCTGTTGGCACCAAGGCATTCATCATGTGCTCTTAGTAGCTTTTTATCATCTTGATATTACTGAAATTTCTCCTAGGCGGACCTTCGCGGCCGAAGCCGCTGAGTCCGCACAGACTCAACTTTGTCAACTATTTGGAAGTTGTAATTTTTCTTCCCTAATATGCGAATGTCAAAGAACCGTGCCCGGGGCATGCCCCGGGACTTGATCCAATCCGAACTTTTTTCATCGTCCGTTATCGGAAAAATTCAAAACGCGGCAAACATGGTGGTGGGCCTGATAGGACTCGAACCTATGACCCTGCGCTTATCAAGCGCATGCTCTAACCAACTGAGCTACAGGCCCGAAGAGAGATTTAAGTTTTAAGAATTAAGCTTTAAGCTGGTCTTAAACGGCTTAAGACTTTGAACTTACAGACTTAAGACTGTAGATGTGGAGGCAAGGGGATTCGAACCCCTGACATCCAGCTTGCAAAGCTGGCGCTCTACCAACTGAGCTATGCCCCCAGTAAGTGGCAGACGGTTCAGGGATGAACCCGCGTGCTGGCCGGGTGTTGCACCGGCTGATGATTTAGACAATAAGATATGCTGAATTGTGCGTTTCACGTGATTTTGACCAGACCGGCTTTCGACGATCTGGATTTTGTCCCACTTGCGTGAGATCAGACTGACCATCTTCCAACTTGGCGTTAGCCTTGTTGGAGCTTAGGTCTTTCTCCTTAGAAAGGAGGTGATCCAGCCGCAGGTTCCCCTACGGCTACCTTGTTACGACTTCATCCCAGTTACCGCTCATAGCGTAGGGCGCTGCCCCCCTTGCGGGTTGGCTCACGCACTTCGGCTACAAACAACTTCCATGATGTGACGGGCGGTGTGTACAAGGCCCGGGAACGTATTCACGGCGCCGTAGCTGATGCGCCATTACTAGCGATTCCGGCTTCATGGAGGCGAGTTGCAGCCTCCAATCCGAACTGGGCCCAGTTTTAGAGATTTCCTCCACCTTGCGGATTCGGTTCATTCTGTACTGGGCATTGTAGTACGTGTGCAGCCCTGGTCGTAAGGGCCATACTGACTTGACGTCATCCCCACCTTCCTCCCCGTTTCACAGGGCAGTCTGTCCAGAGAGCCTTTGCAGGCAACAGGACACAGGGGTTGCGCTCGTTGCGGGACTTAACCCAACATCTCACGACACGAGCTGACGACAGCCATGCAGCACCTGTGCAAATTCTTGATATTGCTACCAAGTCGCTAACTTTCATTAACTTAGAGATGCATGTCAAGACCAGGTAAGGTTCTTCGCGTTGCATCGAATTAAGCCACATACTCCACCGCTTGTGCGGGCCCCCGTCAATTTCTTTGAGTTTTAATCTTGCGACCGTACTTCCCAGGCGGCACGTTTAACGCGTTAGCTCCGGCACGGACGGGGTCTGAGCCCGCCCACACCAAACGTGCACCGTTTACTGCCAGGACTACCGGGGTATCTAATCCCGTTTGCTCCCCTGGCCTTCGTGCATGAGCGTCAGGAAATGCCCAGAGAGTCGCCTTCGCAACTGGTCTTCCTCACGATATCTACGCATTTCACTGCTACACCGTGAATTCCACTCTCCTCTACATTCCTCTAGCATGGGAGTATTGAGTGCAGTTCCGGGGTTAAGCCCCGGGATTTCACACTCAACTTTCCACGCCGCCTGCGCACCCTTTACGCCCAATGAATCCGAACAACGCTTGAGACCTCTGTATTACCGCGGCTGCTGGCACAGAGTTAGCCGTCTCTTCCTCTTGCGGTACTATCACTTTCTTGTTCCCGCATGACAGGAGTTTACGACCCGAAGGCCTTCGTCCTCCACGCGGCGTCGCTCCATCAGGGTTTCCCCCATTGTGAAAAATTCTCGACTGCTGCCACCCGTAGGTGTCTGGACCGTGTCTCAGTTCCAGTGTGGCTGGTCGTCCTCTCAGACCAGCTACCCGTCATAGCCTTGGTGAGCCGTTACCTCACCAACAAGCTGATAGGCCGCGAGCTCATCAGGAAGCGTCTTGCGACTTTGGCTTCGGGAGGATGTCCTCCCTGGCCATATGCGGTATTAATTCGCCTTTCGGCGAGCTGTCCCCCACTTCCCGGCAGATTGCTCACGTGTTACGCACCCGTTTGCCACTTGACCAAGTCTGTATTGCTACAAACTTAATCACGTTCGACTTGCATGTCTTATCCACGCCGCCAGCGTTCGTTCTGAGCCAGAATCAAACTCTCCGTGAAAAGCTTGCCCACCATTGCTGGTGGAAATTTCCTGACTATCCATATATTGCCGAGTGAGACTCGGTTACTATTTGGGCCGTCAAATTAAAATTACAAAACCGACGGAAACGCACAATTCAGCATATGCTGATTGTCTATTTCTTATTTATGTTTGCGTTCTGAATTTTGCCGATGAAGGCGAAAATTCGAATCAGATTTTCAAAAACCAAACCCGCTTGGTGACGAGCTTCTTCGGGGACTTTCGTCCGCCGCTTCTGCTTGTCGAGGTCACCCTCGGGAGATCAATTTCCGTTCAGCACCTTCGCTGACGGGAGAGCGAACATATCCGGAGACGAAAAAACGTCAATGGCTTTTTTATAATTTTTTTTCAGGGGTCTCTGGCGACGGCCTCGGTTTTCGACGCGCGCCCATCGGATCAGCCATGGCGCTGGCTTTGCGGGCGTCAACAGAAAAAAGAAAAAAAGATAAAAGTTTGAAAAAAGTTTTGCGGCGCGCGGAAAGTTCCTCGAAGACACGATTTTCGGGGGCGATTTTCCCCCGTTTTTGGAAATTGTTTTGCGTCATGATTCCGGGTGGTTTTTGGGATTCTCCGTTTACTCCGCCTTGGCGCGGTGCCTTACTGGGCGGATGACAAAGAACGACGGAGAGATTCGGGCGAACGGCGGCTTCAACATTCCGACAGGGATTTCCCTGCTGAAGGACTCGCTGCGGAACAAGGGCACCGCATTCAGCGAGGAGGAGCGGGACGCTCTGGGGCTGCGCGGGCTGCTGCCTCCGCGGATATTCCCCATGAGCCAGCAGGTGGATCGTGCCTTGATGCAGCTTCGGAGAAAGGAGTCGGATCTGGAGAAGTATATCTTCCTGACCGCGCTACAGCAGAGAAACGAGACGCTCTTCTTCCGCCTGCTGCTCGATCACCTCGAGGAGACGATGCCGATCATCTACACCCCGACCGTGGGACAGGCCTGCCTGGAATACGGAGGGATCTTTCGCAGCCCGAGGGGACTCTGGATCAGCATCCGGGACCGCGGCAACGTCGAGCGGATCCTGAGAAACTGGCCAAACCAGGGGGTGAAGCTGATCGTGGTGACCGATGGGGAGCGGATTCTCGGCCTGGGAGACCTGGGGGCGCTCGGCATGGGGATTCCCGTCGGAAAACTTGCTCTCTATACGGCGTGCGCGGGGTTGCACCCGTATTACTGCCTGCCCATCACGCTGGACGTCGGGACAAACAACACCAAATTGCTGGACGATCCGTTCTACATCGGGCTGTCCCAGGCGCGCGTGCGCGGGGAGGAATATCAGGATTTTCTGAACGAGTTCATCGTGGCATCCCAGAAGGTCTTCCCGGGGAGCTTGATCCAGTTCGAGGATTTTGGGAACCACAACGCGTTCGAGCAGCTTGGAAAATGGCGGGACCGGATTTGCTGCTTCAACGATGACATCCAGGGGACAGCGGCCGTGGCGTTGGCGGGGATGATCGCGGCCTCGCGCGTGACGGGCACGCCGCTGCGCGGGCAAAAGCTCCTCTTTTTTGGTGCTGGCGAGGCTGGCACGGGCATCGGCGAGCTTTTTGTCAGTGCCCTGCGCGAAGAAGGGGTTCCCGAAAAGGAGGCGCGCCTGCAGTGCTGGTTTGTGGACTCCAAAGGACTGCTTGTTAAAGACCGCGGGGACGAAATGCCGAAGCACAAGCTTCCGTTCGCCCATGAAGCGGCGCCGTGCACGTCCTTCGCGGAAGCTGTTGAGCGGATTCGCCCGACCGCGCTGATCGGCGTGGCGGGAACGGGCCGTGCGTTCACCCCGGAAATTCTCGGGGCCATGGCCGCGATCAACGAAAGGCCGATCATTTTTGCCTTATCAAATCCGACATCCAAAGCGGAGTGCACTGCGGAGGAGGCCTACGGGCACACCTCCGGCCGCGCCATTTTTGCCAGCGGGAGCCCGTTCCCGCCGGTGGAGCTCGGGGGGCAGACATTTCATCCCGGCCAGGGCAACAACGTCTATATCTTCCCGGGAGTCGGACTTGGGGTTCTCGCCACTGCGGCGACCCGGGTGACCGAGCCCATGTTCCTGGCTACGGCCCGGACGCTTGCCGGCGAGGTCTCTGCCGAGGACCTGGCCCGCGGCAGCGTTTACCCGCCCCTCGGAAAAATCCGCGAGGTTTCGCGGAAGATCGCCGTCGCCGTCGCCGAAGAGGCGCACGCCAGCGGTTTGGCCCGGGTCGAAAAGCCGAACAACATCGAAATGGACATCTCGAACAAAATGTTCGTCCCGGATTATGGCCTGGAATAAACCGGGCGCCGCCGGACTTTTGGATCGCCACGAGTTCACGGTTGACGCGCCCGGAAGGAGCCGGTATGTTGCCGGTCCCGTTTTTTAAGAAAGTAGGTGAATTTATGCCGGAAATTATCGTCAGAAAAGGTGAACCGATTGATCGCGCTTTAAAGCGTCTCAAGTCGAAGCTCGATGCCGAGGGGCTCATGGATGAAGTGCGCAGACTGCGCGCCTTCGAGACCCCGACGCAGCGCTCGCGCCGCAAAGCAAAAAACAATGCCAAACGCGCGAAGATGAAAATCCG
>JBAZTQ010000130.1:0-8346 GCA_041661845.1 Kiritimatiellales bacterium | reverse complement strand
CCGTATGGGCTGTGTGCGGGCAGTTTTAACTGGAAGACAAGCGCGGCAGGTGCGGCACAAATGTTTGGTGGCGGGGTGGAGGCAACAGCGGGATATACATTTGGAGCCGTTACAGCAGTAAGTGGTATAGGCGCTGTCGCAGGTGCAGTCGTTGGTACTCATGGTTTGGATAACGCTCAGGCTGGATTCCGGCAGATGGTGACTGGTCAGCCTGTTGACACAATGACATCTCTCTCAATTCAAGGGTTCGGTGTAAATCGGAATACGGCCAATATGGCCAATGCAGGGCTATCGATTGCGTTCACAGCCGGTGTTGGTTACTTGAATTCATCAGCAGTCAACACGGTTCCCAATATGGCGACATCCAGTTTGGATGATATGAGCCGGTATTTTACCCAAACGAAGGCAACTCAAGTTCAACAGAATTGGCCGCAAAGTCAAAGCGCGGCTCAACAGATCACAGAGAATCTCGCTACCAAATATTTAGATGATGTTCTCAAGCCAGCGAATCCAGGCGAAGTTTTTGTTCCGCCGACAACAGCGCTGCCATCAGCCAGATGGCCTAGGGCATTGGAAAAAATACTTGATGCTTTTTAAAGGAGAACTGGATGTCTGTTTTATCTAAACTAACAAAAATATTTAAATTTCACTTTCACCTGCTTTGCTCAGGGAGTTTTTTAAATTTTTACAGGATAAGCTTTGCAAATAACAAAACCCCCTTTGGACAGAAAATCACATTGAAATATGCGCCAGCATTGCTCCGGCAGGCCGAAGAAGGTAGCGTGGAACATCAAACAGCACTTGAAAGTATATCGGAAGTTTATATGCGACAACACCGATTTGAGGAAGCTGCAAATGGATTCCAATCAGCACTAAACTTGCTGTCTGAACACTCAACCGATTTTCATGCTGTTAAACACAGTGCTTCGTACTTATTTACTTGTTTGGCAGCTTGTCATTTCAACCTTGGTAATCGGGAGAAAACAGTTGAGGTCATCAAAGAAGCGCTTCGAGTCGGAGTTCCGGTAGATAGTTTTGAGGGATTAATTGACGTCAAAAAGTTAAGAGAGACAATGCCTGAGCTTCGGGGCAAAGTTGACAGCCGCGAATAATGAATTCCATATCTTGTGCGGCGGCACTGAGGCAAAACGACTCTGGTTTTTGGGTTTGTTTTTCATACTTCATCGTTCATTCTTTTCTTCCATGAAAGGCATCGCCCATTTTATTTCCGGCGTGGCGGCGGCTTCTTTCTGTCCGTGGGCGGTCGAAGCTGCGCAGAACGGAAATCCGGCGTTTTTTATCCTCGGTGCCGTGGCCGGAATTCTGCCCGACACCATCGACTTCAAATTCTACCGCTATTTCTATCGCCACGACGTTTCCATTGAACCTCATCCGGACCGGCTCGATCCGCAACCGGTTGCCGATGCCATCGCTGCCGCCGTGTCGAAGACCGCCGCGACCGGCAAGCCGGTACGTCTGAAACTCTGCACGATGCAGCTGAGTGCCGATAACTGGCGGCAGTACCGCGTCCGGATTGATCCCGAGGCCGGCGAAGTGCGCGCGCAGTTCGGTCCGGTGGTCAGTACCGGGCAGGTGCCGCAGCCCGGAACACTGCCGGCCGACCGCGCCGCAGCTGTCGCGAAATTTTCCGTACCGGTCAGGCAGAGCTATGAACCGGTTTATACCGTTGATATTTTTGACGGACCGAGTTTTCTGTTTCAACGTAACGAAAGCGGAACCGTCGAAATTGATTTCCTGCCGTGGCACCGCAACTGGTCACACTCGTTTACCGTCGCCGCACTGTTGGCGGGAATAGCTTCGCTCTGGACATGGCAGGCGGGCGCGGTGGTTTTCGGCGCCTATGCTTTGCACATCATCGAAGATCAGCTCGGTCACATGGGATCGAATCTGTTTTTTCCCTTCACCAAAAAGCGTACGCCGGGATTGAAGCGGATGTATTCCGGCGATGCCTTTCCAAACTTCGGATGCGTCTGGCTTTGCTGTCTGCTTATCTTCTGGAATGTTTACGCCGCAATTCCGGATCCGCTTTATCACTTCAGTTTTTTGCGGCTGATGTTTTACGCATTGATTATTCCGTTCGCCGCCTTCGGTGTGCTGCGCCGGTTGCTCGTTCGCGCCGATAAAGGCCATCCGGAAACGCCCGTTACAGAATGGACTGTTTGATGGCTTACTTCAGGAACCACCAGGCCAGAACGACCAATCCGAGGCCGATCCGGTACCAGCCGAACGGGATGAGGCTGTGTTTCCGCAGGTAATACATCAGCCACTTAATAACGGCGGCGGCCACGATGAACGAGACGGCAAAGCCGATGCCGAGTTCGAGGTATTCCGTCGCAGAGAAGGCAAATCCGCTTTCGAGCAGCTGGAAGAGGCTGGCGGCGGCGATGGTCGGGATGGCCAGAAAAAATGAAAACTCGGCGGCCAGTGTCCGGTCCAGACCCAGAACAAGACCGCCGAGGATGGTGGCGGTTGAACGGGATGTTCCGGGAATCAGCGCGAGGCACTGTATGATTCCGATCAAAAACGCGATGCGGAAAGTCAGGCCGTCAATGGAATGCAGCGCGCCGGGCTTGGCCTTGTGGCTCCGCTCAAAAAGAATCAGGACGATGCCGTAGAAGATCAGCGCCGCCGCGACGGTGACGGGGTTGAAGAGGTGTTCTTTTATGACGCCGTGAAAGAGCAGTCCGGCGACGGCGGCGGGGATGAAGGCAACGAGTGTTTTTGCCCACAGGAGCCATTTATTGCGCTGTTCTGTCTTTGTTCCCGCGAAAGGCCACAGTTCGCGGCGGAAGAGGACGACGACAGCCAGAATCGCGCCCGACTGAATAAAAACCTCGAAGGCTGATGTGAACTGCTGATTTCCTGAAAGCCGGATGAATTCGTCGGCCAGAATCATATGCCCCGTGCTGCTGACGGGCAGAAACTCGGTGATTCCTTCAATAAGTCCCAGCAGAAGTGTTTTTAGAAAAAGTAAAACGGTCATTGAGGTTTCCGATACAGGTTTATCAAAAAAAAGCGCGCACACTATGGCAGGATGGAACTGACAAATCAAAACTGTTCTGGGAAAAGCCGGAACAGCGGCGACGAGACCGTCCAGACCGTTTTTTCTGGCTATCGTACCGGTCAAAGGGTATCAAAACCGGACGTTTTTCTGATTTTACAGGGTTGAAAGAATTTTTATGGAAGTATCCCGCAAAGGTCTTGTTCAGTTTGCCTGGCTGTCTTCAGCGGCGGCCGTCCTTACAATCGGCCTGAAAACCGGTGCGTATTTCCTGACAGACTCGGTCGGGCTGCTTTCCGATGCGCTTGAGTCGCTGGTCAATCTCGCCGGCGGCCTGATGGCTGTGGCCATGCTGACGGTCGCCGCCCGTCCGGCGGACGAAGATCATCCCTACGGACACAGCAAAGCCGAATATTTTTCAAGCGTTGTCGAAGGGGCTCTTATTCTGCTCGCGGCCGCCAGCATTGGCGTGACCGCTGTTCACCGGCTTATGTTTCCCAAACCGCTGGAACAAATCGGGCTGGGGCTGGCTGTTTCTGTTGCGGCTTCACTGGTGAATCTGGCCGTGGCGGTAATTCTGCTCCGGGTCGGCCGCCGCCACGATTCCATTACACTGAAGGCCAATGCGCATCATCTGCTGACCGACGTGTGGACCTCGGCGGGCGTTCTGGTCGGCATTGGCGCTGTGGCTTTGACCGGCTGGACGCGTCTGGATCCGATCGTTGCGCTGGTGGTCGCCGCCAATATCGTCTGGACCGGTTTTCGTATCATGCGCGATTCCGTGGGCGGGCTCATGGATGGAGCTATATCCGCCGAAGAGCAGCAGAAAGTGCGGAGCATTCTGGAAGCGCATCTGGAAGAAGGGGCGCAGTACCATGCGCTGCGTACCCGGCAGGCCGGAGCGCAGCGGTTCGTCTCTTTTCATATGCTGGTTCCGGGGAGCTGGACGGTGGCACGCGGACATCAGTTGATTGATCACATCGAGACCGATCTTCAATGCGCCTTGCCGCTGGTCACCGTGTTCAGCCATTTAGAATCGCTGGAAGATCCGGCATCGTGGGATGATTCGGAATTGGGCCGCTGAAGTTCAGACTCCGGCGACTGGTTATGAAACCGTTCTGATAGAATACTGAGGACAAAAGTTTATGACAAAAGAGTGGATCAGTTTGGCCGTATTTGTTCTCTGCTATGTGCTGTTCGTATTCCTGCCCGGCAGGCGTTCCTGGGTCGCCTGCGGCGGCGGCGCGCTTTTGATCGCCACCGGCGTACTGACCTGGAACGACGCGCTGTTCACCAAGATCAGCTGGAACGTTATGGGCCTTTTCTTCGGTACGCTGATTCTGGCCGAAATTTTTATGATGTCGCGCGTTCCGGCGGTGATGGCCGAATGGCTGGTGGATAAAGCCAAAAGCACCCGCATCGCCATGCTGGTTCTCTGTGCTCTGTCGGGTATCATTTCCATGTTCGTGGAAAATGTCGCCGTCGTACTGCTGCTTGCTCCGGTTGCTTTGAGTCTGGCGGATAAACTCAAAGTCAGCCCGGTGCCGCTGCTGATCGGTATTGCCGTCAGCAGCAATCTGCAGGGAACGGCGACGATGATCGGCGATCCGCCGAGCATGATTCTGGCCGGTTATATGCGCATGGGCTTCTGGGATTTCTTCGCGTATGAAGGGCGGCCCGGCATTTTCTTCGCCGTCCAGATCGGCGCGGTCGCCTCGCTGCTGGTGCTGGCGTGGCTGTTTCGTCAGCATCGCACCAAATCGGTTCTGCTGGCGCAGGAAACCGCCCGCTCCTGGGTGCCGGCGTCGCTGCTGGGTTTGCTGGTTATCGGACTTTCTTTTGCCACGCTGTTTGATCCGGAATTCAAGTGGTTCGCCGGAATCTACACGCTGATTCTCGGTGCGATAGCGCTGGTCTGGTTTCGCGGCATTGCCCGCTGGGGCAGTTTGCGCAAGCTGGCTAAAACTCTCGACTGGGATACGACCTTCTTTCTGATCGGCATTTTCGTGCTGGTAGGCGGCCTGAGTGATTCCGGCTGGATGGATAAGCTGGCGTCGGGCATGGCGGGCTGGGTCGGCTCCAACGCGGCGCTCGCTTTCACCGTCATCGTGCTGTTTGCAGTTCTGGTGTCGGGATTTGTCGATAATGTGCCGTTCCTGCTGGTTATGATTCCGGTCGCCCAGAAAGTGGCCGACCAGATCGGCGCGCCGGTTCCGCTGCTGATGTTCGGTCTGCTGATCGGCGCCTGCCTCGGCGGAAACCTGACGCCGATCGGCGCATCCGCCAATGTCGTCACCCTCGGCATTCTGAAAAAACGGGGGTATCAGGTCGGGTTCAAAGAATTTATGCGGATTGGAATTCCCTTCACCGTCGTGGCGGTTCTTTCCGCCTGTGCATTTGTCTGGTGGGTGTGGGGCGTGTAGTTTACAGCTGATTCAAAGGAATAAATAATGCAAGAGACGGAAAAGAAGGCGGAGATCAAAGCAGGCGGGCGCCTGAAAGCCCGGATGATCTCGGGGCTGCTGGTGCTCGGCCCGCTGGTCATCACGCTGTTTATTCTCAAACTCATTTTCGCCGCGCTGACGGCTTTTGTCCTGCCGGTGCTGCGGCCGTGGCTGACGGCGCTGCCGGAGTCGGTGATCGTGTTTATCGCGACCATTGCCGCGCTGCTGCTGATTTATCTGGTCGGTATGTTCACCACCCACTTCATCGGCCGCCGCCTGATCAGAATGGGCGAGGGCGTCATGATGAAACTGCCGATTGTGAAATCGGTCTATTCGGCCTCCAAGCAGGTGATGGATACGTTTTCCAGCTCAACCAAAGCCTCTTTCACGGCTACTGTGCTGGTCGAATTTCCTCATCCCGGAGCGCTGGCCGTCGGATTTGTCACCGGCACCGTTCTCAATCCGCAGGGGAAAACGCTTTACCGTGTGTTTGTCGCCACGACGCCGAATCCGACCTCCGGGTTCCTGATTCTTCTGCCGGAAGAAGCGGTGACTTTCACCGACATTTCCGTTGAAGACGGCATCAAAATGATCGTTTCCGGCGGCATGTTATCCCCGAAAAGCTATGCCGTACGGCCCGGCCCGCAGGCGGCTGAGGCCGGGCAGGTTACCGCCGCGCAGCCGGAATAGGTTCTCTTCTAATGTTTGGAAGCCGCTTCGCTTGCGCCGGAAACCTCCAGCCGCTAAGATGCGCCGGTTTTTAAGGAGATTTTATGCAGGACAATGAATATCGCCGTCAGCGCATTGAAAACATGAAGCAGCTCGAAGCCGCCGGTTATCCGGCTTTCGGTTCCGCTTTCAAACGCACCGGCACGCTGGCCGGACTCACCGCCTCGTTCGAAGAGGGCAAAACCGTCAGCGCCTGCGGACGGATCGTCGCCATGCGCAAAATGGGCAAGATGGCGTTTGCCCATCTTTCCGACGGCTCGGCCAAGTTCCAGCTGATGGTCAAAAAGGATTTGATCGGCGAAGCGATTTTCGACGCCTTCAAACTGCTCGACCTCGGCGACATCATCGGCGTCACCGGCGAACTCTTCATCACCCAGACCGGTGAAAAGACCGTCCGCATCACCGAATGGAAACTCCTTTGCAAATCGCTTCTGCCGCTGCCGGAAAAATTCCACGGACTTCAGGATGTCGAAACCCGTTACCGTCAGCGCGAACTCGACCTGATTTCGAACGAAGAAGTGATGGCGCTTTTCAAAAAGCGCACGGCGGTACTCAGCGAAATCCGTGCGTTCCTCGCGGCGCGCGGCTACAACGAAGTCGAAACGCCGATGATTCAGCAGATCGCCGGCGGCGCGGCGGCTTCGCCGTTCAAAACCCGCTACAACGCGCTCGGCACCGATATGTTTTTCCGCATCGCGCCGGAGCTTTATCTCAAGCGGCTGATCGTCGGCGGCATGGACAAAGTGTTCGAGATGAACCGCAACTTCCGTAACGAAGGACTCGACCGGACGCACAATCCGGAATTTACCGCGCTGGAAATTTACGAAGCCTACGGCGACATGCGCTCGATGCAGGAATTGGTGCAGAGCCTCGTCACCCATCTGGCGCAGAAGATTTTCGGACGTATGGAAGTCGAATGGATGGGCAATACGATCAACTTGGCCACACCGTGGAAGGAAATCGCCTACCGCGACCTGATCAAGGAACGCCTCGGCACCGACTGGTTTGAAAAGACCGTCGATCAAGCGCGCGCCAAAGCCGACGAACTCGGCGTATTCGTCGAACCGGGCGTCGATTTTGCCGCCGTTACGCACGAGATTTACGAGAAGAACATCGAAGGCACGCTCATTCAGCCGACCTTTGTCACCCGTCTGCCGGCCTTCCTCGTTCCGCTGGCCAAGCCGTGCGCCGACGATCCGTCGCTGGTGGATGTTTTCGAACTGATTGTCGGCGGCAAAGAACTGGCACCGGCCTACAGCGAACTGAACGACGCGCTCGAACAGCGCCGCCGCTTTGAAGAACAGGCCGCAGGCGACCCGGCGAAGATCGACGACGATTTTCTCGACGCGCTCGAAACCGGTATGCCGCCGACCGGCGGTATGGGTATCGGCATTGACCGGCTCATGATGCTTCTGACCGGTTCCGATGCGATCCGCGACGTCATTCTTTTCCCGCAGCTCAAGCCGCGCGTGCAACAGGTGAAAACTGATTTACAGAAGTAGTGGAATTATTTCTCGCAAAGCCGCGAAGCCGCCTAAAAGAAGTTGTTTTCGGGACACCTGCGCCTCCGCGCCTTAAGCGACCTAGGGGAGCGGGCGAGAGAATGAGATTATTTTATTAGGAGTATTGAAATGGAGCGCTTTTCGATTTCGATGGAAGACGACCTTGTTCAGAAGTTCGACGGACATCTGGAACGGCGCGGCTATTCCAACCGCTCCGAAGCGGTGCGCGATCTGGTGCGCAAGGCGCTGATTGATGAAGAATGGCAGGCGGGCGAAGAAGTCGTCGGCGTAATCACGCTGGTGTACGACCACCACCAGCGCCAGCTTCAGGATAAACTCACCGCCATCCAGCACGACCACCACGACCGGATCATTTCATCGACGCATGTCCACATGGATCATCACAACTGCCTCGAAGTGATTATCGTCAAAGGCGAAGCCCGCGAAATCCGCGAAATGGCCGACCAACTCAAAGCTGCCAAGGGAGTCAAATCCGGCGAACTCACCGCCGCCAGCACTGGCCGGAAATTGTAATCGATTTACATGAATGTGGAGCAGACACTCCTGTCTGCCCGTTCTTCGCAGACCAGAGTGTCTGCGCCACACACATTCAATTGGAGGGCGCGGTTCCACCCGCGCCGTTTTCCAG
>JBAZTQ010000129.1:0-8391 GCA_041661845.1 Kiritimatiellales bacterium | reverse complement strand
TAACAAGCTGGCGGGTGTCGGTGCCGACTTTTTCAAGAAACAGATCGAGCGCACCTTCGCCAATGCGGCATTTCGCCTGCGCAAACAGCGTCTGCGCCCGTTCGCGAATGACCGGCTTCTTTTTATAGTCCTGTTCCGGCAGGTCATAGGCTTCGACGGCACCGGCCGCTTCGCAGGTTTTGTAGAAAGCTGAGCGGCGATCCACGCCGGGTGCCGAAACGATCAGATTCTGGCTGTCCGGCAGCCCCTTTTTAATATCGTCGGCCAGTTTACCGAGCAGCTCTTTGACCGCCTCGTTCTTGCTGATGACGGCATCTTTAAAAATGGATACATCACAAAACCAGACCGTTTTCTGCCCGCCAAACAACCCGACTGTGCGCAAGGCACCGATGCAGGTTTTGAGGGCCGTCACCGCTTCGTCGATCGTTTTGACATCGCCGTTTACGGTTTCAAGGCTGAGGGTCTGCTCATTTTCCGGGCAAAGAGCATTGACGGCTTTGCGGGCATTGTAGCTCACCAGATATTCGTCGGTTCCATGTATCAGTTTTACGGCCACAGGCTGAATTCCTTATTTGCGTTGCAGGCGCATCTTAATCATAATTCGCAACCATGAGCAACACGCAGGATAACGGAATGAAGCGCCCGCTATGGGCTCCATGGCGGATTGAATATATCCGCAGCGAAAAAAAAGGCGATTGCTTCCTGTGCCGAATATACACGGAAAAGAATGATCGCGAAAATCTCCTGCTCTTCCGGGGCGAAACCTGCGCTGTCATCATGAACCGCTACCCTTACAACAGCGGACACCTGATGATTGCTCCTTATCGTCACATCGCTGGCCTTGACGGACTTACGCCTGAAGAAAATCTGGAAATGGCCGCCCTCACCGCCCGCGCCGTTGCCGTGCTGCGCGAAGTAATGGCCCCGCAAGGCTTCAACATCGGCTACAACCTTGGTGAAGCGGCCGGCGCAGGACTCAAAGATCATTTGCACCAGCATATTGTGCCGCGCTGGATCGGCGATACCAACTTCATGCCGGTGCTCGGCGGTTCGCACGTCGTGCCCGAGGCGCTTGAAGCCACCTATGACCTTCTTTTCGAACCGTTCAACCGTTAACCGGAGATCCCGATGCCGAAAAATATACCTGTCCTATGCGTGGAAGCTGAAACACTCGCCGAAGCATACGAAAAAGCGCTAGCGGCCCTTTATACCCGCGGAACCCGGTTTAAAACACAGTACGACAAACCCGGCGATCCGCTCAGCCTCGATTGCACCATGAATATCACCGTGCTCGACCCGATGAAGGATCCGATGATTCACAAGGCCTTTCCGGGCGGCATCGCCGACCTGCGTGAATACGTGCTCGAACTCAAGGGCTTCAAAGACCACTGGGTCAAAAACATGAACGACCCGGCGGACACCCGCTGGGAGTACACCTACCACGGACGCCTCGCCGGCTACGGCGTCTGGAAAGAACTCCAAAACGGCGCAAGCACGGAAGCCGGCCCGTTCAAAATAAAACAGCTCGACGGCATCATTGAAAAACTCTCCAAACAGCCATTCACCCGTCAGGCGCAGGCCATCACCTGGATGCCAAACCTCGATCTCGAATGCTACGACCCGCCCTGTCTGCAATCTATTTGGTACCGGATTACGGAGGATGACGACGGCATTTGGTGGCTCAACACCAACATCCGTTTCCGCAGCAACGATGCCTGGGGGGCCAATTTTATGAACATGTTCGGCTTCACTCTCTTCAGTAAAGAGGTTATCGCCGATGCTGTCGCGGCAAAAACCGGCAAGACCGTTAAACTGGGACGTCTGAACTGGCAGGCGGACTCTTTCCACATTTACGGCAAAGACATACAAGCCGCCAAAGAACGGCTCTTCGACCGGCTGGGCACTGCAGACTTCGCCGACCGTGTGTACGAATTTCACGACGAAATGATCCGGGAAATGTACGACGAAGCGGAAGCCGAAGTGCTCGCTAAAATTAAAGCGTATGACGCCGCGCACACGCGGCCTTAACTTCGGTTTTACGATCAATTATTTGACGGATCAGACATCTGATCTGAAAGTCTCCGTTTTCAGCGGGAGCAATCGGGGGCTGTGCAGAAATGCATCCATCCGGATGCACAATATGCATCTTTCGCATGAGTTTATTTATCTACTTTTTCATAAAAAAGTATTGTCATCCCGTTTTTGCCGTGTAGGGTATTCCCCGATACGAAAAAAAGACAGTTGCTTACGCTCAGATAATATCGGAGCTGAGATTATTATGAAACCGACAAACAAAACCGCGCTGTTTCTACCGCTAACCGTCTGTCTTTTCCTGAGTTTCTGCAAAGTCGCCAATGCGGAGTCTCCTGTAAATTTTACCCTGACACTAAACCGAAGCGTGGATCCGGGGGCTACGTACACGGGATTCCATGAGGCCGGCAAAGGCACACATGATGTCTATGATATCGGGTTTCAGGTTGCCATCAACAGCGTAAACGGAACAAATGTTTACCTGTCTCCGATCGCCGCCTTCTGCTGCGAACTGCAACAGGATATTTCGACCTATACCTACACGTTTTTATCTCAAAATCTTTATAAGCTGTCTGCCGATGAAGCGGGCATGGCCGGAACCGCCAGCTCCGGAATACCAACCGGCGGCATAGGTGCACAAAGAGCCGCTTACGTCAGCTATCTCTTTGACCGGTACTATATTTCAGAGGCTCTGACGGGATGGACTTGCACGCCGACAAACCCGTTTACACAGGCTTTTCAGCTGGCGCTCTGGGAGATGACCCATGACAGTGATATGAATTTAACCAATACATCCGGATCGATTTATGTCGGAACTCAGGCCGGTACCCAGCAAAATAATGCGATCAGTCTGGCCACGACCATGCTGCAAGACGTTTACAGTGCGAATATCAGCAGTTCATATATCTCTACCAACTTCGATATTTGCGCGCTCACACATCCGCAATATCAGGACATCATTCTGGCAACTAAAAAAGGCTCGTATACATCTCAAACACTCGAACCGCTTATCACGCTTCCTGAGCCTAACGTACAAACTTTGATGTCGATGGTTGCAGGATTTTTCTGGATCGTCAGCCGTGTGCGGCGGCATTTATACCAATAAACCGCCGCCGCGATCCTAAGCCGGACACCGAATCACTGCATGGCAGCAGTTCTTTAAGGTGTTCCTTGCACCTCTGCCCTTCGTCGCCTATCATCTGCAAAATAACAGCCGGCTTTAGCCTGCTGCACTTAAAAGGAGATTCAAACATGTCAAAATCACAAGACGCAAAAAAAGAAACCAAGAAAAAGCCCGCCAAAACCGCCAAAGAAAAGAAACTCGCCAAGCTCGAAAAAAAGAAAAAATAGCTCAACCCCGGAACCGGCTACAGGTCGGGAACGGTTTCAGGATAGACCTGGCCGGAGGCGCTGATTTTAAAAACGTAGATAAGTCCGGGCCGCAGTTTTTTATAAACCGCGTTGCCGTAGATGGCTTTGATACCGTGCTGCAGCAGTGCTTCCGGATCGTTGGCAAGATCCCAAACGGCCGACCAGAATATTTTCCGCTCATAAAAGCGCAAGCGGCCAAGCAAATCGTCGTAACGGGCGGGCACAGCGCCCTCCTCTTCGATCGAAAATCCTTCTGCCGGTGACGTATTTTCACCGTAAACACGCCGCCAGAGATAGAGCGATCGCTCTTTGCCGTCCATGACAGCCTGATCTGAAAAAGTAACGATCAGCGCATCGAAATGAACGGTGTCGCCCTCAATCTCATATTCCTTTTCCAGCAATATTTTGAGCCGGTCGCCGCGGGCGGTTTCTACAAACCGGACGGCGGTGTAGAGTTTTCCGCTGCGGGTTTCCTGCCGGACAACTTTGGCGTAGCCGATCTGGTCTTCGTGCGTCAGCGCGGTGAGCGCCTGTTTAAGTTTTTTGTTTTCGCCGAGCAGGTCGTGGATGGTTTTAGTGCCGTAGAAAAGCGCTCCGGAAATAAAAATAACCGCCGCCAGCGTCAGCAGCCCGAAAATGGTTCTGATCAGCTTTTTCATACGCAGAAACCTACTCCGTTTTCCCAATCATTGAAAGCAACAGCGTTGCTTTTCAGCGCTGTCGCGGATAACTTCTTCGCACTATGCGCGGAAAATTCATCACTCTGGAAGGGCCGGAAGGCTCGGGAAAGTCGACGCAGGCCAAGCCGCTGATTCAGCGGCTGGCTGAGCGCGGCATTGAGGCTATCTACACCCGGGAACCGGGCGGCACGGCGCTGGGCGAGGCCATTCGCAACATTCTCCAGCACAATCAGGCCGGTGAAGCCCCCTGCGAGCGCGCCGAACTGCTCCTTTTCGAAGCCAGCCGCAACCAGCTGGTCGAAAAAGTAATCCGTCCGAATCTCGAAAAAGGCGTCTGGGTGATCTGCGACCGCTTTATGGACTCTACCACCGCCTATCAAGGTTACGGTCGCGGTCTGCCGGTCGAAGAAATTGAGGCAATCAACCGCTTCACTGTTAATAATATAAAACCCGACCTCACGCTGCTGCTCGATCTGGATGTCGCCGCCGGCTTCGAGCGCATCGCCCGGCGCTATCTGGCGCGCGGCGAATCGGCTGACCGCTTCGAACAGGAAGAGCGCGCATTCCATGATCGGGTGCGGGCCGGTTACTTAAAACTGGCGCAGAAAGAACCGGAGCGCTTCCGCACCATCAATGCCGCACAGGAACCCGCCGCCGTCGCGACCGATATCTGGAAAACTGTCAGCGATGTCTTCAAGTAATCAATTTACAACGGCCTGGGAAGGCATCGAAAAAAGCTGGCAAAACAGTCAGCTGGCGCACGCCTGTCTTTTGCAAGGCGCGCCGCACGGCGCGGCGCTCCGGTTTGCCGAACAGCTGCTCGGCCTGATTTTCAACCATCACCCGCAGGTTCAAACCCGCGCCCATCCCGATATTGTCTGGATCGAACCGCAAAGTAAAAGCCGGCAGATTGTAATCGATGAAATCCGCGATCTGATCCGCCAGCTCTCGCAGACATCGTTCGCGGGAGGCTGGAAGGCCGGCGTTATTTTATGCGCCGACCGCATGACTGATCAGGCGGCCAACGCACTGCTGAAAACGCTGGAAGAGCCGACAGCAAAAACGCTGCTGATTCTAATCACCGACGAACCGCAAGCCCTGCTGCCAACGATTTCGTCGCGCTGCCAGCGCATTTCGCTCACCGATGAAGACGACGAAATTTCCAAACACTGGAAAAATCCTCTCCTCGATATTCTGAGCGAACTGCCGCCGGCAAGCGTACCGGAAGCCGGGCTTTTCGCCGTCCGCCTGATTGCACTGCTGGATGAACTGAAAAAAGAGTTTGAAGCCGAAGAAGCGGATCGCCTGCCGGAAGATTTGACGGCCAAAGAAAGCAAGGCGCTGCTCGACGCCCGTTCAACAGCCCGGCTGATTGAGGCGCGCACCGAAATTCTGCGCATGTTGCTTCGCTGGCAGCGTGATGTGCTGATGCTGGTTCTGGAGCAGGACGAGACAACGCTGCACTTCCCCGACGACAAGGAATCGCTCGAACGGCAGGCGATGCTCTGCACACGGGCCGCTGCATTGCGGCGCATCGCGGCGGTGGAGGAAATGGGACAGCAGTTTGACCGTAATCTTCCCGCAGAACTGGTGCTGAATAATTTCTTCTCGCAGCTCGTTTAGCCGCGCAGATGCTTAACCAGTGCTTGCAGGGCAAGAATGTAGCCGTAGCCTTTGAATCCCATGATCTGCCCGATACAGGCTGAAACAGTCAGACTTTTATGACGTATTTCTTCGCGGGCGTGGGTGTTGCTCAAATGTACTTCAACCGCCGGCACCGATTTTTCCATCGCTTTCAGCGCGTCGGCCACGCCGAGGCTGGTATGGGTGAAAGCGGCCGGATTAATAATGATGCCGTCGAAATTCCCCTTAGCGGCTCCAATCCAGGTGATGAGATCGCTTTCCGCATTGCTCTGACGGAATTCGATTCCCACGCCGCCGATCTTTTCCGCGCAGGCGTTCATATCCTTTGCGATGGAATCGAGCGCTTCAGAGCCGTAAATTTCCGGTTCGCGCGTGCCGAGCAGATTAAGGTTCGGTCCGTTCAGAACAAGTATCTTAAGCGTTTTCATGCAGGGAGTTTTACCAAAGATTGTCCGAATAGCAAGGGTGGCCTGCCGGACTGCAATCGTAAAAACAAAAGGCCGGAACATGTGTTCCGGCCCTGAAGTTGGTAGCGGGGGTTGGATTTGAACCAACGGCCTTCAGGTTATGAGCCTGACGAGCTACCAGACTGCTCCACCCCGCAGTTATTTGCGAAGTCGTGAAGGTATAGGTTTTCAGCCCAGTTGCAAGGGGAAATATTTATTTTCTCTGCCGGACCGCTTCGTAGAGTAAAACCGCCGCCGAAACCGATACATTCAGCGAATCGTTTTTCCCAAGCATTGGAATTTTTACGTTCAAATCAGCCGCGTTTTTCCAGGCATCGGGAAGTCCGGTGTCTTCCGCGCCGACCACAATCGCAACCGGACCCGTCAGATCGACACCGGTATAAACCGCTTCGGCATCCGGTACAGCGGAAAGGATTTTAATTCCTTTCGCTTTTAGAAACGCAAGGGTTTCTTCCGATGTTGCCTCGGCAACCGGCAGATAAAAAAGCGTACCAATGCTGGCGCGGATGACGTTCGAATTATTCAAATCGGTCGCTGAGTCACAGACGATTACTGCATCGGCACCGGCACCGTCAGCCGTCCGCAGCAGCGCACCGAGATTACCCGGTTTTTCCAATCCTTCGGCCACCAGCACCAGCGGGTTTTTAGAAAGTTTCAACTCGGCAAGTGTCTTGCCGACTAAAGGCCCGACCGCCAGCACGCCGTCCGGCCCTTCCCGGTATGATATTTTTTCAAACACCGCACGGGAACATTGAAAACATTCTCCGTCTCCCGGGGTTTCGGCACCAAGTTCTGGGCAAAACCACAGCTCAACCGGCTGCCAGCCGTTTTCGATTGCCCGTGAAACTTCGCGCGCGCCTTCAATCACCGTCAGTCCTTCCGCGCGCCGCGCGGAAGCTTTGCGCTGAAGCTTAATAATCCGCTTCACCCGCTCGTTCTGCACACTGGTGATTTCAGCACTCATAGTCGCAAACAGACCGGCCAGCAACGAGCGGCTTTACAAAGCCGACGACCGCCTGATGATCGGGATGCATCTGGTAGGCAATCAGATCGTCTTCAGAAACGAACTCGGAATAAAGCGACATCGTTCCGTTGCCGGCGTCAATGCCGACTTCGATTTTCCGAAGTCCGGAAATTACTCCGGCCAGCGCTTCCAGCCGCGTTTTCATTTCCAGCTTCTGCGCCGCCGTCGTCTCCGACTTCATCGTCCAGACCACAATGTGTTTCAGCATTTTTGATTTCCGATTTCTGATTGCCGATTTTCAGGTTTCAAGTTTCAGATTTCAGCCTTGAAAGGTGAGCTCCATGTTTTTGGCGGCGGCGACTTCGTCAAGCCGTCCGACCGGCGTGGTGACCGGCGCGGCGTGCACGGCATCCGGATTGGTTTTTGAAAGTTCGAAAATCTCGATCATGTCCGCACAGAACTGGTCGAGCGTTTCACGCGTTTCGGTTTCCGTCGGCTCGATCATGATGGCTTCCGGAACGTTGAGCGGGAAATAAATCGTCGGCGCATGATAGCCGCGGTCGAGCAGTGCCTTGGCGAGGTCGAGCGTATGAACGCCTTCGCCCAGCGTCTTGCCGCTGAAAACGCATTCGTGCATGCAGCGGCCTTTGGTGACCGCCGCGAAGTACGGACGCAGCTTTTCCTGCACATAGTTGGCGTTCAGCACCGCGCGGTCGCTGGTGGCGCGCAGTCCGTCGCGGCCCAGCATGAGCAGGTAGGCGTAGGCACGGACGAGAATGGCAAAGTTGCCGTAGAACGGCGCGATGTAGCCGATGCTCTTCGGGAAATCGTAGTCGAGCGTGTAGGTTCCGTCTTTTGTTTTAGCTACGCGCGAGATCGGCAGGAAAGGCCTCAGCTTTTCGCAGACACCGACCGGGCCGGTGCCGGGACCGCCGCCGCCGTGCGGTGTCGAAAACGACTTGTGCAGATTCAAGTGGCAGAGATCGAAACCGAGTTCGCCGGGCTTAATGCGGCCCATAATGGCGTTAAAGTTCGCGCCGTCGTAATACATCAGACCGTCCACTGCATGCACCGCTTTGATGATTTCTTTCACCTTCGGATTAAACACGCCAAGCGTGCTGGGTAGCGTCAGCATGACTCCGGCGGTTTCGTCATTCAGCGCCGCTTTAAACAGATCAATATCCATGTCACCGCTGGCGTCGGATGGAATAGTGACTACATCAAAGCCGCCGAG
>JBAZTQ010000128.1:0-8474 GCA_041661845.1 Kiritimatiellales bacterium | reverse complement strand
CACATTGGGCCGGATGCCCGCCGAAACAATCACGATGTCAGCCGGAATTTCCTGCGGCGCGCGGGTTTTTAGTCCGGTCACTTTGCCTTCGCCGAGAATTTCTTCGACGTAAACGCCGTAATGAATTGCGACACCGCTCTTCTGAATGATTTTGGTGAAGAGCGGTGAGCCGTCGGGATCGAGCTGGCGCGGCAGCACCGACGGACAGGCTTCCAGCACCGTCACGTTGTGGCCGAGCCGATGGAGCGCATCGGCGGTTTCGAGGCCGAGCAGTCCGCCGCCGACAATCGCCACCTTTTTCGCTCCGCCCGCGAGCAGTCCGGTCAGCCGGTCAAAGTCGGTCTTTTCGCGCAGAGCCACTACTTCGGGCAGATTCGCCCCCTGGATCGGCGGAATAAAGCAGGAAGCGCCGGTGGCCAGCACTAGCTTGTCGTACGTCACCGTCCGGCCGTCCGCCAGCCGGAACGACTTGTCGCGCGGCGACAGGCTTTCCACCGTCGCGCCAAGATGCAGGCTGATCCGGTTCTTTTCGTAGAAATTCTGCGGATGAATAAAATATTCGGTATCCTCAACCTTGTCGGCCAGCGCGCGCGTCAGCACCGGACGGTAATACGGCAACAACTCTTCGCGGGTGTAGAGATCAATCTGCGCTTTATCGTTGCGCTTGCGGAGCGCCTCGGCGGCGGCGAGGCCGCCCGCGCCGGAACCGATGATGGCGACGCGCATTTCGCGGTCGGCGCGGAAGGTGACAACTTCGGGCGTGTACTCAATAAATGCCTCCTGCCCTGCGCCGCAAACCGGACAGTTCTGCGGCGGCATCGCGCCTTCGAACACTTCGCCGCAGACGGTGCATTTCCAGTACGTTTTTCCGGTCGTGTCGGTTTTCATTTTCACCCACTCTTCCTGAAGTTTCTTGCCGAACTTCTGTCCGTATTTGCGGGCCTTGGCGAGCTTGTCTTTGTTTTCCGGATTGAAAACCGTTTTGAACGCCGGTTCGACGGTTTTCATGCGCAGCAGACTCAGGCGGCCCATGACCATATCCGGCCCCTCGCCGCTCCAGCCATAGCTGCCGAATACTCCGGCGACTTTGCCGCCTTCGGTGATGCCGTTGAGTCCCATTGCCAGATTCATGATCGGCGGCAGCGCGTCGCCGTTGATGGTGCAGGTGCCGAGCAGGAAGCCGTCGGCTTCTTTGATTTCCGCCAGCACCTTGTCGTGATCTTCGGTGACCATGTCGCGCAGACTGACGTCGGCGTCGATCACGTCGCGGATCCCGGCGCTAATTTCGCGCGCCAGCCGTTCGCTGTAGCCGTACGCCGAGACAAACGCCGTCACCACTTTTGGTTTACTGCGTTTTTCCTTCTTCGCCGGTTTGCTCCACTGGTCGTAGAGACCGATGTAGTGCAGAATATCTTTGCGCAGTACCGGCCCGTGCCCGCAGCAGATCGTTTCGATGGCGAGCGGCTTGATGCGCTCCAGCGCATACTGCACGTACGGCTTGAACGGCCCCATGATGCAGTTGAAGTAATACTGATAGGCCGGTGTAAAATCGCCTGCGATCTGATCGTTGAACACCTTGTCGTCGGCGTAGTGACAGCCGAACGAGTCGCAGGTGACCAGTGTTTTGAGTTCCGGAATGTAGGTGTAAATCGAGTCCGGCCAGTGCAGGAACGGTACCGAAAGAAACTGGAGATGCAGGCCGTCGATTTCGAGCACTTCATCGTCAGCCACCGCCTTGCCGGGAATCTCGCGGTTGCAAATGTCGCGCAGGTAACTTAACGCCACGTTGGAAGCGAGCACCTTGGCGTTCGGCGCGTAGTCGAGCAGCTTTTCAAGCGAACCGGCGTGGTCGGGTTCGGTGTGGTCGATCACGATATAGTCGATCGACGCCGGGTCGCAGACCTCTTTGATATTTTTCAGGAACTGGTCGAAAAACTTCAGTTTCACGGTTTCAAACAGCACCGTGTGGTTTTCGGTTTTCAGAATGTAGCTGTTGTAGCTCGTGCCGTATTCCGTAAACATCACGATGTCAAAAACCCGGATGTCATGATCCTGTACGCCGACCCAGTAGAGATTTTCCTTAACCTTCAATGCGCTCATTGCTGACTCCTAAAGCTAAATTGGATCAAAACCCTACCGGCTTCATCATGTTTCGAACAGCCTTTTCGGCGGCCATTTTTTCAGCTTCGCGGCGACTGGTTCCTTCACCGCGGAACGCATAAGTCGAAACGGTCACCTCAACACAGTAATGGCGGGCGTGATCCGGCCCGCTGGCTTCTGTCACCTGATAATCAGGAACCGGATAGCCCTTTTTCTGGGCATATTCCTGAAGCATTCCTTTCGGATTATTCAGCACCGGCTCAGCGTTTTCCAAGGTTTGGAAAATGTGGTTTTCAAAAAATTTCCGCGCGGCTTTCAGTCCGCCGTCCAACCAGACTGCGCCGAGCAGTGCTTCCAGTGCATCCTCAAGGTTTGACCCGCGATCGGCGCCGCCGCTGGCCGTTTCGCCTTTGCCCAGCCGTAAATGTTCACCCAGACCGAGAACGCGGGCCCGCGCCGCCAGAGTCGAGCCCGAGGTGGCGGCGCTCTTGAGCCGGGTCAGTTCACCTTCCGCCGCCTGCGGGTACTGCGCCATCAGCGCATCAGCGGCCAGCATGCCGAGTATGGCATCGCCCAAGAACTCAAGCCGCTGATTGTCCTCGCTGACCGTGCCGTTTTCATAGCGAAACGACGGATGCGTCAGCGCAGCCTCCAGCAAAGCCGGTTTCTTAAACCGGTATTTGATGTGTTTTTCCAGCGTTTTAAAAATCCTTTGTTTCATGCCGTCGTTTATACGCTCCATCCGGCTTCCGCCGGAAGATTTTTTCCAATGTTTGGCGCGACTGCCGCCGTTCTATGCCCGCGGATGGAACTGGCGGTGAACACCTTTAAGCCGGTCGGGATCGACGTGCGTGTAAATCTGTGTCGTGGCGATGTCGGCGTGGCCGAGCATTTCCTGAATTATGCGCAGCGGCGCGCCGTTGGCCAGCAAATGGCTGGCGAACGAATGGCGCAGTGTATGCGGATAAATAGTTTTAGTAATGCCCGCCGCGCGGGCGCACTTTTTGATCATATCCCAGATCGTTTTGCGCGACATCGGCTGATGACGGCTGCTCAGGAAAACCGTTTGCTCCGGCGGGCCGGGCGTGAGCTTAGGCCGCACTTCTTTAATGTATTGTTTGATTTTTTCAATCGCATCCTTGCCGACCGGCACCACGCGCTCTTTGCGCCCTTTACCAATGCAGCGCAGAAAGTGTTCATCAAAATGCAAATCGTGCAACTGAAGCCCGGCCAGTTCGGAGACGCGCAGACCGGAAGCATAGAAAAGCTCCAGCACCGCGCGGTTGCGAATACCCAGCGGCGTCGTCAAATCCGGCGCGGCAAACAGCCGGTCAATCTCTTTGGGTGTCAAAACGCTCGGCAGCATCGTCCAGACTTTGGGCGACTCCATGGTCTCGGCGACGTTGATGCTGAGCAGTCCTTCCTGCGCCAGATACCGGAAAAAAATCTTGAGCGAAACCAGATGGCGGGAAAGCGAGTTCGCCGCGAGTCCGCGCGCTTTTTCCGCCAGCAGGTGATCGAGAATCTGTTTACGCGTCACCTCATTGATCGAACGGACGCCCTTCTCCGCCAGCCAGTCGAGAAAACGTTTTATATCGTCAGCATACGCCGCACGCGTGTTCGGGCTGAGCCCCATTTCGAGCGTGATGTAGTCGAGAAACTGGTCGAGCAAAGCTCTCAGAGTTTTGCTCCGGTCAACCGTTCGTAGGCTTCCAGATATTTGGCCTGCGTTTTGACGATGATTTCTTCCGGCAGCGCCGGTGCCGGCGGTGTCTTGTCCCAGTCGAGCGTTTCGAGATAGTCGCGGACAAACTGTTTGTCATACGACATCGGCGACGAACCGACTTTATACGTGTCGGCTGGCCAGAAGCGTGAGCTGTCGGGCGTGAGCGCTTCGTCAATCAGGATGATTTCACCGTTGAGTTCACCGAATTCGAATTTGGTGTCGGCAATGATGATGCCTTTGGTCAGCGCATATTCAGCGGCCCGCTTGTAGAGCGCGATGCTGATGGCTTTCAGTTTTTCAGCTTTAGCGGTGCCGACAATTTCTTTGGCTTTTTCGAACGAAATATTTTCGTCGTGAAGCCCCTGCTCGGCTTTCGTGGACGGCGTGAAAATCGGTTCATCAAGTTTATCCGCCATCTGATAACCGGCGCGCAACGGCATGCCGCCGATGGTTCCGCTCTGTTTGTATTCTTTCCAGCCGGAGCCGATCAGGTAGCCGCGCACGATGCACTCAACAGGAAACACCGTGGTTTTTTTGACGAGCATGGAACGGCCCGCCAGCTGATCGGCGTGCTGATTGTACGGCACCGGAAACTTGCTGACGTCAGTGGTGATCATGTGGTTTTTGACAATGTCGCCGGTGCGCTCAAACCAGAACTTGGAAATCATATTGAGTACGCTGCCTTTTTTCGGAATGCCGTTGGGCATTACACAGTCAAAGGCGGAAATGCGGTCGCTGGCCACAAACAGCAGTTTGTCTCCTGCATCATAAATTTCGCGCACCTTGCCGCTGCGCGGCGCCGGAACTCCGGGAATCCGGATTTTCGTCAAAGCCTGGCTCATGATCTCTCCTGTTTCAGTTGTTTAAAGCATTAACGTTTTGCGGACTTCTTCCCTGAATGCGCGGCAATGGCGGCGTGCGTCCAGAGCATCCTCTCTGGTTGCTTTATCGCCCGGATAGCGAACGTTCACAGCAAATTCCGAAAGATAGGCCAGTGTTTTCCTATGCGCTTCCCACAGGGGTTCACACGAAAGCGTTTTATCGAGCAATGTTCCTAAATCATGAATCTTGCCGGCAACTTCACCCGCCTCGCATAAGCGGGCTTTAAGATATTTTTCTGCGCACTGCTGGGCATGAAAACAAACAGCGTCGTAATTGGGCGCTTTGCGGGCGCGTGATTCGCGTTCCATAGTGGAAAAGTCGCCTTCCGCCTTATCAATCCACTCAAGCGTGAGAGGCTTCATAAAGAACTCTCCCCGCGTTCAGGATGCTGCTTATGAAGGTATCGCCCATCCGGAGACGTTCCGAGACAGCCTCGGGTGTCCGTACAATCAGATCAACGGGAAATGACGGGCGGGCTTCCAACCGCATCTCAACCGCCTGATCCACGCTCCGGCCCGAAAACGGCATGACAACCAGTAAATCCACATCGGAATCTTCGGTGGGTCTGCCTGACGCATAGGAACCGAAAAGAACGATCTTTTCGGGATGAAACCGCTTTGCAATCCGGTTGCTGAGTTCCTCAATCTGTCGGCGCGTAACCATGTCTTCTTTTATACGAACGGAGACAGTTCGCGCAAGCGTTTTACAACTTTCGGCAGCTCGGTCAATACCGCGTCAACATCTTCGTCTGAATTATAGGTGCTCAGGCTGAACCGGATCGAGCCGTGAACCGAAACGCCCGCCACATTCATGGCGCGCAGAACATGCGACGGCTCCAGCGAACCGGAGGCGCAGGCCGAGCCGGTCGAGGCGCAAATGCCGCGGTCGTCGAGCATCAGCAGAATCGCTTCGCCTTCGATAAAATCGAAGCTGATATTGGTCGTATTCGGCAGGCGGCTCTTCGGGTCGCCGTTCACGCGCGCTCCGGGACAGGTCGCGAGAACACCCTGCTCCAGCCGGTCACGCAACACCTTGATGCGCGTGTTCTCTTCGTTAAGATTTTTTGCCGCCAAATCGCAGGCAACGCCGAGTCCGACAATATACGGCACGTTTTCCGTGCCGGCACGCCGTCCGCGTTCCTGATGGCCGCCAAGAATCAGCGGTTTCACTTTGGTACCGCGCCGGATGTAAATGGCGCCGACGCCTTTGGGCGCATGCAGTTTATGGCCTGAAAGAGAAAGCATATCGATCGGCAGGTCGCTCACCTTCATCGGAATCTTGCCGACCGCCTGCACGGCGTCGGTATGAAAAATTCCGCCCGCCTCATGAACCATCTCGCCGATCAGGCCGACCGGAAAAATCACGCCGGTTTCATTGTTGGCCCACATGATCGAAGTAAGCGTTTTGCTCGCGCGGACTTCACGCCGCAAGGTGTCCATATCAAGACGTCCGAGATGATCCACATCGAGCTTGGTGAGGCGGAAGCCGCAGTCTTCGAGATAGTGGCACGGCCCGGAAACTGCGGCGTGTTCCACTTTAGAAGTGATAATGTGCGGAGCCTTATCCATCGCTTCCGCCCCGCCGCGAATAGCGAGATTATCGCTTTCCGAACCGCAGCTGGTGAACGTGATTTCCTGCGGATCGGCGGCACCGATCAGCGCGGCGACCTGCTCGCGGGCGGCTTCTACATATTTTTTAACCTGCCCGCCGAACGTGTGCATGCTGGATGGATTGCCCCACAGCTCCGTCAGAAACGGCATCATCGCCTCACGCACTTCGTCCGCGATTTTCGTGGTGGCGTTATTATCGAGATAGACCGTGCGCATCACTTGACCTCCTCGACGCGAATGTCGTCGGAAACATTTTCTTTCAGCCGCGCTTCGACCACGTCTTTAAGCGTGATGGCCGAAACCACGCAACCGGAGCAGGCACCGCGGAAGCGGACTTTGACCTTGCTTCCATCAACATCAATCAGCTCCAGATCGCCGCCGTCCTGGCGAAGCGCCGGGCGGATTTCGCGGTCGATCACATCTTCAATCAGATGAATCCGCTGCAAGTTCGTCAGCATTTTTTTCTCCGGCACGGCGACACCGGCCACGGCCATCTCGCCGTGAACACGGTCGATGATTTTCTGCAAGTCCGGCAGACAGTTTCCGCAGCCGCCGCCCGCTTTACAGGCATTGGTCAGCGCTTCCAAAGTTTGGATGTTGTTTTCGCGGGTGACGCGCTCGATTTCTTTATCCGTCACGCCGAAGCAATGGCAGACGACTTCGCCCTCGAGTTCCTTGTCCCACTTTTTACCGGTACGGTAATTATAGATTGCGGCTTCGAGCGCCTCGCGCCCCATCACGGAACAATGTACTTTCTGCTTCGGCAGGCCGCCGAGATATTCGGCGATATCCTTGTTGGTAATTTTCTCCACCTCGTCGAGCGTCTTGCCGATGATCATTTCGGTCAGCGCCGAGGAAGAGGCAATCGCGCTGGCACAACCGAACGTCTGGAATTTGGCTTCCTTGATACGGCCCTGATCGTCCAGCTTGAACATCAGCTTGAGCGCGTCGCCGCACGCCAGCGAGCCGACCTCGCCGACCCCGTCCGGGTTATCAATTTTCCCGACATTACGCGGGTTCTTAAAATGATCATTCACTTTGTCTGTATAGTCCCACATGGCATTTCTCCTGAAAGGCGACCAAGATAATCGGGTTTGGAGGATATGGTCAACCGATTTCGAGCATTCGTTCTATCGAGCCGACCGCACGGCGGGCGATTTCCTCCGGCACCGTCACGCGATATCTCATATCCTGAAGTGACCAGAGCACCTTTTCGAGCGTGATCTTCTTCATATTCGGGCAGACCGCGCGATCCGGATTGACCGGGTAAAACTTTTTGCCCGGATTTTCATTCCGCAGGCGGTAATTGATCCCGAGTTCGGTGGCGATGATGAATTCCTTGTGATCCGAAGCCTGCGCGAAGCGGCACATCTGTCCCGTCGAAAGCAGTTCGTCGGCCAGATCGCGCACCGGCTTATTGCACTCCGGATGCGCCAGCACCAGCGCGCCGGGATGTTTTTCTTTCAGCTCCAGCACATCGATGTCGCGGATGCGTTCGTGCGTCGGACAGAAACCGTTATAGAGAATCAGCTCGCGCCCCAGCCGTTCGGCCACAAACGCGCCGAGATTGCGGTCGGGAACAAAAATAATTTCCACATCGCCGAGAGACTGCGCCACCTTCACTGCATTCGACGATGTACAGCAGATGTCGCTCTCCGCCTTGACCTCCGCCGAACTGTTCACGTAACAAATCACCTTCGCACCGGGATGTTCCGCCTTGAGTTTGCGCAACTTATCCGCCGTCACCATATCGGCCATCGGACAACCGGCGTTCGGATCGGGAATCAGAATTGTTTTTTCCGGCGAAAGAATCGCCGCGGTCTCAGCCATAAAATGAACGCCGCAGAACACCACCACTTCGTTCGGAAGGGTCGCGGCCTTACGGCTGAGTTCCAGCGAATCGCCGGTAAAATCGGCAATCGCCTGTACCTCATCGACCTGATAATTGTGCGCGATAATTACCGCGCCGCGCTTTTCTTTCAGCTCCAGAATCTGCTCTTCAATCGTTTTCATCGCGCGGAATATACCACTGTTTTTCCGAACTTTGGAACTTTTTAACCGTGAATGGACATGAATAGATGCGAATTCCCCAATACATGGAAGCTTTAGGCCCATGTCAGCAAGCCCCTCCTTGCTCTGCTCCCGCTCCGCCTGAT
>JBAZTQ010000127.1:0-8617 GCA_041661845.1 Kiritimatiellales bacterium | reverse complement strand
GCAGAAAAGGCAAAATCAGATATTTAGAACGGGTTAGGAAAGATGTAGCGGCTATATAAATTCCGAGTTGTCGGCCTCGCGGTTCATAGCCGCCGGGGCCGGCAGCTGTTTTTTTAATAGAGCGTCACCAATACAATCTTCCCGCGGCCGCAGATCCGGTTGATAACGTACAAAATCTTTCGCACATTTCAGAGGGGTTCTCCGGCTGGTCGTAAATCGTTACATGCCCTGAATCATACTAAATACGTATGAGGTTCGGTATTTATGACAAGGCCGCCGGGACGGCGGCGGTACGTATCGCAACCGTCCCGGTTGCCTTGTTTATAAACCGAATATCATGCGGTTTTGGTATCATATGACGTTAACTTAAATAAGCTCATTCTCTCGCCCGCTCCCTATGGTCGCTCAAGGCGCGGAGGTGCATGAGTCCTGAAGACAGCCTTTCCTAACATTACTTCGGCGGCTTCGCGGCTTTGCGAGAAACCATTCAACTCAAAGTAATTTCATATCAGGCCAAGCCCTCCCAAAGCGAACCGGTTTCTGCCCCTGCACCTGCCGCACAAAAAGCCGGTCATAATACCACATGCAACCACTTGCATAACCGGCCTGATCCGCAGAGAATCGCTTCACCGGCCACCGGTATGGATTAAAGAGAGCCGGTTAACAGAAAGGGCAGTAGTATGACAGTTCGAGCTGGAAGATACGGATGGGTGTTGCGCCGTCTGAGGTTGCTGACGAGCCTGCTGATTCTTGGCAGTGCGCAAGGTGTTCTTGCGATGACCAACTTAAATGTCACCTCTTGGAGTCCGATTACAGCGAACAACGCGACTCCAAACGGCACTGCGGATGATGCGCCGGCGTTTCAGGCGGCGCTTATAGCGATAACAAATGCAGGCGGGGGCGAGCTGTATATTCCTGCCGGGAACTACTACTTCAATTCAAAGGTGGCGATAGCCAATGGAGAATCCTTAGGTATCACGATCCGGGGGGAAGCCGGTACGGCGATATATGTAAACAACACCGCCGGTTTTATCAAATTACAGTTCAAGGGCGCAACCACTCCGGAAGTTACCATTCGTAATCTGACGATTATTTCTCTAAAAGGAAGTGCAACAGAAAATGCCGGCACTGCGATTGAGGTCACTGGCGGCGGGCTGGCAAACCAGCGGGTGGCCACCGTTTCAAATGTCAAAATGCGCGGGCAGATGGGCGGGCCGCAATACTTCAAAAGGGGCGTGGTCGTAACAAGTTGTTACCGTCCGTTAATAGCGAACTGCTCGTTTAGCCGGACGACGAGCACGGATATGAGTGACACCTCACCTAATTTTTATCCTGATGTAGGTTTTGATATCAGTGATTGCTATGCCGCAGTCATTCAGGAATGCTCCGTGACGGGTGCTAAGACGGCCTATTTGTTTGACGGCACTCCGGCGCGTGCTTCGGAAGACGGGGCAATACGGAACAGCACCGCGAACTATTGCCGGACGGGGGTTCATTTCCACGAGGATATTGGTGTTGAGCCGACTTTTTGGGTCACCGGTTGTGACATCACAGCGCTCAGCAATGGTGTTGAAGTGATAAACCGCCGTATTTGCAATATAACCGACAATGTGTTCCGGCAGCTTTCCTCTTCGTGTTCTCTTGCAGACGTCAAGCTGACCAACGTTCATCTTGGTTATGTGTTGCGCAATACATTTCCCGGCGCGCTGACCGGCGTGCGGACAAACGTTGTTGTGGATGCGGCAAGTCTGGATGTCATCATTAAAGGAAACACATGGGGTTCCCGAGGCAAGTCTGTGCAGCTTCCTGCCAACTTTGTGGCCCGCCGTATCGAATGCCAAAACTAAAGGAGCTTTATCATGAAAACATCAAAACAAGTTAAATTGTGGATGACCTGCATAAGTATAATTGTTCTGGGAACGGCCGGCTTCGCTACGCTGAATGTGTGCGTGACCAATTCTCCGTACAATGCCAAGCCTGGCGACGGCGGAGATGACAGTGCGGCATTTAGCAGTGCATTGACTAGCATCGTGTCCGGCGGAGGAGGAACGCTTGCTGTTCCCGCCGGGAAATATACCTTTTCGTCCCGCAAAGCGATCGATCTGAAGGGCGCGACGGTGGCGATTGCAGGCAGCGGTAAAGGGGTTTCCCGGCTTGAGTGTACGAATGCAGCCGGAATCTGGTGGTTTAACAACACAGCAAACGCCAACCAGCTGTCGATCAGTAATCTGTCCTTTATTGCAGCTTACGGGGGGGGGCGCAGTTCCGGAACTGCTATTCAAATTAACCACAGCTCTTTGTGTTCGACTGCTGTGACCAATTTGCGTATGGAGCACGTCGGGTTTAATGTAGCAGCGAAGGGGGATTACTTCAGTAAACACATTTATACAAGCTACCTGCAAAGTCCTGTGTTTATTGATGTGCTTATCGTTGGGAGCACTAACAGCGAGTCCGGATTCCGGATTAACTACGGAAATAATGCCTATTTCAATAACTGTTATTGCTGGTCGGCCGGACTGGGTTTTACCCTTTCAAATTACAAAGGGTGCGTGTTCTTCGACAGGTGCAATGCGGTTGGGAATAACACCGGCTTTGACGTCAGCGCGATCGCCGCCGGGTACTGCACAGCAGATTTGCTGCAAGTGCATGCCAATACCAGAACGAATAATATAATGATCAAAAATGCCGATGAGGTGGACATCGTTAATGCCGCTTCATACGTAGATGCTGTGGTAACGCCGTTTACCGACTTCATCATTGATAACTGCGGGACGGTAAATATCAGCGGTTGTTCTTTTCATGCGCCGTATGATCCCATTCGAACCAATATTTGCCTGAAGGGATCTGCGCCGGGCGCGAAGACCGTTAAACATAACATCTTCAATACCTGCTTCGGGTGGTCTACCAACAGCATGGAGAATCCGGATCCAGCATATCTAGCGGCTGTAGCCCCATATTGTGTAAATGGAAAAATTAACAGTGATGTTACGCCTATGTCGGGTGTGACCGGCGTGGAAAATATTGATACGCCGGACTTCGATCACTAATAGCTGTTCCGGATAAAATCTGTATTCGCACGGGCGGCCCGCCGGGGCCGCCCGCGAGAAATGAAGGAACTCAATCCGGCGGATTTTTTGAGAGAACAGGCAACTTCGAAAAACAGGATAAATTAAGATGAAAAACACACTGAAGTTTATATTGCCGGCAATCGCGTTATGGCTGACAGGATATGTTTCGGCTGCTCCGGTCTACTGCGGTTTTTACCATGGTTCACAAACCAACGCGGGTCTTTATACGTTTACCAATTTGCAACATCCGTTTGCGACGATAAAAAAACGTATCGGCAGCTGGCCGTTTCCCCCCGCCAACTGGCAGGGGCTCGGGTTTGACGGGCTGAATTATTATACATTCGGGCGGACTGCCGCTTACGGCGGTGCGGGACTGCACAAATATGACGGGGTCGCAGCTCTGCCGCTGATCAGCGGAACCTGTACCTTTGCAGACTGGCACGGTATTGATTTCTGCAACGGTGTTTACTACGGGCTTTATCACGGAACCGCCGCCGCTCAGGGACTCTATTGTTTTACTAACGCTGCGAATCCGTTCGGAACCGGCAGCCGCCGCCTTTTTATCTTGCAGACATTCCCGTCCAGTATTTGGAGAGATGTCGCGTTTGACGGTACACGCTATCTTTTTGTGAGATCGGCGGCGGCGGGAAATCCCGGAATCTATCAATACAACGCAAACAACAAATTTACCCTCGTCAGCGGTGCCGAAACCTATGCCGACTGGGAGGGACTTGGCGTGTATGAAAAAAAAGTGTATGTTTTCCTCTTTGGCGGACAATCCAACGCACTGGGCTGGGGATATCATCAGTACCTTTATGATACGACCAATTCGCTGGCCTTTCCTCAGACCGATGTGGAGATGTTCGCTGGCAAAGGACTGCCCCCCCTTATAAACACACTGACAAAGCTCCAGTCCGGGGCTGGCAATCCCACCGTGAAGGCCGGAAGTCCGCAACAATATCCGGCACTTACCGGAACGGATGCCATCGATCATTTCGGTCCTGAACTGAGCATGGGCAGAACCGCTCGCGATTTGATTTCTGATCCATGTGCCAAGGTGGCGGTTATTAAATATGCGGTTGCCGGCACCAGCCTTTGGCAGGACTGGAAGCCGGACGGAACAGCCAATAGTGATGCAGACGGTCTCCAGTATCGGAATTTTCAAGCCACTGTACAGAGCGGACTTGCCGCATTGCAGACAAAATATCCGGACTATGAAATTAAAATCATCGGTATGGGCTGGGTACAGGGCGAATCGGATGCGCTGGAAGGACAGGCCGCCAACTACTTCACCAACCTGACCAACTTTGTGGCGGATGTCCGTGCGACTTTCGGGAAAAACATAGTTTTTGCGCTCTCCAAACTTTCTCCGAATCAAAATTCCTCAACTGACTTTGCAACGGTAAGGACTGCTCAGGAATCCGCCGCCGCGACCGTTCCCGGAGTTGCCGCTACGGACACTACCGGTGCAAAATATCCGGTGGCAACTGGTTTTGCTGAAGGTTCTCTCCACTACAAATCTCCCGCGCTATTGCAGATTGGTGAGGATTTGGGCGTAAAACTGGTACTTATCAGCGGGTTACATTGACTTTGTGCCGGACTGGCCGGCGAGCAGGCTGATTTTGTTTTCGTCAGTCAGGCCTTTGATAGGGAGCCTCTTTACGCCGAGCGTGATGATTTTTCAGAGTCGCGCCACTCAAGAGGGGTTTTACCTGTATTGAGTTTGAAGGTTTTGAAAAAATGTTTTTCACTGCCGAATCCGGCGGCGCCGGAAATGCAGGCCGCTTTGTACGGCGTACTGACGAGCAGTTCTTTAGCGCGGGCGAGTTTGATTTGGGTCAGGTAACTGTTCGCCGGCATGTGCAGCTGTTTTAAACAGGCCTTCCTCAAAGTGTCCGGGCACACATTTAATTCTGCGGCAATGTTTGCTATGGAGAGCTGCTGATAATCTCTCTGTTCGGCAATCAGTTTGATGAGTTCCGGGTAGGACTGTTTCTGTTTCCGGACGGGCTGCCGGTTGGTCTGATGAATCAGATCGCCGATGCCGAAGATCCGGGAGAGGAAGAAGCAGGGGTTTGTACGGTTTTCCATCCCGGCTTTAATGATCTGGTTCATCAGCGTCCGGATTTGAACCGGAACCTTTCTTACCGCCCGTTTTTCCGGTGCAAGTCCAATGGCTGTAAAAAAATCTCCTGCACCGGTTCCGTTGAAAGAAATAAACTGGTAGCGGAAAGAATCTCCGTCCAGCAGAAACGGATCATCCGGAAATACGGCGATAAGATCTCCGGGGTGAAGGGTGTACGTTTCTTTGGCGCTGTACCGGAACTCAACGCATCCGCCGGTGACATAATTGAAACCGTAATACACCGGATGCTTTCTGCCGGGCGGACAGGTTTGCCGGCTCAGCACCGAGGCGTTCTTAAATACGATACCTTTTTTGCCGATATTCATGATGTATTCTGGATAATGATACCTTTCAGGGTTCCGGTCACTGCTTTTTGTTGGTTTATGCCGGCGTTTTTCAGGAAGGTGTATGCTCATTGGCGGCGAGCCATACGCCGGAGTTGTTAAAAAGATAAGGAGTGCTGTTGTGAATAGAATTCTGTTTGTAATATTGTCCGGCCTTTTACTGCTTCCCCATGCACCCATCCGTGCGGCTGAAAACGCACCGTCGGCATTGAGTGACGGTTTTCTTAACCCGCCGGTGCAGGCGCGTCCGATGGTTTACTGGGACTGGATCAACGGCAACGTCAACCGGGCTGCGATCACCCGCGACCTCGAACATATGAAGCGCGTCGGTCTTGGCGGAGGGCTGCTTTTTGACGTGCCGCCGCTTAAAGGAGGCTATGCGGTTACAGCGCCTCCAGGCCCCGTCGATTTTATGAGTAGCGAATGGCTCGATCTGGTCAACTTCGCGGCGGAGGAATCGTACCGGCTCGGACTCGACTTCGGCGTGGTACTCTGCGAGGGGTGGAACACCGGCGGCCCGTGGATCAAGCCGAAGGATAATAATCAAGTTCCTGCGTCATCCGTAACGCGCGTCTCCGGGCCGCAAACGAAGTCCGTTGTGCTGCCGTCTCCTTCGGCTGATCCGGACTATGTTGATGTGGCCGTGGTCGCCTGGCCGACGCCGGATAAAGAATCGCACCTCATGACTGAACATCCGCCGGAGATCAAAGTGACCGGCGCGGCAGGAAATGAACGTCTTCTTCGTTCCATGATTGACGGAGACCGCGAAAGCTCCGCTGCGGTTCCCGCTCCGCAGAAAAACAAGCCGACTGTTATCGAGTTTACTTTCGCCGAGCCGGTCACGGTTGATCACTTTTACATTCAGGAAGATCCGCGCTTCGGGATAAAGGCCGGTCGTTTTGAGGCGGATGTGGACGGCACCTCCCGGAAGCTGGCAGAATTCGAGACCGAGAACACGGCGGTCGAGAAGGAGTTCTCCCCGGTCACGGCAAAAACTTTCCGGCTGGTGGCAACAGAAGCTCAGCGGCAGGCCGGCAAGCGCAACATGCGTCTTTACGAAGTGGCGCTGATGGAGCCCGGCAAGACCGCTTCGTGTGTGCCCGAGATCCGGAACTGGGCTTTAAAGAGCGCCACGGTCACGGCATTAGGTAAAAAGCCGGGCGAACGGACGCTGCCGGACGACCATCTGGCACCCACACCCGACAACGGAGCAGTACCCGCACTCGCGCCGGAGTCCGTTCTGACGCTCACCGATAAACTTGGGAAAGACGGTCATCTAAACTGGAGTGTTCCGGCAGGAAACTGGACCATCATGCGGTTCGGCATGGTGCCGACCCATTCGCACACCTATAACGCCGAGGGGCGCAAAGGTAATGAAGACGCGCTCGAATCCGATAAAATGAGCGCCGATGCAACCCGGCTCCATTACAAGAGCATGGCAGGTGCGATCTTTGCCCATCTCTCGCCGGAGGGAAGAAAAGGCCTTAGCTATTTCGAGGTGGACAGCTGGGAAGGCGAAGAGAACTTGTGGACCGCCGGATTCCTCGAAGAGTTCAAGAAGCGCCGCGGCTACGATCTCACGCCGTATCTGCCTGTGTTCGACGGACGCATCGTCGGAGACGGCGCTGCCGCCGACCGCGTGCTGTGGGACTACCGCCGCACCATTGGCGACCTTAACATCGCAAATCATTTCAAGACGCTCGCCGACTTGTGCCGCAACGACGGAGTCAAGCTCTGCGCGGAATCCGGCCACGGCTTCCAGTCTAACATGGATGCCGTCGGATCGCTTGCCCAGACGGATTACCCGGCCGGCGAGTTCTGGTACTCCGGACGGGGCAGCCGCATGTCCGATGTCCGCAACTCGGTCAAAGACGCCGCCTCCGCCGTCAACGTTTACGGCAAGGCTTACGGACTGTTCGAATCATTCACCACCGGGAAATTTCCGAATTGGTGGCCTGCGCCGTATGACCTCAAAAAACTGGGCGACTTCGCTTTTACCGAAGGCGTCAGCCGGATGTTCATTCACGGAATGTGGCTCGATCCGGTTGTCGACAACGCTCCGCCCGGCATGAACTGGAGCGCGGGCATCCATGTCGGCCCAAGCATCACCTGGATGCCGGACGGACGGGCGTTCTTCGACTACTTGAGCCGCTGCCAGTATCTGCTGCAAACCGGCGTGGTCGATAAGGATGTCCTGTATTTTTACGGTGACGGCATGCCCAATATCGCGCCGAAGCGCGACGAGCTGTGGCTCGAGCTGCCCGCCGGCCGCGACTACGACGCGACCGACAGCCGCGCGATCCGTGAGCTGATCACCGTGAAAGACGGAAAACTCACGCTGCCGCACGGCGCGACCTACCGCACGCTGGTGCTGCCGCCCATCGACACGATGACGCCGGAAACACTCGAAGCAATCCACCGGCTGGTCAAGGACGGCGCGGTGGTCGTCGGTCCGAAACCGTTGCGTTCGCCCAGCCTGAGCGGACAGCCCGAAGCCGACCGGAAGATAAGCCGGATGGCGGACGAACTCTGGGGCGAAAAGCCCGGCAAATCCGGATCGAAGCAGACCGGCAAAGGCACGGTTCACTGGGGGACGGAACTTGCAGCGGTCTTTGCTGCGCACGGCGTGCCGCCGCAGATTGAAGTGAGCGGTGCCGGCGGAGCCGACATCAAACACCTCCACCGCCGGACGCTGGACGGACGCGATATGTATTTCCTCTCCAACCAGAGCGATGAATCACTGAATCTCAACATCCTCTTCCGGTCGCAGGGCAAACACCCTTACTTCTGGCAGCCTGACAGCGGAGAGATTATCCGGATAACGGATACCGCCGAAGAAAACGGCCGCGGCCGGGTGGCCGTGTCTCTCGCGCCGTGGGGTTCGACCTTTGTCGTTTTCGATCCGGAGCAGAACGGGAAACCTGTACCCGGCAGCAAGCCGCAAGTGCATGAAGGAAAAGCTGACGAGACCATGGTGATTCAGGGGCCGTGGGAAGTCGCCTTTGAGAAAAACCGCGGCGCGCCGGAACAGACCGTTTTCGATGAGTTGAAATCATGGACTGCAAATGGCCTTCCCGGCA
>JBAZTQ010000126.1:0-8629 GCA_041661845.1 Kiritimatiellales bacterium | reverse complement strand
ATAAGAAAACCGCAGCAAGCTGCGTTTAACAAAGCGGTGGCAAGCCACCGCAGTCCAAAGGGAAAGCGCCGTCCCGGCGCGGTTTTTGGGGAAGTGATGGTGGACGGGGTGGATGTGAGGTCGGTGACTTTGTTGTAAGGTGGAACGCGCCGTCCCGGCGCGTTGCGCGTGCGCGGCCCTTCGGTGAACTCAGGGCAGGCGAGCTCGCTCCACCAATGAAATGGACAAGATGGAAAGACTTGGGCAGGATGGTTCGCACTATGAGTGAGCCGGAAAAACTGATTCCGCCGCACGGCGGCTACCGGAAGTTGAAAAGCTTTCAGGTGGCTCAGCTTGTTTACGACATCACGATACGTTTCTGCGAGGCCTATGTGGACCGGTTCAGCCGGACGCGCGACCAGATGGTACAGGCGGCGCGCTCCGGCGTGCAGAACATCGCCGAAGGCAGTCAGGCGAGCGCCACCTCGAAAAAGACCGAGCTCAAACTGACCAATGTGGCGCGCGCCAGTCTGGAAGAGCTGAAGCTCGATTATGAAGATTTTCTGCGGCAGCGCGGACTGCCGCTTTGGAACCGCGAAGATCCCCGGCGGCAAAGCCTGATTGACCGCCGGTGCGCCACCGCTGACGACGTGGCGCAATGGGCGAAGGAACAGAAAGAGAGTGGACGGAGAGAGGGTGGACAAGGTGGACAGAATGGACAGGGTGGAGAAAAACCGGTGTCCAGTTCGTCCACAAAGTCCACTTTCCCCGAGCTGGCGGCGAATGCCGCGCTGGTGCTGCTGGCGGTGGCGTGCAGTCTGCTCGACCGCCAGCTGGCCGCGCAGGCAGAAACGTTTGAGAACGAGGGCGGTTTCACGGAGCGGCTCTACCGGGTACGCAGCGAAAAACGAAAAGGGAGTTCCAGCCGATGAACGAAGCGGAAACCAGAGCGGAGCACATTGACCCGGCGCTGAAAGCGGCGGGCTGGGGCGTGGTCGAGGGCAGTCGCGTCCGGCGGGAATACAAGATTACCAACGGGCGCATCGAAGGGCGTGGGCAGAAGCCGAAGCCGCTGATCGCCGATTATATTCTGGTTTACCGCAACACCAAGCTGGCGGTCGTCGAAGCCAAGGCATGGGATGAAGAGCTGACCGAAGGGGTGGCGCAGGCCAAGGATTATGCCGGGAAGCTGGCGGTACGCTTTGCCTATTCAACCAATGGGCGCGGCGTTTATCAGGTGGACATGGTGGACGGCGTGGAGGGAGATGTGACGGGGTTCCCGGCACCGGAAGAACTTTGGGCGCGCACTTTTGCCGAAGCGAACGCGTGGCGCGACCGGTTCGCCGCCGTACCGTTCGAGGACAAGGGCGGCTCGCATCCCAGCCGCTATTATCAAGACATCGCCGTCGAGCGGGTGCTGGAGGCGCTGTCCGCCGGACGCGACCGGATTCTGCTGACGCTGGCGACCGGTACCGGCAAGACGTTCATCGCTTTTCAAATCGCGTGGAAACTTTTCCACAGCCGCTGGAACCGTTCTTCGACCGGCTCAGAAACCGCTTATGTTGCCCGCCGTCCGCGCATCCTGTTTCTGGCCGACCGGAACATTCTCGCGAATCAGGCGTATAACAATTTTTCCGCGTTTCCCGAAGATGCGCTGGTGCGGATTGATCCTTCCGATATTCGGAAAAAAGGCCGGGTGCCGAAAAACGGCAGTTTGTTTTTTACCATCTTCCAGACGTTCATGAGCGGCCTGCCGAAGGATGGTCAGCCGTCGCCGTATTTCGGAGACTATCCGCCGGACTTCTTTGATTTTATCGTGATCGACGAGTGCCATCGCGGCGGCGCCAACGACGAAAGCAACTGGCGCGACATTCTCGATTACTTCGCCCCGGCGGTGCAGCTCGGTCTGACCGCTACGCCGAAGCGCAAGGATAACGTGGATACCTACGCCTATTTCGGAGAGCCGGTTTATATCTATTCACTGAAAGAGGGCATTAACGACGGCTTCCTGACGCCGTTCAAGGTGAAGCAGATTCAGACGACGATCGATTATTACACCTACACGCCGGATGACACGGTGGTGGAGGGCGAGGTCGAGGCGGGCCGGGTGTACGAGGAGAAGGATTTCAACAAGATCATCGAGATCCAGTCGCGCGAGAAGAAGCGGGTCGAACTGTTCATGGCGCAAATCAACCCGAACGAAAAGACGCTGGTGTTCTGCGCCAGCCAGCTTCACGCACTGGCCGTGCGCGACCTGATTAACCAGCTGAAAACGAGTAAAGATCCGAATTACTGCCAGCGGGTGACGGCCAACGACGGCGCGCTCGGCGAGCAGCATCTGCGCGACTTCCAGGATAACGAGAAGACGGTGCCGACCATTCTAACCACCTCGCAAAAGCTGTCCACCGGCGTGGATGCCCGTAACATCCGCAACATCGTCCTGATGCGCCCGATTAATACCATGATCGAGTTCAAGCAGATCATTGGACGCGGCACCCGGCTCTACGACGGCAAGGAGTATTTCACCATCTACGATTTCGTGAAGGCGCATCTTAAATTCAGTGATCCGGAATGGGACGGGCCGCCGGAAGGGAATGTAAGTCCTATAGGATCTATGCGACCTATAGAACCTGCGGAAACCAAAGAACAAAAGCCGGAGCGCAATCCAAAGCCCAAGCTAAAAGTGAAACTGGCCGACGGCAAAGAGCGCACGATCCAGCACATGATGACGACGACGTTCTGGCATCCCGACGGTACGCCGATGTCGTCACAACAGTTTATGGAAATGCTTTTCGGTAAACTGCCGGAGTTCTTCCAGAACGAAGAGGAACTTCGCGCCCTGTGGAGTGCGCCGGATACACGGAAGAAACTTTTGCAGGGGCTCGCTGAAAAAGGGTTCGGTCATGACCAGCTGACTGAAATGCAGAAGATCATTGATGCCGAGAACAGCGACCTGTTCGATGTGCTGGCGCATGTCGCCTACGCGCTGCCGCCGCTCAGCCGGCAGGAACGGGCTGTCACCGCCAAGGTGATTATCAGTACGCAGTTTAACAGCAAGCAGCAGGTGTTTCTCGATTTCGTGCTGTCGCACTATGTCAGCGTCGGCGTGGAGGAACTGGATCAGGAAAAACTGACGCCGCTACTCCGGCTCAAATATCATAATTCCATTCAGGACGCCGTGGCCGACCTCGGCGGTGACGTGGGTGAAGCTTTTGCGGGTTTCCAGAAGTATCTTTATTTAAAAACCGCCGCGGCATAACGGGAACCGTCCTGCAAAAACTGTTCGGGAGTCTATTATGAAAAAGGCAAACAAACTGCAAATCCGCAACAGCACCGCCGAGTTTCTGATTTTTACCCGGCAGGCGGGCGAGGATGGCAACCGTTCGGGATTTCCGAAGAGTTCAAGAGGGGGCAAGAAACAGCCATGAACGAACCTCAACCATCCCCACAACCCGGAGGCCAGTTTCTCGTTTATCAGACGGAGGACGGGAAGCTGAAACTCGATGTGCGGTTTGAAGGCGAAACTGTCTGGCTTACCCAGCAGCACATGGCGGCGCTGTTCCAGACCTCCAAGCAGAACGTCAGCCTGCATATCCAGAACGCCTTTTCCGATGGCGAATTGCAAGAGGATTCAGTAGTCAAGGAATCCTTGACCACTGCCGCCGACGGCAAAAAATACGCGACGAAATTCTATAACCTCGATGTCATCATCTCCGTGGGCTACCGGGTGAAGTCGCTGCGGGGCACGCAATTCCGCATCTGGGCCACGCAGCGTTTGCGGGAATACATCGTCAAGGGTTTCGTCCTTGATGACGAGCGCCTGAAAAACCCCGACCAGCCCTTCGATTATTTCGAGGAGCTGATGCGCCGTATTCAGGACATCCGCACTTCGGAGCGGCGGTTCTACCAGAAGATCACGGACATCTACGCGACGAGCATTGATTACGACCCCACGCAGGAGGTCAGCATCGCATTCTTCAAGACGGTGCAGAACAAGGTGCATTGGGCTGTCACCGGCCAGACAGCAGCGGAGATTATCCATGGACGGGTGGATGCCGCGAAGCCCAACCTCGGGCTTACGAACTGGCGTGGCGTGGTGATCCGCAAGCCGGATGTTGCCATCGCAAAAAACTATCTCACTGAGCCGGAGCTGGCGGCGCTGAACAATCTCGTCGAGCAATATCTCATCTTCGCCCAGGGCCAGGCGATGCGTCGCATTCCCATGCACATGGCGGATTGGATAAAGAAACTGGATGCGTTTCTAACGCTCAATGAGCGCGACATTCTCACTCACGCCGGACGCATCTCTCACGAGATGGCACAGGTCAAGGCCGAGCTGGAATACGACAAGTTTAAGGCGCTGACCGCTGGCGAGCCCCGCCCGGTGGATGCCGATTTCGATACGGCCGTGAAGCAACTGCCGAAGCTCTCGCCGAAACCGCGAAAAAAGAAGCAACCATAATAACGTCCGCCCCGCGTGCTTTGTCTGCTTAAACCGGCAGAATCGGATTGCGCTGGCGGCGGGGCGCGGCCTACAGTCTCCGCTCTTTTTTATCCCGGATAACTGCTATGAGTTTTGAACAGGAAATTGCCAAACGGCGGACGATTGCGATTATTTCGCACCCGGACGCGGGTAAAACGACGCTGACGGAGAAGCTGCTGCTGTACGGCGGCGCGCTTCAGCTGGCCGGTTCGGTGACGGCGCGTAAAAATCAGCGCTCCACGACATCCGACTGGATGGAAATGGAAAAGCAGCGCGGCATTTCGGTTACTTCCACCGTGCTTCAGTTTGAATACCGCGGGTTTTGCGTCAATCTGCTGGATACACCCGGTCACCGCGATTTCTCGGAAGATACCTACCGCGTGCTGATGGCCGTGGATGCGGTCATCATGGTGATCGACGCGGCGAAGGGGATTGAAAGTCAGACGCGCAAGCTGTTTGAAATCTGCCGGATGCGCGGCATCCCGATTTTTACGTTCATGAACAAGCTGGACCGTCCGTCGCGCAATGCGCTGTCACTGATGGATGAACTGGAGCAGACGCTGCAACTGCGGGTCTGCGCGATGAACTGGCCGCTGGGCAACGGTTCCGATTTCCAAGGCGTGTATGACCGGACGGCGAAGCAGGCGCACTTCTTTGAGCGCACGGCGCACGGCGCTTACCGCGCGCCGGTGGCGCTCCATTCAGTGACCGATTCGCAGGTGCGCGACCGGATGCCGGTGGAGGTTTATCAAGAGCTGATTAACGAGCTGGAGATGCTCGACACCGCCGGTGAGGTGTTCAATCTGCCGGAAGTTCAGGCCGGTGAACTCAGTCCGGTATTTTTCGGCAGCGCAATCAATAATTTCGGGGTTCAACTGATGCTGGACGCCATCGTGGATTATGCGCCTGCGCCGCAGCCGCGTTTTTCCGGCGAGGAAAAAATCCTGCCGGAGAATCCGAAGTTTTCCGGCTTTATCTTTAAGATTCAGTCGAACATGGATCCGAAACACCGCGATCAGATCGCCTTTTTGCGCATCTGTTCCGGCTGTTTCACCCGCGATATGCGCGTGACTCATTCGCGAACCGGCGAGCAGGTGCGGCTTTCCAGTTCACACCGGGTTTTTGCCCGGGAGCGTGAAACGGTGGATACGGCGTATCCCGGCGACGTCATCGGGCTGGTAGGGCACGCCGGATTTGGTATCGGCGATACGCTGACCGAAGACCCGTCGATCGTGTATCACGAAATGCCGCAGTTTGCGCCGGAGTGTTTTGCGATGCTCTACAATCCGGTTCCCGCACAATATAAGCGCTTCCAGGCCGGTGTGAAACATCTGCTGCAGGAAGGCGCGCTGCAGTGCTTCCGGTTTCCTGATCCGTCGCAGAATATCCCGCTGCTGGGCGCGGTCGGCAGCTTGCAGTTCGAAGTGTTTAAATACCGGCTGGAAAACGAGTACGGCGCTGTCGCACGGCTCGAACCGGCACCGTATAAGATGTTCCGCTGGGTCGATGAATCCGGCGGGCCGGCCTCGGTGGTAACGGAATCCATGCTGCCGCCCAGCTGTAAACTGGCCCTCGATTCTTCCGACCGCAAAGTGCTGCTGTTTGATTCCGAATGGATCCTGAAATTCTTCTGTGAGCGCAACCCGGACGTGCGCCTGCTCAGCCTGCCGGTTTCCCTGAGCGTTTCCTGACGGTTCAGACCGGCCCGGTAAAAATGCAGGAAACGGTGAACATTCACATGTTTCGGCTTGACCGGTTTTGTTTAAACGCGCAATTATGAAGCACTTAAATTAGATTTTTACTTTTCGAACCAAAACAGGAAATGAGCTATGTTAAACCGTCTGATGGGCCTTTTCTCCAGTGACATCGGAATTGACCTGGGAACCGCCAATACACTGGTTTACGTCCGCGATCGCGGCATTGTCCTCCGTGAGCCCTCCGTAGTGGCCGTTCAGGCCGGAACCAACCGCGTTCTCGCCGTCGGCGACGAAGCCAAACGTATGCTGGGCCGCACGCCGGGCAGCATTACCGCCATCCGTCCGATGAAGGGCGGTGTTATTGCCGATTTTGAAATTACCGAGGCGATGCTCCGGTATTTCATACAGAAGGTGCATAATCGCCGCCGTATGGTGCGTCCGCGCGTTGTCGTGGCCGTTCCGAGCGGCATCACAGAAGTTGAAAAACGCGCTGTCAAGGACTCCGCAGTCCATGCCGGCGCACGGGATGTGTTTTTAATTGAAGAACCGATGGCTGCTGCGATCGGTGTAGGACTGCCGGTTCAAGAACCGGCCGGCAACATGATCGTAGATATCGGCGGCGGTACCACTGAAGTCGCGCTGATCTCGCTTGCCGGTATTGTCTTCAGTCGCAGCGTGCGTATCGGGGGGGACGACTTGGATGAGGCGATCATCCAGTATCTGAAACGGGAATATAATCTGCTTATCGGTGAACGGACCGCGGAAGACATCAAGATTTCGATCGGTTCGGCTATGCTGATAGGTGAAGAGACTACTATGGAAGTGAAAGGCCGCGACCAGGTCGCCGGCCTGCCGAAAACGTTGACAATCAGCTCCGAAGAAGTTCGCGGCGCGCTCAAAGATCCGGTTGCCGGTATTGTTGAAGCCGTCCGTGTCACGCTCGACCGCTGTCCGCCTGAACTGTCTGCCGACCTGGTAGACCGCGGGATGGTGCTGGCCGGCGGGGGCGCTCTGTTGCGCGGGCTGGATAAACTGATTGCCGACAACACCGGTCTGCCGGTACACATTGCCGACGACCCGCTCAGCGCGGTGGCCGAAGGCACCGGTGTCGTGCTGCACGAAATCAACTTCCTGCGTAAACTCTCCGAAGCCCGCGCCCGGTAAGTGCGCGGAATCCCGTTTTTTCGTCCCTCCGTGTTCTGATGAAGAGCCGGAACGGGTCTATGTTTGTACGGAAAAGTTTTTTTAGATGGGTTGCAGCAGTGCTTGCACTGCTGCTGCTTTTTCTTTTGCCGGGCGGTTGCACCGCCCGGATTAAAGGGCTTTTCAAGGATTCCATCACACCGCTGCAAAGTTTTCTCGTCAAGACCGCCCGGAGTCTGAAAGAGGGGGCCGATACCGTTCGCGGCTTCGGCGGTCTGGCGGAGAAAAACAGCCGTCTTTCCGAAGAAGTGATTTATCTGCAGGCCCGGCTGGTTCAGCTTGAAAACCTGGAGCAGGAAAACCGCCATCTGCAGGATCAGCTGGATTTTTTCAACCGCCAGCAGCACTCATTTATTCCCTGTCAGGTGACAGCGCGCACCATCAGCGGCTGGTGGCAAAGTGTGCGGCTGGATAAAGGCAGAACGCAAGGTGTCGAAGCCAGCCGCGCGGTTATTTCACCCGACGGACTGGTCGGGCGGACGGATGAGGTTTCTTCGCATACCGCCGAAGTGCTGCTGCTTTCAGATCCGGCCTGTAAAGTGTCCGCCCGTGTGAACCGAACCGGTTCGTTCGGTCTGGTGACGGGGCGCGGGTTGAATGCGCAGGGCTATCCGGTTGCCCGCATGCAGTTCATTCATAAAGATTCGCCGGTGCAAGCCGGCGATACCGTGGTGACGTCCGGTTTGGGCGGTGTATTTCCTAAAGATATTCTGATCGGCTACATCGAAAGCGTCGGCATGGAAGAAACCGGACTCTATCAGTACGCGGATATTATTCCGAAAGCGGTGACCGAGCTGATGGACGTGGTTTTTGTTGCCGGTGAAGAGGAAAATGCGGAGGCAGAGGAATGAGCTGGCTCTTCATTACGCTGACACTGACAGCCGGTGCGCTGCTGCAAACAGTAATTCCGGCATGGACGGCATTCGGTTCGCTGGAACTTCCGTTGCTGACCGGACTCGTTATTTGCATTGCCCTGCACACCGATCATGCACGGATGATATATGCCGCCGTTCTCGCCGACCTGCTGCACGATGCGCTCTGTCCTGCACCGCTGGGCCTGTCGATTCCGTTTTTCACTGCTCTGGCGGTCGGGGTCAACTGGATCCGCGATGAAGTTTTCGGTGACTTGCCGGCCACCTATGCCGTGCTTGGCGCGGCTGCCGCCATTTTTGAAACCCTTTATTATGCGCTGGTTTTTTCACTGACCGGCTTGAGACCTCTTTCCGGCGGACTGCTGGCTCTCCGGCTGGCCGGCGGTTTAATGGCG
>JBAZTQ010000125.1:0-8658 GCA_041661845.1 Kiritimatiellales bacterium | reverse complement strand
CCACCAACGCCGCAACCATCGCCACGGTTCTGCAAACGATGGGCCGCCGCACCGTCATTATCTATCTCGCCACGCTCGCGGGCTGTTCGCTGGCGGCCGGCTGGCTGCTCAACCGTATCCTCACCGCACAGGTTATCACCGAACACGTCCACCACCATGCCGCCGAAGCCGGACGGTTTGAACAGATTTGCGCGTTCATTCTCGCCGGACTGCTCATTGCCGCCGTCCTTCCAAACAAAAAGAAAAGCTGCTGCCACGCCAAATAGATTCACATGGTACAGCTAAACCTTCGGCAGTAGTGGTTTCCATTATAAAGACGTAGTCATTTCTTTGAAGCTCAATGATTGACGATACGCCCGCCGTATGATTCACTGCGCCCGGAAAGCAGGAAGATTAACTGACTGCTCGGCGTATTATATAGAAAGGAACCCAAGATGAAAAAAACCGCATTAACCATCGCAATGGCGCTGATGGCGGGGCTGGCTTCGGCTGCCATCGAAAGCTTCAGCGTCAATTACTCCGAAGGTAATCCCATCTGGAGCACCCCATACAACATGACGCTTTCGCAGTTCGACACTCAAAGCGGAACCCGTGTACTGTCAAAGGTCACCCTGACCTTTACCGCGCAGCAATCTGCGGATATTAATTTTGAAAACGGAACAGATTCCGCATTTGATGGCTCTCCGGCCTTGGCTGGCGCGCAAGTCGCATTAACAGGAACCGGCGCAATAAACCTGTCCAGCGCTCTGAACATCTCGGGAATTCCCGCTCATTCTTTTGCGGCCAATGGCGCAGAAAGCGGACTGCCGACCTATAACGGAACCGGTGGAGACTATTTCAGTTTTGGAAATATTGAGAGTGATTTATATACAGGCATCGTCGAAAAAACATCAGATTTCAGTCCCTTTCTCGGAACAGGGCTCATCAGTTATGATATGACCTCTTTGGGAACATGGATTCTTTCCGGCGGAGGAGACGCCCAATCCACTGTTTCACAATACCTGACCTCCGGAACGTTGAAGGTTGATTATACCTACTCCCCTATTCCTGAACCGGCCACGGCCTCGATGACCGTGCTGGTGCTCATCGCCGGCTTCTGGATCCGCCGCCGGTTTATTGACTAACCAAGCCTTCGGCTAAGAAAAAGGATGCCTTTCGGGCATCCTTTTTTTTGTGACTGCATTCTGCTGCCAGCCGTAAACATTGGATCAAATGATTTTGCAACGACGATAAATACAAGCTGCTTCATGCGTTTGTTGTAGGGTTGTTCACTACGTTTAATGTAGTGTTTTTGTTTACAAACGCTCCCTTGTATGACAGTTTCCTCCTCAAAACACGGGAGGCAACAATGATCGTAAAGCGCATTGCAAAGCACCGGCTGGAATATCAGGCTTTCCCAGAAAAACAAGGTCACGGTCTCTTTCGGTTCTCTGCCATACCGATTCTTGTTATGGCGATGTCGGTTGACGCAACCATTGTCAGTTATACTGTGTCGGGCTGGGGCTCTAATCAATATCCCGCCCCCACAATACCGCCGAACCATGCTCTGTTCGGCGTTGATGGGTATCCGGGGGATACACTGGAAATGGTTACTTATACCGGAACACTTGACCTGATACCGGGAATCTATTACCTGAAAATCAACACCTTGAACTGGACTATTGATTACACCTATGGCGGCACTGCGAACGACCCGGATGTCTGGAGTGACTTGCATTTTGATATTACCGCAGGTCGCAACATCACTTTCGCCGGAGGTTCATCCGGCTTGCTCAGTCAGGATGCCGATCTTGACTGTACGTTTAATAATGACTATCTGTCTCTCGACACAGGCGGGACGGGTTCTTTCATGGTTCAAGGCTATCAGGTCGATGTAACCCCGCAGGCGCTGAGTCCGGTCGGCGGCTCAAACTTCGAGGGTTCCAATCCATGGATACAGCCTCAACAGGACATTCTGGCAAGATTCGAGATCCGCAGTGCAGCCGTTCCCGAACCGGCATCTGCCTCAATGGCTGTACTGGTGCTCATCGCCGGTTTCTGGATTCGCCGCCGGTTTATTGACTAATCAGGCCTTCGGCTGAGGAAAAGGATGCCTTCCCGGGCATCCTTTTTTTGTGCCCATATTCAGCTGTCCGTGATTAAATCCCCGCCATGACCGATCCCTACCAGCTGATCCGCAACGCCAAGTTTTTCAGCGGACTTTCTGAAGCCGCCTGCCGGCGGCTGGCTGAACTGAGCTGCCGCCGCACCGTCGTCAAACGTGATCTGCTTTTTATGGAAGGTTCCGAAGGCAAGGCGGTTTATCTGCTCACTTCGGGAAGCATCCAGCTCGTCAAAACCAATCTCGACGGACGCGAGACCGTCATCAAAACCGTTAAGCCGGGCGAACTGTTCGCCGAAGTCATTCTCTTTGAGAAAAGCAGATATCCCGTTACCGCCGTTGCCTGCACCGACGCCGAAGCGATCGAACTGCCGCGCGCCGGATTCCTGAAACTGCTCGACGCGCCGGATTTCCGCAATGATTTCATGGCGATGCTCATGCACAAACAGCGCTATCTTGCCGAGCGCATCCGGCAGCTCACCTCCATGGATGCCGAGACGCGCTTTGTCGAATTTCTGCGCGAGCACTACGGCGAAAAACCGGAGATCACTCCCGACCTCCCCAAAAAAGACATCGCTTCAGCCATCGGCGCGACACCCGAAACCTTCAGCCGGCTGCTCCAGAAACTGGAAAAGCGCGGCGGTTTTAAATGGAAAGGTAAAACCATCCGGCTGTCGCCAGAGTTCTGGTCAAACAAGGAGGAGTAAATCATGCAGATAATGAAAGAGTTCAAGGCGTTTGCCATGCGCGGCAATGTAATCGATATGGCCGTCGGGGTCGTGATCGGCGGCGCGTTCGGAAAAATTGTGTCCTCGTTTGTGTCCGATGTGATCATGCCGCCGATCGGCCTGCTGATGGGCCGCGTCAATTTTTCGGATCTGGTTATAACACTCCAGAAAGCTCATGGCGAAGTGGCGGCGGTGACGATGAACTACGGAAAGTTCATCCAGACGCTGATCGATTTTATCATCGTGGCCTTCGCTATCTTCATGGTGGTCAAGGGCATGAACTCACTGAAGAAAAAAGAAGCCGCCGCGCCGGTGCCGCCGCCCGCCCCGTCAAAAGAAGAAACCCTGCTGGCTGAAATCAGGGATATTTTGAAGCAGAAATAGCCTTCCGTTTCAAAATCAAGCACCGCCGCACTTTGTGCTGCGGTGCTTGATTGCCTTTAAACCTTCTTCCGAGTACATTCCCCGCCATGAAAACACTCGGAATTATTTTAGCTGCACTGTTGTTGATCGTTGTACTGCTGGGTGTCGGCCTGCAGATGTTTCTCACCAAAGGGCTGACCACGGCGCTGAACCGGCGGGTTTTCCCCGTCGTTAAGTCGATGTACGGCCTCGATATGAGCATCACCAACGCCTCGGTCAACCTGCTCAAAGGCAGCGCCGAACTGGAAGGCTTTGCGGTTCGCAACCTGAAGGGTTACGAACAACCCTGCCTCCTCACCTTCGACAAATGCTCGCTCGAAGTTGAAATGATGTCACTGCTCAAGCGCGACCCGGTGGTCATCAAACTGGTTGAAGCCAAGGGTGCGACGCTGGTCATCGAACGGAATAAAGAAAAGATGTTCAACGTTCAGGAGCTGGCCGCCGCCCTGAAGCCGGTTGAAAGCGCAGAAGCTCCGGCATCAAAAGTTCCGGAACAGACAACCGTTCCGCAGCAGCACCCGGGCGAGAGCCCGGCCTCTGCACCGGCTAAACCGGTTCCGGTACACATCCGCCGCATTGCGGTGGATACCATGGTTAAGTACGTCGATTCCAAACAAAATAAGGAATACGACCTGAGCCTCCGGCTGACCGGCAGCGACCTTTTCACCGTACCGGCCGAAGGTCAGCCGAACAGCCTGCTCGTTCTGCGCGGCTCGCTGCCGCATGAAAAAGATAATTTTGCGACCGACCTGAATGCGATTCTTGAGCCGCTGACCGATCCGGAAAACCCGACCTTTAACGCCTCCGGAAGTATTGTGGATATCGACGCCGCATTTCTGGGCGATCTGCTGAAGAAAAATAATGTGGAAAGCAGATCCTTTTCCATCAAGCCCTCCATCACCTGCACCAAAGGTCAGCTCAAAGGTTCACGGATTGATCTGGTGCTGAACGACCTCAAGCTTTACGGCGAGAAGATCGGTGACACCACGCTGAAACTCCCGCTCAGCGGGACGCTTAAAGATCCGGTGCTGGATCTGACCGGTGCGCTTCAGTCGCTCTTCTCCGAACAGTCGGTAAAAATCGGCAAAGCGCTCGGCATGAAGGAGCTTAAAAAACAACTGGGCAAGCAACTGGGTGTGGATGTAAACGCCGCACCGAAAGAAATGCTGGTCGGCGCACTCACCAACAACGTGAAGGAAATTGCCGGCAGCCCCGCTCTGCAACAGTTGATCGAACAGGTCGTGCCGGGCGAACAGCCGACTAACAACGCCGTCACCAACCAATCGCTTGGCGAAGCCGTCGGCAACGCCCTTTCTGAACAGCTCGGCAAAAACGTCAAGGAACTCAAAGGAAACGAAGAGGTCAAACAGTCGCTCAAGAGCTTAGGCAATTCCCTCTTCGGAAAATAGCCATGACTGTTGTACCCGTTATTTTCCTCGCAACACTGGCATACATCATCGGCTCGATTCCCTTCGGCCTGCTGATTTCAAAAGCTAAAGGCGTCGATATCCGCAAACAAGGCAGCGGCAATATCGGCGCAACCAACGTGCTGCGCTGCCTCGGAAAACCGCTGGGTATTACCTGCTTCGTGCTCGACGCGCTGAAAGGCTTTCTGCCTGCCGCGCTTTTTCCAATGATTGGAAAACTTGATCCGACGTTTGGAATCCTCTTCGGAACGGCAACGATTCTCGGCCATAACTTTCCGGTCTTCCTGAAATTCAAAGGCGGCAAAGGCGTGGCGACCAGCGCAGGCGTACTGCTCGGCGTGGCACCGCTGGCGGTCGTCATCGGCCTGATTGCCTGGGTCGTCGTTTTCTACGCATCCGGTTACGTCTCGCTCGGCTCCATCATCGCCGCGCTGGTCGTCGTCATCACCGGTTGGACGGCCGGTTACGGCCCGGTAATTGCCATAGCGCTCACACTGCTCGGCGGTCTGACAATCTACCGCCACCGCACCAACATCCAGCGGCTGGCCGCCGGAACAGAACACAAATTTCAGCGGAAGAAAAAATAAAGGTGGAGCGGGCGCTCCGCGCACGCTTTTTAACGCGCCGGGACGGCGCGTTCCACCAGATAACCGACAATTGATAACGGATAACTGAAACATGAAATGTTTTGTCATAGGTAATGGCGGCTGGGGAACGGCGCTGGGAATGGTACTGGCCGGCAACGGCAATCAGGTGACCATCTGGGGACCGTTCGAAGAAGAAATCCAAGCCATACGCGCCGCAGGTGAAAACACAGTCTATCTGCCGGGCGTAAAAATTCCGCCCGCGATAAACTGGACTTCCAATCCCGCTGACGCCAAAGATGCCGAACTGATCGTGCTGGTCGTTCCGTCGCGCTTCTTCCGCACCACGCTCGAAACCTTTAAACCGCACCTCGCCGCCAATGCGCTGATCGTCAGCGCCACCAAAGGACTCGACGAAAAAACACACTACCGGATGAGCGCAACCGCTTTGGATGTACTGGGTCGCGACATTGCCGCTCTCTCCGGCCCAAGCCACGCCGAGGAAGTGGCGCGCGGCGTGCCGACCGCCGTCACGGTAGCCGGAAAAAATGCTGCTGCCATTCAAAAAGCGTTCATGGGAAAAACATTCCGCGTCTACACCTCCGACGACGTCATCGGCGTTGAGCTGGGCGGTGCGCTCAAAAACATTATCGCAGTTGCCGCCGGTATTCTTGACGGCATCGGACTGGGCGATAATTCCAAAGCCGCGCTAATGACGCGCGGCCTCGCCGAAATTACACGGCTCGGCACCGCGCTCGGCGCGAAGCCAGAAACTTTTTCAGGTCTAAGCGGTGTCGGCGACCTGATCGTTACTTGCGGAAGCCGCCACAGTCGCAACCGTTCAGTCGGCGAACGGCTCGGCAAAGGCGAAAACCTCAAAGACATCATGGGCGGCATGAAGCAGGTCGCCGAAGGTATCTGGAACGCCAAAGCCGCCCGCGATCTGGCCCGTGAACACGGCATCTCCATGCCGATTACCGAAGAGGTCTGCCAGATCGTCGAAAACGGCAAAGATCCGCGCCAGGCGCTCAAAGACCTCATGAGCCGCGATCCTAAAGCGGAATAAAGGGGGCTGGATCGGCGGAAGATTGGATGGATGGAATGTTGGGTTTCCAATGTTTGGAAAGCTCTATACCCTCCGCATCAACACTCGGCAAAGAGATATTGCCAACACCACAAACTGACCCTATGCTCAACGCGGTTTTCAGGATAGAGCGTCACGACACACACAACATTGAAAAGAAAGGGAACACATGCCTGCTAAACCTCTGAGAATACGACGATTCACACAGACCACATTTATCGTTCATTTGTCCGACGGAACAAAATTCAACTACCTTCACGGAGACATCTCAAAACTTCTGGTTTGGGGAAATGCAGAAGTTTTTATTGAAGAAAATGACAATCCTCATTTCAGCCTCATGTATCCTCTCGTTCTCCGAAGAACTAACCTGCCACAAGAGACTGTGGCCGTTCGCGAACTGCCTTAACCAAGACCGCTAAAAGGAATATCATGTTTAAAACGATCTACTGGATTTTCAAAAAGAACCGGGAGTTGCAAAAGATATCTCAAGCACTCATGCCCGATATCCGGAATCCAGATTCCTTTGCTGAAGCTTTTGCAAAGGGCGGGTTTGACGCAATCAATCCTCGTCTAAACCAAATTGAAGAATCCAAAAAACAACTTTTCAAACTGAGCCGTTCATTCCCGCCAACTAAAGTTGTTTTGTCCGAAATCCAAGTGAGCGACAAAGAACTTTCAAATTTATACGGAGAACTTACGGTCAAAGGTGCAGGTGTTTTTGTCAGCGGCCACTGGGTTCCAGCGTCAACATTTGCATATGCCCAGACATTGGAATATCTACTCAAAAACAAAGATTCTGGTTCAGAAGCATTTCATGATGTTTGTCTGAGGTTGAGGCAGTTCTTTGAACGGAATGAAACGAAAATATAACTGGAGTTCCGCATCCACTCTATCACAGGATTCTCCCGCGCAGAGTGCCGTGTGACGTACCGCACTCTCTCCCAGAAAAAAATTCGCGTTCATCTGTGAAATTCGTGATCCTTTTCTTCTATGTCATCCAGTTCCGTCATTTCAGCTTCGGGATTCTGCGCCGCCTGTGGAAAAGTCCATTCCCTGCCAGTCGGCAACAGCCGGAAGTATGCGCTGGAACTGATGGCGCAGCTCGAAACGTTTAAGAGGATCGATCATCTGGAACCGTTTCCCGTTTCCTCGCGATGCAACCCACCCCGTCCGTCGCTTCACTCCGGGCACCCCTCCTCTGGAGGGGAATGTTTAAGATCCCCTCCTCCGGAGGGGTGCCCGCAGGGCGGGGTGGGTAATCCAGAGCCAAAGTTTTCCACCGACTACTTGCTGGGCGAAGCGCGCGGGCAAATGTTTGGCGTGCTTGAATGCGAAGACAGCTCCGGCCAGACTGTCGTACTCCGCGCTTTCTCCTGCCAGTACAACGGCGAATGGCTGGTCGACGGCTGGGTTCCGCCGATTCTTAATGTCGATGAATTCCACCGGCTGAGCGATCCCGTCGACCGCAAAATCAAACAGCTCGACCAACTGATTGCAGAAAACAAAAGTCCGGAGCTGATTCAAACGCGTAAAGCGCTCTCGCAGGAACTGATGAAGCAGATTCACGCGCTTTACCTGCTCACCAATTTTCGTAGCGAAACCAAACCGATGACTGAAGTTTTCCACGGCGGCATTCCGACCGGTGCGGGCGACTGCTGCGCTCCAAAGCTTTTGAACTATGCGGCAAAAAACGGCTTGCGGCCGCTCGGTCTCAGTGAATTTTACTGGGGCCGCGAAAATCGCTCCGGCACACGCAAACACGGCGAATTCTATCCGGCCTGCGCGGAAAAATGTCAGCCGATCCTCGGCTTCATGCTTTGCGGAAAAGAAAAACCGCCCACTAATCACACGAATCATCACGAATCTGAATTCAAAACCCATTCGGGTGAATTCGTGAAAATTCGTGGGGGGAAAAATCCGGTTGGAATCAAGATTGTTTATAGCGAGTCGGAGTTCGTGGTGGTGACCAAACCATCTGGATTGCTGGCGGTGCCGGGCAAAGGTGAAGAAAATCAGGACTGCGTCGTCGCACGGATCAAAGCGCTTTATCCCAACTGCATCGAACAGCCCGCCGTCCATCGGCTCGACATGGACACCTCCGGGCTGATGGTGCTGGCGCTGACGGCCGATATGCACCGTGAGCTGTCGCTCCAGTTCCATGACCGCCAAACGGAGAAGCGCTATATCGCGCTGCTCGACGGCGAAGTGTCTGGCAACGAAGGAACCATCGAACTGCCCTTCCGCCTTGATGTAGAAAACCGTCCGTACCAGATTTATGATCCGGTGAACGGAAAAACCGGCGTCACGCACT
>JBAZTQ010000124.1:0-8736 GCA_041661845.1 Kiritimatiellales bacterium | reverse complement strand
TGATGCGGTTCTGCTCCGGCACTTTAATCTCGGGCAGTTTAACCGCACCGATACCCTGAACCTGAAGCGGACGGCATTGCACCAGATTGATGCGGTAGTGGTTGCTGTCCACAAAGTTCATGGTGAACTCGATGTCCACCGGATAATCGTATGCCTCATGCAGAATGCGGAGAATGTCGCGCATGTCCTGAACAAAAGGAGTCTCCTTGAGCAGCTTGTCGAAGGTGAGCATCCGGCGTTCAACCTGCCGCTCGTCAGCCAGTTTGACGTAATCACGGGAGGCAAACATGTCCAAAGGCAGTTCCTCCGGCGGTGTGCGGACCAGTTCGCTGAACAGCTCCGAAACCGGCTGATTCGATTCGAGATCGAGGCAGTCCACGCGGCGCTGCGTATATTGCATCGTCGCTTCAAAGTTTCCTTCCGGCCGTTTGTCGGGCGCGTTCAGCGCGACGATGCGGGTATGGTCGTCGTCCGAACGATCCACAGCGCGCGTGCCGAGTCCGAAGACCAGCCGCATGACACCGGCCTGCGGATCAATTTCCGGACTCCATGCGTAAGGATTAAACGAAAAGGCGACACCGGCCGCCTGCGGATAAAAATGGTGTCCGTACGAAGCGCCGGAAACGCGCATGACCAGCAGCGCCATTTGCTCATCTTTGTCGAGCGCGCCGCGATGGGCGCGGTAGTTCAGCGCCCGCTCGCTCATCGAACTGGCGTAAATGGTTTTTACGGCGGCGAGCAGATCCTGACGGCGGCGTTCGCGCGGCCCCTGATTGGCGCAGAAGACGCTGTCGTATTTCCCGGCGTACGAATTGCCGTAGTTGTCTTCGAGCAGTGATGACGAGCGCACGATGAACGGCGACGGACCGAAGTAGTCGAGCATTTCATCAAACTGCTGAAGGATGTAATCGGGAAAATCGCCGCGGATAATCATGTGCCGGGCTTCTTCCGCTCCTTCGAGAAAGCGCTCCGGATCGCGCTGGTTCTGCCGCACCTTCCAGATGCCGTTGCGCACGAGAAAGGTGTAGAACACGTCGGAGCCGATGAAAAACGAATCGTGCTCTTCGAGCAGCTCGACGTAATGCGGATCGGCGCGTTTAAGAATGGCGCGGGCCAGAAGCATCCCGACGGTCTTGCCGCCGATCAGCCCGGTGCCGATCATGCGTTTGCGCACGTCGAGAATATCTTCCAGCGTCAGGTTGCGCGCAATCAGCCGCCGCATCCCCTCGTCGCGCGAAATGATCATCCGCGCGAGCTGTTCATAAAGAATTTTCCCGCGCTCGGGAATGTCGGGCCGGTAGGTTCCGGCCTTGATCATCTCGCGGGCGCGGATAAATGCCGTCTCCCAGAAATCGCCGCTGCTGTCGGCGCTCAGACCCGACCAGCGGGCCGAGGTGAGAATCTCGGAAATTATGTTACTGGAGCTGACCGCGTGGAAGGAGTCGTCCTCCTTGCGCCACGCATGAAGCATGTTGATCGTCGAAGAGTGGCGGTGCTGGGTCTTCATCGGCCGCAGATAGAGGCGGCCTTTGTGGGAATAGACATCCAGAAAAAGCTGCGTCGTGCGGCTGATGGGGCCGATGGCGCGCTGCGTGTGATAATTGCGGAACAGCGCGAAGTAAGTGACGGTTTCGAGGTCGAAAAGATACGGACAGGTCAGCATGAAAAAATTGCCGAGCATCTGGTCGGAATACCAGTCCACCGCCAGACACGACAGGCAGTCGAAAACGTAAAACGCCCCTTTGCCGACGCGGCGGATCACTTCATGGATGCGGGCGATGAACCCTTCAAAGCCGATCTGCGGATCGAGTTCATGCACCTCCGTCGCCATAAAAGACGGCAGCAGCGGCTCGTGGCGCGCGAAACGGAAATAGATCAGCACCCGCCCGTTATCCTGCGCCGCCTGAGCAAACGGCAGCACAAACGCCTGATATTCGGAAATGTCGTCCACCTGCCAGACAATGTTGTCGCCCGCCAGCACGCCGCGAATGGTGTGATCCAGATCCGGAATTCCGGTACTCAGTGTCGTGCTGAAAGGTTTCATGCTGACGCCCGCCGTTTTTTATTTTTTTGGCATTACATCCGGATACGGCCCAAGAAACCGTTCGCCGTTGAAGTGGATCATGTGATTGGGATCGTCAGCTAGCCAGACCTCAGACTCCCAGGCGATGTGAGAAACGAATGATTGCATGGTGCGACGATTTTCGAAAGCGGTTACAAACACCAACCCGGCTTTGCATCCGGCAAATAGATTTTTGAGTTCCTTTCGGCGCTTGCCGTCCACTGGCCCATCGCTAGCGACGGCCTCGATGAGGAGCAGCCAGTTTTTTTTAGTATAATGGATAACAACATCTGGAATCTTGGCAGCAGAGTCCAAAGTAACACCCAGAGCATCCAAAGCTTCGGTCTCCAGATGAACAAACTTGTTCTCGGTGTCTCCAATATAGAGCACCGCGCCGCCAGGAGCAAAGACCGGGCATAAATGTTCAATAATGGCCTTAATAAGCGGGTTCTGTCCGCCGGGTGAAAGTGCAACTTGTGAGCCATCGGGTAAAGTCACGGGTACGCGAGTCAGGTCGCGCTTACGGATAATTTCATGTTTGAGAGTTTCACGGCTGGTAAGATAGCGTTGCAAGGCTGGCGTCCATTTAAGTGTGCCAAACTTACGGAGCAAAGAAAGAGCTGACGGCTCGATTTGATAAACCGTCTTGCCGCTGTTGGTCGGGCGGTGGGGATCGTCGGGATTGCGCAAGAGCAGCCCCTCCTCCACAAAAAATTTCACTGCATCGTCACGAATGGTTTCGCGAGTGTTCGGTGCATAGCGGATGCCGTAAGCCCCGGCGACAAAATCAATAATTGGTGTAATGCCTCGCAACGGGGCCTGCGCTTCCACCCAAGGGGCCTCGGGCTGGAGATCCAGCAGCGCGAGCAGCGTATAGGCCGCCGTTTCATTCCGCTGCTTTGAACCGAACTGTAAGGCGGTAAGAGCTGCAGTGGCCTCTGCAAGGCGTTGTTTTTTTGTAGCGGATTTTCGCTTGGGTTTATTGTTTAGCATAAAGGTGCTCGTTCACAAGTTGGTCGATTTTCTCTTGAGAGAGGTCGAGGTTTGTCATTTCACGACCAATCGCTCGCAGTATGTCACGATCCGGATAGGACAATGTGCGCAAGTCCGTGGCGTTCACTTGGGTGTGGCCGCTGAAGCGCCTGAAATACTGATCCGCCACGGTAGAGTTCAGAAAGGCGTAAAGGCCGATTGCCAGAGTGCGCTCCAAACCATGTCCATCCGCATGAAAGTAGTTCAGGTGGTTTTCGAAGCCAACCCTCTCCGTTTTCACTTGGTCGGGATCGAACATACAAGCCACAAGGCGGCGACGCTCTTCCTTCGATGTGAAGCGTTTCGTCAGCAGATACACCCCGGACGGAACAAGCCAAGGACGAGTCTTATCATTATCAAGAATGGCATTAGGCTTGCGGGCTTCATTTTTCGGCCAATGCACCGTACCGCCGTTGAAGTGACAGGGATAAAGAAGCGGCACCGTTCCACGCTCGGATTCTTTGCGCAATGCGTCTTTAAGTCGAAAGTCCACCACGCGTCCAGTAGACACCGTTATATCCAATGAGGCCAGACTGGTGCTGAGCCCATCCATGGCTTCTTTGGCCGCCGCGTGGCTCGCGGCAGAAGGAATATGGATGAACCGCTCGGCGTCGTGCGAGTGAACAATTTCCGCGAAGGGGAAGATCGTTTCGGTAATTTCATCGCCGCGTTCTCCGCTGCTGCTGGAAACGATCATTTCGCGCGGCTGATGCCGCCCCTTCACTGCATGGAAGATAATGTTTTCCTGCAACACATTGTCGGAACGAAAGGCGGCTTGGCGGGACTCAAAAACGTGAAGTCGACGCAGCTCAAGCCGGTTCAAAAAGTCCTCACGAAACGGACGGAAGTAAGGGCCGTTACAAAAACTCCGAGGTGTGATGCCGACGAGCTGCCCGCCGGGAATCAATAAACGCTGAATGAGAGCGATAAATCCGGTGTAAAGGTTGCTGGTCTCAATGCCAACAGAACGCAGAGCCCGCCTTTCGGCGGAATCGGAACTGATTTTGCGATAAGGCGGATTCACGATGGCCGCGTCGAAGGCGGGCAAAGCCGACTCAAACAAACCGCCTGAAAGTCGCGCCGACATTTCCTGAATGAAGTCGCCGGAATAAATAGTAAACATGAAACGAATCCCGGCTTCAAAGCATCGCCGTTCACATTCACGCATGGTTGCAACGAGGGCGTTTAGGATTTCTGGATCAAGTTCGTAGAGTGTCGCTTCGATAGCACGAACGTTATTGCCCTTTTCACAGCATCGGGAGACGAAAGCCAAGGTGAGCGCGCCCGCTCCTGCTCCGGCATCCAGCAACCGTACCGTTTCCGGAAGAGACCCGAACATCGATGCCATGAACCCGGCTAAAGGCTCTGCGGTGAGGAACTGCCCGAGTTTCTCCTGCCTTTCTCTAGGGTTTTCCATGGTCGCGCTTCTCATATCATCAGGCTATCAAACGGAGTCGCTTTTCTCCACCCAACAAATGCACCTTGTTTTCCGACCGGTGCAAACCGATAAAACCCAGCCTTCTATTCATCCTGCAATCCATCCTTCCAACAAAAAAGGGGGCCGAAGCCCCCTTTCATGCGATACAATGTCGCGGGGGCTTAGATCAGACCCTGAGCGAGCATGGCGTCGGCCACTTTGGTGAATCCGGCGATGTTGGCACCGGCCACATAGTTGCCCGCGCAGCCGTATTCGGCGGCTGTTTCGAAGCAGTTTTTGTGGATGTTGACCATGATGGCGTTGAGCTTTTCGTCCACTTCTTCGCGGCTCCAGCTCATGCGCATTGAGTTCTGACTCATTTCGAGTCCGGAGGTGGCCACGCCGCCGGCGTTGGCCGCTTTGCCCGGTCCGTACAGAATTTTCTTGGCCAGGAACCGTTCGACGGCTTCCGGCGTGCTCGGCATGTTGGCGCCTTCGCTGACGAGAAAGCATCCGTTATCAAGCAGGGTCTTGGCGTCGTTGCCGTCGATTTCGTTCTGCGTGGCGCTTGGAAAAGCGCAGTCGCATTTGACACCCCACGGGCGTTTGCCTTCCAGATACTGCGCCTTGCTGAACTTTTTGGTGTACTCGCTGATGCGGCCGCGCTGCACGTTTTTGAGATCCATGACCCAAGCCAGTTTTTCTTCGTTGATGCCGTCCGGATCGACGATGGTTCCGGCGGAGTCAGACAGCGTAACGGCTTTGCCGCCGAGCTGGTTGATTTTTTCAACGGTGTACTGGGCGACGTTGCCGGATCCGGAAACCGTACACACTTTGCCTTCGAGGCTGGTGCGGCGGGTCTTCAGCATTTCCTGCGCGAAGTAGGTTGCGCCGTAACCGGTGGCTTCCGGACGGATCAATGAACCGCCCCACTTCAGTCCTTTACCGGTGAATACGCCGGTGAACTCGTTGCGGATGCGGCGGTACTGGCCGAACATGAAACCGATTTCACGTCCGCCGACACCGATGTCGCCGGCCGGTACGTCCGTATCGGGGCCGATGTGGCGCTGAAGCTCCGTCATGAACGACTGGCAGAAGCGCATGACTTCGCTGTCGGATTTGCCCTTCGGATCAAAGTCCGAGCCGCCCTTGCCGCCGCCCATCGGCAGCGTCGTCAGCGCGTTTTTGAAAATCTGTTCAAAGCCGAGAAACTTCAGGATGCTGGCGTTGACGCTGGGATGGAAGCGCAGTCCGCCTTTATACGGGCCGATGGCGCTGTTGAATTCGAAGCGGAAACCGCGGTTGACCTGAACCTGACCTTTATCATCCTGCCACGGCACGCGGAAAATGATCTGGCGTTCCGGTTCGACGAGGCGGTGCAGGATCTTTGCATCGCACAGATCTTTGCGGCGAGCCATCACCGGCTCCAGCGACTCCAGCACTTCGCGCACGGCCTGCAGGAACTCCGGCTCGCCCGCGTTGCGGCGTTCGACAATCTCCAGCACTTCTTTGATCACACTCATTTTTCTCTCCCTGTTCAGGTTTATGGTTTACTCCTATACGGCATTAAAGCGGCGTATAAATTCAACAACAACAGCTCCATTTCATCCAAAAACCCTTGCAGGTCAACGGTATTTTTTAAAGCCAAAGTTGCATTAAAAAATCTATACGGCATTATTGCCGTATGATTTAAAATGCCGACAGCTAAAGCTTCGTGATTCGGCAACATGGCCGGCCATGCGATGTCAGGTTATACGGCGGTTTTTAGAACGCATTTTTTTTGGCCGGACGGGGGTAAAAACCGATGAATGTTCGAAACGATAAAGCGCGCGCCGCGGTTTTGCGGGCGCTCAGCGAACTCGACGGACCGGCCGGCGCGGCGCGAATTGCCGAGCGGCTGCCCGGTCTGGGCGTCCGGCTCCAGCCGCGCACGATCCGTTTATACCTGACCGAACTCGACCGCGACGGACTGACCGCACTGAACAGCCGCCGCAAAGGCCGCGTCCTCACCGAGCTGGGCCGCGCCGAACTGGAGCATTCCGACGTCGTCGCTAAAGTGGGGTTTGTCCGCGGACGGATTGATACGCTCGGTTACCGGATGACCTTTCGCGGTGACACAAACGAAGGCACGGTCATTGCCAACTTCGCGCGGGTTCCGTCGCGCGACCTCTCGCGGGTCTTCGCCGAAATCAAACCGGTCTACGCGCGCCGCCTCGGCCTCGGCGACCGGCTCTGCCTGATCCGCGCCAACGAAATACTCGCCGGCCGCGCCATCCCCGGCGGTTACGCCGCGCTGGGAACAGTTTGCAGCGTCACCGTCAACGGCGTCCTGATGTCGGAAGGCATTCCGGTCACTTCGCGCTACGGCGGACTGATTGAAATGCGGCAGGGACGTCCGGTGCGGTTCGTCGAACTGATGGACTACTCCGCCACCACCGTCGATCCGCTCGAAACATTTATCCGCGCCGGCATGACCGACGTGCGCGAAAGTGCAAAAAGCGGTCACGGCGTCGTCACCGCCAGCTTCCGCGAAATTCCGTCGGTCGCGCTCGACGATGCGCGGCGCATCTTTGACCGGCTGCAGCGTGCCGGAATGGGCGGTGTGCTGATGATCGGCCGCCCCGGCCAGCCGCTGCTGGATATTCCGGTGGCCGAAGGCCGTACCGGCTTTATCGTCGTCGGCGGACTCAATCCTGTGGCGGCGGTAGTTGAAGCCGGAATTCCCTGCGAGCTGAAATCGCTTTCCGGCCTCGAAGAATTCAGCCGCTTCAGCGCCTTCGACGAAACCTTCCGCCGCTACATGGATGCTTTGCGGTAGAACGCAAGCGGCATTCAACTGGACGCGACAAAGAACAAAAAGCATTTTGCTCTTTCTGCCCGCCACTGCTAAAAACATCCGTATTCGGGCGTACTATTTGGTGTCATACTTCTGCCTAATAAATCGGAGAAAACGATGAAAAAGCATATCGCGGCGTTGCAAGGTAAAGTGCTTATGGACGTGAGCTATGGGTGTCCCTGGCATAGTCAAATTCCAGAAACCGACGTTGCCTATCAGCGGATATGGTTGAAGCTGGCGCACGAAAATATCTATGTTGAAAGCAGGGGCGGGGAGATATGTGTTGGGAATGCCCTTTCAGCGCATGATGGTACATCTGTCTACTGGTGTTCGCGGAACAGATTTGAGCTGTGACAGCCTCTTTGCGGAGTTCATATAACTTCAGCAGTTCAAGAGGCTAGCTCGGCGGTTGAGATCGTTTTCGCCGACGACTTCGCCGACGACATCGTTATCCGCATAATTAGCGGTTCTACAGACGAAATGCCTGTGGTCGATTGGCCGACAGGCCTTCCTGTTTTGATCGTGTCCAAGCACGTTGCTGGCTATCAGCCTCCACTTGGCACTGAGGTTAAAATTGCCTAACAAAATCCCAATGCCAAAACCTATCTGCATTCATCCGTGTCCATCCGCGGTTGAACCTTCCATTGTCTAGAAACGGCTCTGCCGGAGGCGTCTCCTGATCTAAACATCCTGTAAATTCTATCTAAAAAAATTACCTGCGATTCTGGCACACCGAAGTCGTTCGTGTTTAAATCCCCAGCCTTGAAAAGGAGAACCGATGAGCGAAACGCCTGCCTGCCCGAAATGTAAATCTGAATATGCCTACGAAGACGGCGCGATGCTGGTCTGTCCCGACTGCGGACACGAATGGACGCCCGGCGGCGGCGAAGAGGCAGAACAGCCCGCAACGGAAAAAGTGATCAAAGACGCCGTCGGAAATATTCTGCAGGATGGCGACACGGTTTCGGTGATCAAAGATCTCAAAATCAAAGGTTCGTCGCAGGTCGTCAAAGTCGGAACCAAAGTCAAAAACATCCGTCTGGTGGACGGCGATCACGACATCGACTGCAAAATCCCCGGCGTCGGCGCAATGGGATTAAAGTCCGAGTTCGTTAAGAAGGTTTAGGCTTCAGACCAGAGAAGTCGTTCGTCGAGCCGTCTTTTCTCCGCGCCTTTGCGGCTCTGCGAGGAATAATTTTCCCCAAGGTTGGAACTTTGCGCGAGACGGGCGGGCTGTGCTAGATTGGCCGGGCTATGAAAGAACTTTTTCTCAACGCCTTGGTCGACAGCGCCGGAATGATTCCGTTCCTGCTGGTGATTTATTTTCTGGTGGAATGGTTTGAGCGGAAATTTGAGGGAACCATCGAACACCGGCTGAAAAAATCCGAC
>JBAZTQ010000123.1:0-8755 GCA_041661845.1 Kiritimatiellales bacterium | reverse complement strand
TATGCCGTGGAGCGCGCCAACTGACTCGGCCTGCCGGTCGCCGTCGTCTTCGGCCTGATGGACGACTATCCCGAAGCCAACGAACGCCATTACGCCTTTATGCTCGAAGGATTGGCGGAAACTTTCCAAACATTGGAAAAACGCGGCATCGGCGCATTTATTGGCCGCGGCCATCCGGCGGACGTCGCGCTTAAAGCGGGCAGGGACGCGGCGCTGATCGTCTGCGACATGGGCTATCTGCGCCATCAGGCCGAATGGCGCGCCCTCGTCGCCGACGAAGCGGACTGTGAAGTCGTCGAAATCGAAAGCGATGTCGTCGTTCCGGTCGAAACCGCCTCCGATCACGCCGAATACATGGCCCGCACGCTTCGCCCGAAGCTCATGAAGCGGCTGGATGAATTTCTTCAACCCGTTCAGGAGGTAACATCTCTCAAACACTGGAAACGCGGTGAGGACACCGCGTCTACGTTAGAAGAGATGAATAGGAATGTAGACGCGGTGTCCTCACTGCGTTCTTATCCTGCGCGGTTTAAAGGCGGGACGGCGGAGGCGAAGAAGCGGTTGAAACGGTTCATCGCCGACAGCCTCGCGGTTTATGAAAAACACAGCAACCAGCCGCAGACCGACGATGTTTCGATGCTGAGTCCTTATCTGCACTTCGGACAGATTTCGCCGCTTTATGTCGCGCTGGAAATTCAGAAGCACGATCCAAAGAGCCGTTTTTTGGAACAGTTGATTGTCCGCCGTGAGCTGGCGGTAAACTTTGTCTGGTTCACGCCGGACTACGACCGCTTTTCCTGCCTGCCCGACTGGGCGAAGCTGACGCTGAAAAATCACGCCAACGATAAGCGGGAATTTATCTACACCCGCGAACAGCTGGAACAGTCGCAGACGCACGACCCGTACTGGAACGCAGCGATGAGCGAAATGCGCGTTACCGGTTTCATGCACAACTACATGCGGATGTACTGGGGTAAAAAGGTGCTGGAGTGGAGCCGGGCACCGGAAGGGGCGTTTGAAACGCTGCTCGTCCTCAACAACAAATATTTCCTCGATGGCCGCGACCCGAACTCCTATGCCGGCGTCGCCTGGGTTTTCGGCAGACACGACACGGCCTGGAAAGAACGTCCAATCTTCGGCAAAACCCGCTACATGAACGCCGCCGGTCTGAAGCGGAAGTGCGATATCGAGAGATATGTGGAGAAGGTGGAATGTCTGAAAGGAGCCTCGCGGCGAGTTTCACGTAGGCTCGCTTGACTGGTTGGGGTTTATTTTTTTCTCCATCAAAAAACACCAATCTTGGTCTTCTGCAACTTGGTACCCCAAACGATCATAGAGATGTCTTGCCGGGTTGTTTTTGAAAACGCGGAATCGAATCCATTCTTTGTCGTTAGCCACTGCGAGTTGTTCAACATACTTCATCAGGGCAGTTCCGATTCCTTTGCTTCTGTGTGTTTGCTGTAGCTGGATCGTTTCAAGATAAAGGACGTCAGGTTGCTGTCTGACAGAGATAAAGCCAATAGTCTGTCCTGCATCTGTTACCATCGTGAAGTATTCGGGGAATTCGGGCTGTCTTTCATGTCTTGCGGCATCCCAACCAATTGTCCGTTCAAATGATGTACGAAAGTTCTGTTCTGTGAGATCACGGATCAACTGTCTGTCATCTTCGCGATTGCAGGAACGCAGATAGATTTTTGTGCCTTCGATAAGCGGGACATTGTTGTTCATTATTTTCCTGATCTCAACAGTTTATTAGGCGGATGGACTTTGCCTATTATAATAATTCCGGTGTTAGACAGAGAGTCTCGCAGACCTGAGACTGGAAAATAGCGGAGCGGGCGGGGGGAAGAGAAGCCTTTTCCAGACTCTGGAAAGTTTTGCGCCGGATTTTTCGATGGATGGAAGTTTAATGTGGAAGCGGCATCCCTGCCGCTGAGCTCAACTGTTGCGGTCCAGCGGCAGGGATGCCGCTTCCACATTTTCACTAAATCAGGCGGTGGCATTAAAGCCGTCGTGGAAGGTGACGGCACCGCGTGGGACGGTTTTGCCGAACGGCCGGGCGAGGAAGTATGACGGCGGAATTTTTTCCAGAATCAGTTTTGGATAATGTTTAAAGCCGAAGCGTTTGTAGTAGGCCGGTTCACCGACGAGCAGGCAGCCATTGGCACCCGACGCTTTGAGCCGGGCGAGTCCTTCGCGGATGAGCGCTTTGCCGATTCCCTGCCGCTGGCGTTCCGGCAGAACGGAGACGGGGCCGAGTCCGTACCAGCCGGTACTTCCGTCGGAAATCTTTGCGGGCGAAAAGGCGACATGGCCGACGACTTTTCCATCGACTTCCGCAACCAGCGAGACGGTCAGGGCGTCCGCTTTTCTCAGAGCATGGATGACAAAGCCCTCGGTTTGTTTGCTGTGCGGATGGTTCCGGAAGGCGGCCTCGGTGACGGCCGATATGGCGTCGATGTCGGCAATAGTTTCTGGTCGGATGGTGATGTTCATACGACCGGAATGTAACAGGATTCCGGTGTTTGGGAAGTTTTCAGCGGAGTTTTTCCAACAGTTGAAATACCCAATTTGCTTTTGTTGTCGCTCAGGTTCAGACCTTGGAAAGGAATCTTTAGGGTGATCAGCTGGCGGAAGGCGGGCGGATGATGCTTCCGGTGTCGGCGGTCAGGGACTTCAGCGGCTCGTGATTTTGCGGCGGCGCGGCGGCGGGCTGATTCAGGAAGAAGACATTCCGGTACGGTTTGTACCGATGATTCATCCGCCGGAAGCGTGAAAAAACGGTTTATTTCCGGAAGGTTATCGGTTATCAGTTACCGGTTCGCAGGCTGGAAGCTGAAGGCGAATAATTTTTAACAGATAACGTATAACGTTGCGAAGCAGACGGAGGGTTTCATGTCAGGTCATAGTAAGTGGGCGAATATTAAGATCAAAAAGGGCAAGGCGGATGCCGCCCGCGGTAAGGTTTTCAGCAAGATTGCCAAGGAAATGACGGTGTCGGCGCGTATCGGCGGCAGCGATCCGGCGGGCAATATCACGCTGCGCGCCCTGATCGTGAAGGCCAAGAGCGTCAACATGCCTAACGACAATATCGAACGCGCCATTAAGAAAGGTACCGGCGAACTGGCCAGTGCCGCGCTCGAAGAGCTGATCTATGAAGCTTATGCGCCGGGCGGTATCGGGATCATTATTCAGGCGCTGACTGATAATAAGAACCGCGCGGCTTCCGAAATCCGCAATGTCTGCACGAAGAACGGCGCGAGCATGGCCCAGCAGGGAGCCGTCAGCCGCAGCTTCCAGCGCAAAGGACAGATTTATATCAACGCCGCCGGGATTGATGAAGATACGCTGATGAATATCGTGCTCGAAGCGGGCGCGGAAGATATGCAGCGCGACGGCGACCAGTTTGAAGTGCTGACGGCGTTCACCGATTACTCCGCCGTGTGCGAAGCGCTGTCGAAGGCGGGCATCGCCACTGTTTCGTCCGAGATCACGATGCTTCCCGATATGCCGGTGGAGATTAAGGATAAAGAAAAGGCCCAGTCGGTGATGAAGCTGATTGATACGCTGGACGAACTCGACGATGTCCAGAACGTCTATGGCGCCTTTGAAATTCCCGACGCCATTCTGGCGGAGATGTAATGGGTAAGGTTCGCATCCTCGGGGTGGACACCTCGTTGCGCTCGTCCGGTGTGGCGGTGATCGAGGTGTCCGGCCAGCAGATGTGTGCGCTGGTTTACGGTAGGATTCATAACAAGCCCGCGCTTTCGCATTCGGGCTGTTTGGCCGCAATTCACAAGGAAATCGACAAACTGATTACCGAATTTTCCCCCGACGAAGCCGCTATTGAAGGAGCTTTTTTCGCTAAGAACGCCAAAACAGCGATGATTCTCGGCCAGGCGCGCGGCGCGGTACTGGCGGCCTGTGCGCTGCGCAATCTGCCGGTCTATGAATACTCGCCGCGCTCGATCAAGCAGGCGACGGTCGGAGCCGGAGCCGCCGGCAAGGAACAGGTCGGCAAGATGGTCATGCGCCTGCTGGGGCTGGCCGAACTGCCGCAAGAAGATGCGGCCGATGCACTTGCGGCGGCGATCTGCCATGCCCACCAACGAGGCTTGCCGGAAGCCTTGCGTTCAAAACCGGTTTAATGTTAGTTTCCGTGCCCGTTTAAGAAAACAAAAGGAGATACACCTGATGGAACTCAAGGAAATCAAAAAAATCGTTGAAATGATGACCGAGAACGATCTCGCTGAATTTCTGCTCGAAGAAGAAGCTTTTACGCTGCAGCTCAAACGCGGAACCGCCGGCATAACGCAGGTTGTTTCTGCTCCGCAGCAGATGATGGCCGTCCCGGCCGCCGCCGCTCCGGCTGCTGCACCGGCCGCCGCTCCGGTTGCCGTCAACGCCGACGAAGGGCTGGTTGCGATTAAATCTCCGATGGTTGGAACGTTCTACCGTTCGCCGTCTCCGGATTCCGATGTTTTCGTTCAGGTCGGCCAGGATGTCACACCTGACACCGTTGTCTGTATTGTCGAAGCCATGAAGGTGATGAATGAGATCCAGGCCGAAGTGAAGGGCAAGATTAAGAAAATCCTGGTAGACAACGCCACGCCGGTTCAGTTCGGCCAGGCGCTGTTCCTCGTCGAGCCGGCCTAGTCAAAAGACTGCCGGCTGAATCTGAATACCTGAACCACGGGATTTCCTATGTTCGAAAAAATACTGATTGCCAATCGAGGCGAGATCGCGTTGCGGATTATCCGGGCCTGTAAAGAGCTGGGAATTAAATCAGTCGCGGTTTACTCGGATGCCGATGCGGAATCGCTCCATGTTCAAATGGCCGACGAAGCCATTTGTATCGGACCGGCCTCCGCCACGTCCAGTTACCTTAAGATGGCGAATATCATCAGCGCCGCCGAAGTGGCCGATGTGGATGCGATTCACCCCGGTTACGGTTTTCTGGCTGAAAACGCGCACTTCGCCGAAATCTGCCGCAGCTGCAATATCACTTTCATCGGCCCGACGCCGGAAGTGATCCGCCAGATGGGCGACAAAGCCATTGCGCGCGACACGATGAAAGCCGCCGGCGTGCCGATCACGCCCGGCAGCGACGGTATTCTTGCGAATAAGGAAGAGGCTTTGGAGCTGGCTCATAAAATGGGTTATCCGGTTCTGATCAAAGCGGTGGCCGGCGGCGGCGGCAAAGGAATGCGCGTGGCGCATAACGATGTCAGTCTGGCGCAGGGCTTTATGATGGCCAGCGCCGAAGCCGGAAGCGCTTTCGGTAATCCCGACGTGTTCATGGAAAAATACATCGAGTCCGCCCGCCATGTTGAAGTGCAGATTCTTGGCGATAACCACGGCAACGTGGTGCATCTCGGCGAACGCGATTGCAGTATTCAGCGCCGTCACCAGAAGCTGGTGGAAGAATCGCCTTGTCCGGCGCTTTCGCCGGAAGAGCGCGCCGCGCTCGGTGCCGCCGGTGTAAAAGCCGCCAAGGCGGTGGGCTATAACAGTGCCGGTACGCTCGAGTTCCTCTACGACGAGAAGGCCAAAAAATTCTACTTCATGGAAATGAATACCCGCATTCAGGTGGAACACACCGTCAGCGAAGAAGTGACGGGAATCGACCTGGTGAAGGAACAGATTCTGGTCGCGGCCGGAAAGAAACTTTCGTTTACACAGGAAGATGTGCAGGTTCGCTATCACGCCATCGAATTCCGCGTGAACGCCGAGGATCCCTACAAAAACTTCACGCCGTCGCCCGGCAAAGTCGAAGCGGTGCATTTTCCCGGCGGCCCCGGCATCCGGATCGATTCGCACGTTTATAGCGGCTACACCATTTCGCCTTACTACGACAGCATGATCGCCAAGATCATCGCCCGCGGAGCCAACCGTGAAGAGGCGCTGAACCGCCTGCATCGCGCATTGGAAGAGTTCACCATCAACGGCCCGCATACCACGGTGCCGGTCGGCATCGCGCTGCTGATGGATACCCGCTTCCGCCGCGGCGAATACAACACCGCCTTCCTTGAAAAATTCATGAACGAAAATTTCATGGTAGACCGGCAGTAAGGAGAATCGACTATGAGCGATAGAAACGTCCCGCCGTCCAGGAATTGGCCTGTTCCAGAGGAAAAGTCTGAAGACGCCGGGCTGGGTGCCGTAGAGATTCACAATAACGTCATTGCAGTCATCGCTCATGAAGCAGCCAGTCGCGTGCCCGGCGTGGTGGAACTTTCCGGAACATTTGTTGACGAGCTGGCCGATATCATCAGCAAGCGTCCCCGCGACCGCGGCGTACGTGTCGACGTTGATTCCGAAAACACCATCATTGTTAAGCTGACCGCCGTGCTTGAATACGGCGTTTATATCCCCGAAGTTTGCGGGAAGCTTCAGCTGGAAGTCCGCAAATCGATCGAAGAGATGACCGGTAAGCGGGTGCAGGCGGTCAATATTTCGGTGCAGAGCATTCGGCGCAGTGTAAAGGATGTTGCAGGAGGGATGTAAAATGACAAAATTTCTTCATGTGCTGTCTGGACTGGTGATCTGGTTTTTATTCTTTGCACTGGGCGGCGCGCTGATCCACGCCAACATTCCCGGTGTAACGCAAAGCGCTTTCGACCTCATTCCCCTCCAGAGTTTGAAAACGACAGGTATCGGCGGCCTCATGGTGCTGCTTTCAATGCTTTATCTCGTTACCTTCGGACCCCGCCGCCAGAAGGTGCGTTACATCTCATTCGATTCCGGCAACGGCTCTGTCTCCATCAGCATCAATGCGGTGCGCGACTTCATCCGCAAACTGGGTGATGAATTCGGCGCAGTGGTCGGCATCGATCCGAAAATCCGCGCCGAAAAAGAAGCCGTCAGTGTCGATCTGGACGTAAAGGTTCAGACCGGCGCCCGCATTCCGGAATTATCCCAGATGCTTCAGAACCGCATTCGCGAAGGGATGCAGGACAGTCTGGGCATTGTCGAAGTAAAGGAAATCAAAGTTCGTATTCAGGAAATTGTCGGAACGCCGCGGCCGCCGCGCCGTAATTGATCTCATGAAAAAAAGTAACGCACCCAAACTGGTTATCGTCGGCTCCATCGGCATCGACACCATCGAAACGCCCAGCGAAAAACGGATCGAAATTCTCGGCGGCTCCGTCAGTTACGCCTGTGCCGCTGCTTCCTTCTTCGTCAAAACCGGCATGGTCGGCGTCGTCGGCACCGACTTCCCGCCGGAACACCGCGCGCTCTGGGAAAAAATGGGCATCGATCTCGCCGGGCTTCAGACCGAAGAAGGCAAAACCTTCCGCTGGTCCGGCGTCTATGAAGCCAACATGGACAACCGCCGCACGCTGCTCACTGAATTGAATGTATTTGAGCGCTTCACGCCGGAACTGCCGGAAGCCTACTGCGATGCGCCGTTCCTTTTCCTCGGCAATATTGCGCCGGAACTTCAGCTTCACGTGCTCGATCAGGTTCATTCGCCGGAGTTTGTTCTGATCGACACCATGGATCTATGGATCAACATCGCCCGCGAAAAACTTACCGAAGTCGTCGGCCGGTGCGACATGCTCACGCTCAACGAGTCCGAAGCGCGCCTTTTCACCGGCGAGCATTCGCTGATGGCCGCCGCCGAAGCGCTGCTCGCCATGGGGCCGCGGTTTGTGCTTATCAAAAAAGGGCAGAGCGGCAGTATGCTTTTCTCCAAAACCGGAATCTTTCTGCTCCACGCTTTTCCGCTGGCGGACTTCAAAGACCCGACCGGCGCGGGCGATACCTTTGCCGGCGGATTGATGGGCGCGCTGGCTGAATTCGGCGAAACCGATGAAAAAGCCATTCGCCGCGCCATGGTTTACGGCAGTGTTACCGCCGCTTTCGGTGTCGAAGAGTTCAGTTTAGAGCGTCTTGCAGCCCTTGACCGCAAGCAGATCGAAGCCCGCGCAGACAGTCTTAAGTCGATGTGCCGCATTGACTAACAAAAGATTCCGATAATTGGAACTTTTCCGGCTGTTTTTTAATGCTTTGAAAGCTCCGCCGTGTTTGACACTCCTTCTTCGTCTTGTTAAATTCCTGCCGTCTCGTGAGTTGCATTTGCACAGCACCGGAAGGAGCGTGAGGTATGTCAGCATGGGCGATTGTTCTAGCGTGCGGTAAAGATCAGGAAATTGGAGCAGGTGTCGATGTCGCATTTATTGCGCTCGGTTCCCGGCCGGTTGTGGCGCGTTCCATTCAAACATTGGAACAGAATCCGCTTATTGAAGGCATTGTGCTCGTCGTCCGCAAAGAACGTGTAGACAGCGCACTGCACACGGTGCGCTCCTTCGGCTGCCGTAAAATATCCGCCATCGTCGCCGGCGGTCCGGCGCGCTTAACCAATTTGAAAAATGCGCTGGAGCGCATTCCTGACGATGCCACCGCCGTACTGATCCATGAAGCGACCCGCCCGTTCCTGACCGACGACATCATCACGGAAACCATCAAAGCCGGAAAACGCTACGGTGCCGCTGTCGCCGCCGTGAAAAGCGCCGACGCCGTCAAGCTGGCCGAATCGGGACAGAAGGTCACCAAATCGCTCGACCGCAATACCGTCTGGCTGGTGCAGAGTCCGCAGGTTTACAAAATCGACGTCTTCAAGAAAATGCTCAAAGGCTCCGGTAAACTGACCGACGACGATTCCGAACTGCTCGCCAGAATCAAACAGGAGATTCATCTGGTGGCCGGTTCGCCGGGCAATATGAAAATCCGCACGCCGGACGACCTGCAG
>JBAZTQ010000122.1:0-8761 GCA_041661845.1 Kiritimatiellales bacterium | reverse complement strand
CGCCAAGCGTGCTGGGTAGCGTCAGCATGACTCCGGCGGTTTCGTCATTCAGCGCCGCTTTAAACAGATCAATATCCATGTCACCGCTGGCGTCGGATGGAATAGTGACTACATCAAAGCCGCCGAGTTTCGCACTGGCCGGATTGGTACCGTGCGCCGAGTCGGGAATGATGATGTGCGTCTTCTTATTGCCACGGTCGCGGTGATAAGCCGCCATCATCATCACCGCCGTCAGCTCGCCGTGCGAACCGGCCATCGGCTGAAGCGTAAACTCGGCGAGGCCGGTGATTTCAGAAAGCATCCGTTCCAGTGAATAAAGAATCTGGAGCGAGCCCTGTGTCAGCAGTCCGCCGTGACGCAGCTGCGGCCAGAGCGGATGGGTTTCGCACAAATCGGGCAACGACGCGGCGGCTTCGCAGGCGCGCGGATTATGCTTCATCGTGCAGGAGCCAAGCGGATAAAAATGGGTGTCGACCGAATAGTTCAGGCGCGACAGCTTTGTATAGTGCCGCACCACTTCGCTCTCAGAGACTTCCGGCAACTCGGCGGGTGCCGCGCGCAGCAGGTTTTCACTGATGATGTCATGTTCAGAAATGCGGTCTTCCGGAATTCTCACTCCGCCGCGTCCGGGCGAACTTTTTTCAAAAATCAATTTCATATACTTCTCTTAATTTTACTTCGGGCGAACAGCCCTGAGCTTCCTTTAAATATTCAGTAGGTTATTTCACAAACCCCAAGTTGATTTTCAGGCTGGATCTATCATTCGAGAGACCGCCACCTGTGCTGGAAATCGTTCTCTCCCGACAGTCATACTTAAATGAGGATTCTTTTCCAAATGGATCGCGGGGAAGTTCCGAAAGATATGCAGGAACCAGCAATTCTAAATCGGTCGGAAGCGTGCCATGTTCGTCATAGTAATTCCATAGCGCCAGATAGACTTCAATTAATCCTTTTTTCGCCTTCAGATTCAATATGTCCCATCCAGCATTTTTAATGCTTGGCATGCCGATATAATACAACAAATCACCAACTACATTCCCAGTAAGAAGCCGTCGGCAAACCTCCCCTCTCGAAGGTTCCGCCCGCTTCTTAATGGCAGGCTCGCTGATATCCGGATTGGAGAAACTGTCGACCATTGCACGGTAATAATGTTCGGTCTGTTTAAGCGTTAGTGATTCATTGAAAACATATCTGCGTAGTTGAGATGGAACTTGAGGGGGGATATTTGTTACTGCGGATGCAAGAACACCCTTCATCGTTGAATACTCTGCCCGAACCATCTGTAAGTAATCGCTGTTCACGGGAACTGCAGACAGCACTGACTGGATCGCTGGTTTGTTTGTTTTCTGAAACGTTCCCTGTGATAGGTGATGAGAAAGCAGGTCACAGGCATTTTCGGCAACAGCTCTACCGAACATCCCAGCCACAAGTACATGAGCGTCTTTCATGAGCAGTTGACCCAACTGCATGTGGGCTTTAAGACATTGCAGAGCTTCCTCCTGTTTACCATCCCGAATCAGCATCTCAATGTGACATAAAGAATAACGGCTCACAGAATAAATACCCAGAGGCGGATTTAAACTCTGTTCCAGCAATGGAATCGTCACATCAAAAGGAACCTGATAATGTCGGCATTGGCCGGCGGCATAAAATGCTGGTAAAAACTCGGGATGTTTTTCAGCGAAAGCAGGAAACGCCGCTAAACCCTCTTCAGACGGAATGCCGTTTGTTAATTCAAAAGCGCTCAGAGCCACATTGTTGCTTTTAATGTTCTGAAGAACAGGCTGGAGAATATAATAACCATTTTCTTCTTCAGGAACAGGCGTGGGCACATAAATAAGGTCTTCATCATGAACCGTCACTTCACGCGTCATGTAGAAGAACCAAGCAGTTCCTGCCATGGTGAAAAGCAAAAACAAACCGCTGATTCCAAGACAGCCGACTTTAAAGGCTCGCAAGCAACCCCGTCTCTCCGGTTTAATTTCAGCAGGTGTTTCCATTTTCTACCTAAAGTCTATGGTCTAAAGCCTTCTCAAAGCACCGATTCGAGCTTGGCGGCCAGAATATCAATTTCCTTCTTCGTGCGCTTTTCGGTGAAGGCGCAAAGCAGAACGTTTTCCATGCCGGTGTAGTAGCGTCCGGCGGGGAAACCGGCGGCGATCCCTTCACTGATGAGATCGCTAACGACTTCACCGGCGTCCTTCGGCAGTTTCAGCGCAAACTCGTTAAAGAACGGACGATCATAGAGCGGCTCGACGCCTTTGATCGCGGTGAGGCGCGTCCACGCATAACCGGCGCGATCCATGCACTGGCGGGCGACATCGGTGAAGCCGTGCTTGCCGAGCAGCGAAAGATAAATGAGCGAGCGCAGCGCGCAAAGCTGCGCGTTGGTACAGATGTTGGAAGCGGCCTTTTCACGGCGGATGTGCTGTTCGCGCGCCTGCAGCGTCAGTACATAACCGCGCCGCCCCTGTTCATCCTGAGTCGCGCCGACGATACGGCCAGGCATGTTGCGGACATATTTTTTCTTCGTCGCCATGAAACCGAGATACGGTCCGCCGAACGAGAGCGGCAGTCCGAGGCTCTGTCCGTCGCCGGTGACGATATCGGCGTCCATTTCGCCCGGTGTTTTGACGACACCGAGAGAAATCGGATAAGCCGACAGAACGGCGATGGCACCGGCGCTGTGCGTCTGAGCAATCAGGTCGGTCAGGTCGTCGAGACAGCCGAAGAAGTTGGGATTCTGCAACAGCACCGCGCCGACGGTGTTATCGAGCTGTTTAGCAAAAGCAGCGCGGTCGGCGATGCCTCCAGACACCTGTGGTGAGCCTGTCGAACCCATTGGAACTTCGCGGTATTCGATTTTCAGGTTGCGGGTGTAACTGCGAAGCATCGTGCGGTAAATCGGGCTGACGCCTTCGTCCACCAGCACGCGGTTGCGCTTGCTGATGCGCAGCGCCATCATCATCCCTTCGAACAACGCGGTACCGCCGTCGTAAAGCGACGAATTGGAAACTTCCATATTGGTCAGACGCGCAATGGCGGTCTGGTATTCAAACATCGCCTGCAACGTACCCTGCGCCGCTTCCGGCTGGTATGGCGTGTAGGCCGTGAAAAACTCGCCGCGCGACGTCAGCGAATTGACGGCGGCGGGAATAAAGTGGTCGTAAAAACCGGCACCGCAAAAGTTGGTGAGGTCGGACGAATTTTTACGGGCCACGGCGCGGATCTGCTGCATCATCTCCAGTTCAGAGAGGCCTTCCGGCAGGTTGAATTCATTCGACTGAAACTCCGCCGGGATGTGGGCGAAAAGGTCGTCAAAACTCTTTGCGCCGATTGAGGCGAGCATCGCCTTTTCGTCGTCGGGACTGGTACAGGCAAACGGTGAAATAGACATAGTTATCCTTTTAAGAACGTTCCTTCCAATAGCCGGGCCGGCGGCTGGTATGAGCCACGGCCATTACCCAGATTGCTGAATCAACCTGTCTGTAAACGATACAATACGGAAAGCGGGCGAGCACGTAGCGACGGGTTGAAAACGCAAACTTGCAGAACAAATCAGGATTCACCGAAATTTGGTGTAAAGCCTCGTAGACTTCATCAAAAAAATCGGAACCAAGACCCGCTCTTTCCCTTTCATACCACTCGACTGCGTTCAGAAATTCCGTCCGGGCATTCGAATCAAACTGAACGGCAAGATTCATCTGTGTAACAAGGCTCTCGCTTCAGCAAAAACTTGGTCAGCCGGAACGCCTTCCGCACAACCGGTTTCCAGATTATTGATTCGTCGCTGAAGCTCAGACATCCATTCCGGGTGCAGACAAAACATTTTCCCATCCTTCTCAAATGAACAAAGCCAATCCCTGAAAAGACCGTATTCATCATCGGAAAGCGTCCGGACCGCCGCTTCAATTTCTTGTACCGTTTTCATGAGACCGTATGATACGCTCCGGCAAAAACGGAACAAGTTCAAAAAGGATTCAGCATGATTAAAGCCGCTGTTCAGGCCCTGATAGATGGCAAAACGCTCGCCCGTGACGAGGCGTACCAGGCCATCATGGACATCATGAGAGGCGAAGCGACGCCTGCTCAGGTCGGCGGCTTTATCACCGCCGTCCGGATGCACGGCGAAACGCCGGAAATCATCGCCGGGGCCGCGCAGGCCATGCGCGAAAATGCTGTAAGAATCCGCTGCTCCGACCCGCAGGCCGTCGATATCGTCGGAACCGGCGGCGACGGCGCGCATACGTTCAACATTTCCACCGCCGCCGCTTTTGTCACCGCCGGAGCGGGCGTCACCGTCGCCAAACACGGAAGCTACGGCGTCTCCAGCAAATGCGGCTCCGCCAACGTACTGTCCGAGCTCGGCATCAACCTTCAGTACAGTCCGCAAAAAGCCGAAGAATGCCTCGAAATGATCGGCATTGCCTTCCTTTTCGCGCAGGCTTTGCACCCGGCCATGAAATACGCCGCCGCGCCGCGCAAAGAACTGGGATTCTGGAGCCTCTTCAATATTCTCGGCCCGCTTTGCAATCCGGCCGGTGTCCGGAACGGCGTACTCGGCGTATTCTCCTCCAAGCTGGTTCCGATTATCGCCGATGCCTGCGCGCAGCTCGGTGCAAGCCACCTTTTCGTCGTCCACGGTAACGACGGGCTCGATGAGATCACCACGACCACGACCAGCCTCGTCACCGAAATCCGCCGCGGCAAACTGGAAACCTACGAAGTGCAGCCTGCCGGATTCGGACTGCCGTCCGCCCGCACCGCCGATATCGCCGGCGGCAACCCGGCGGAAAACGCCGAAATTATCCGCGCGCTGTTCAAAGGCGAAAAAGGGCCGAAGCGCGACATTCTACTGCTCAACGCCGCTTTCGCCATCATGGCCGGAGGAAAAGCACAGACTCCGCCGGAAGGCATCAAACTGGCCGCCGAGTCCATCGACTCCGGCGCCGCGCTCGAAAAACTCGAGCGGCTTGCCGCTGCTTCTCAGGAATAAACGTAGAAAATTCGTCGATCAAAGGGATCAATCAACAGGTGACAAATTGAAAGTTGCTCTAGTGAAAACAAAAAAACTTCAACTTGATATTATCAGGATGATCATACCCCTCTTGGCCCTTACATCCTGTCAATCAGTCAAAGACGTAACACAAGATGAAGCCCCGCAGACTCAGGAGAAGGCGTCAGCAACGCAAAGAGATGCAGCAGCCCAGTTTGGGGCTTTACTAAACCAAGTTGGCCTAAAAAAAACTATCTCTGAATATGAATCCTTAACAGCACTCAATCCTGACGATGCACTCGCTCATCTTTATCTTGGAATCGCGTATTTAATGCAGTCCAAACAGATTGATTCGCTGGAGCAATGGAACAGCAACAAAAACGAACTCTCCGGTATATATAATGGTCTTCCGGAATCAGAAGATTCCAACATGAGCCGTCGCGACGAACCAGCCTCAGGCATCTATTTAGAAAAAGCTATACGATCATTCGAACGCGCAACCTTGTTAGACCCCGGCCTGTTTGATGCATACCTTCACCTTGGAAATATAGCATTTAACATCCATGCAGATTATGAAAAAGCTGCCGTCTGCTATAAGCGTTCATTCGAACTGACAGGTGACCCCCGTATTGCAGGTTTGTTGGCAGCATCCATCCGAAAGCAAGGCGCTCCAAAAGAAGCCCGCCTATTATGTGAAAATCTCCTAGCAGGGGCTGCTGTCAATAGTTCAGAGTTATATTCTCAGCTGGCACTGGCTTGTATGGAGCTGAGTAATAATGAGTTGGCAATCAACTACGGCCAGAAAGCTATTGACCTGTGTCCAGGCAATATTGACGCCTATATTTCCCTTGCATACATCTACCGGGAAGCCGGACAATTTGAAAACTCAAACGCCGCCTGTGATAAAGGACTTGAACTCAATCCTTTTGTTCAGGTTTTGTACAGCAGCAAAGGAATCAACTATGAACGGTTGAAACATTACGATGAGGCATTGGCATGCCACCGCAAAGTGCTGGAACTGGATCCATATTATTACAGAGCTTATAACAATATCGGGGTTGTTCTCGTATTACAGGGCCGAACGGAAGAAGCGATTAAACCTTATCAGAAGGCTGCTCAACATTTAAATGACGACTACATCCATTTAAACCTGATTAGTGCTCTGCAACAGCTTAAGCAGAACCAGGAAGCCTTCGAAGCGGCGGATCGATACCTGCAGCATTTTCCAAAACATCCGAAGATCTCAAAACAAGCCGGTATCAGCCTCTTTGACCTCGGTAGATTTAAAGAAGCAAAGCAGTATCTGAATTCTTCTGACAAAGATAATCTCCCCTATCTTGCAGCAATTGAACTTACTGAAGGGAATTACAAACAATCCGAACTGCTAGCACGAGAAGCTTTAGCTCTCAGCGAAACCCCTGCCTCAAAGTCATACAACATGGACATTCTTTCAAAAGTCTGCCTTTTGCAGGACAAGCTGGATGAAGCACTGAACTTTTCGATCGAAAACGAACACATCGCACAGGATGAAAAATTAAAATATGACGCGATTTGCCGCATTGGCATTGTGCTTGAAAAAAAAGGCGAATTAAAGGGGGCTATATCTGCGTGTGATCGGGCAATTGCCTTGGCTCCCAACGCGGTGGATGCCTACAGAAATGCAGCAGGGTTCTGCTTCAATGCAACCAACCACCAACAAGCCTTCGAATATTGCAAAAACCTGCTGGCACTAGCCCCGAATGACCCCTGCGGCTTAGAGGTAATGGGGGGAATCTATCGCTATAAGCAACCCGATGTTGCGGCAAAATATTTATTCCAATCATGGATGGAAGACCCGACCCGAAGCACCCCTTTGGAATCACTATGCGAAATGTTGATTCTTGAACAAGGAAAACCTGCGGAAGCGGAGCCGCATCTCCAAAAACTGGAAGAACTATTCCCTGACAACTGGAGAACCCTTTCCCTCCGCGGACTCTGGCTAGGCACTCAAAATAATCCCCACGCAGCCCTTCCCTATTTTGAAAAGGTCGCACAATTAAAACCCAGTGGGCATACATACAACTCGCTAGGATATACCCAATTCCTCCTGAAGAATTATACAGCTGCAGAAAAAGCTTATACCGAAGGCCTTTGCTATGTTGATTCAACTGGCATTATTTATTTTAACCTTGCATTGCTCCATAGGGCGCAGAGAAATACCGCCAAAGCACTAGAATTTTTAAACTTAGCCGTAAAAAACGGCTATCCCGACAACAAACAACTGCGTACTGAACTGCTTAGTACCCTGCAACCTGTAAAGCAATGAATCTTTCAACCGATTTAATCATCATCGGCGGCGGCGCGGCGGGCTTTATGGCCGGTGTCACGGCGGGCGAACGTAAAATCCGCACCGTCATTCTCGAACGCTGCCCGAAGCCGGGACGCAAACTGCTGATGTGCGGCAACAACCGCTGCAACATCACCTCCGCCCTGCCCGTCAGAGAAATGCTGGCCGACTTCGGCGATCCGGTCGCGCCGTTCCTCGAACCGGCGCTGACCGCCTTCCCGCCGTCCGCCCTGCGTGAGTGGTGCCATAAAAACGGACTCGTCACCAAAATGCAGCGCGATAAGCGGGTTTATCCGGCCAGCGAAAAAGCATCCGACGTCCACCACCTCTTCACCGACCTGCTGGCGAAATACAACATCGGCATCATGCTCAACAGCGCCGTGCATAAAATCATCCCGCTGCAAACCGGCGAATGGCTCGTCAAAACCGACAGCGTCGAACTCACTTCGCGCGCGCTTCTGCTCGCCACCGGCGGCGTCAGCTATCCGAAAACCGGCTCCGTCGGCGACGGACAGAAAATGGCCGCCGCGCTCGGACATAAAGTCACGCCCTACCGTCCCGGCCTCGCCGGATTCGACATGCCGCCTGCCTGGATTCACGCCAATCCGGTGCGCAGCATTCCGAACGTCACGCTGAAAATCATCGTCGACGGAAAAACCGTCGCCACCACCGAAGGCTTTCTGGAAATCGAAAAATACGGCATCGGCGGACCGGCGGTCACCAACGCCAGCCGGATCATCGCGCGGCGCGACCTCAAGAACTACAGCTTCGAAGTCGATATGAACGGCAAGCGCTGGACGCTCAACCCGCTCCGCGTCCGTCCGCTCAAAGAAGCGATGGTCACCGTCGGCGGCATCGCGCTCAACGAAGTCGACTCGCGCACCATGGAATCGAAAAAAGTTCCAGGGCTTTTCTTTGCGGGTGAAATTCTCGACATCGACGGCCCGAGCGGCGGCTATAACCTGCAGGCTGCCTTCTCCACCGCCCGCCTCGCCATGGATGCCATCTCAAAGAAACTGAGAGTTCATTCCTCGCAGAGAAATTGAGAACGCAAAGGAGATTTTAATTTAACTGAAACTCTGCGACCTCTGTACCTCTGCGAGGCGATTAAAATTTACGTTATGAATCTGAAACTGATCAGCTGCGAAATTTTCTACCGCGAAATGTGCGCGGCGGTCGCCGTCAGCCCGCACCGCATCGACATCACCTTTCTGCCGAAAGGACTGCACGACCTGCCGCCGGGCCAGATGCCGGCGAAAATACAGGAAGCCATCGACGCCGTTGACGGAACGTACGACGCCATTCTGCTCGGCTACGGACTTTGCAATAACGGACTGGTCGGCGTCCGCGCCCGCAACTGTCCGCTGATTCTGCCGAGGGCTCACGACTGCATCACGCTGTTCCTCGGCGGACGCGACCGCTACCGCGATTACTTCGAC
>JBAZTQ010000121.1:0-9083 GCA_041661845.1 Kiritimatiellales bacterium | reverse complement strand
GGTGTTTCTCAATCTCACCCTTCAGCTCCGGACTGCCGATCAGGTTGTTCATCTCGCAGGGATCATTCTTCAGATCAAAAAACGCTTCTTCGTCGGCGTCGGACAGAATGTATTTGTAACGGTCTGTACGCACCATGCGATGTCCTACACCAAGGCGGCTCTCGGGAATACCAACACATTCAGTGACCACATGATCACGCACCACGGCGGCCGGATTATTGAGAACGGGGCGCAGCGATTTGCCCATGAGATTGGACGGCGCCGGAACGCCGGCCAGATCGAGAATCGTCGGGTAAACGTCGAGCGACGAAACCAGCGCATCGCTCTTGGCGCGCTTGACCGGCAGTAGCGGCGAATGAATGAACATCGGCACGCGCACCGACTCTTCGTGCATCGTGATCTTATTTCCCAAGCCGTGGTTGCCGAGAAAATAGCCGTTGTCGGCAAAGTAGATGATGACGGTGTTTTCATAAAGACCGTTGGCTTTGAGCTGATCAATCAGATGCCCGATCTGTTCGTCGAGACAGCTTATGTCGCCGTAATACGCTTTGATGACTTCTTTCATCTGCGTTTCGTTGCGCGGCGGACCGCCGGTGCATCCGGCGGGGGCGTTCGGATAAACCGGATTTTTATTATCCCGAAATGCAATGGGTTCTCCCGCCGGGCCCTGATTAAAGAAGCTCTGTACCAGCGGTGACTCGCGCCAGTTGGGGTCGAGTTTGATATCGGCGTCTTTATAGATGTCTTTGAAGCGTTGCGGTGCGGTGAGCGGAAGGTGAGGGTTGCGCGGCGTCAGCCAAAGTAAAAAGGGGCGGTCGGACTTTGATTCACGCGCCAGAAATTTGTCCGCTTCGGCAAAGGTTTCATCGTCATTCACATCGTTAAGTTCGCGACCTTCCGTAAACCCGAACGTGGTCGGTTCACCCAAATGCGATTTACCGTAGAGGGCGGTGTGATAACCGGCTTTTTCGAGGACGGCCGGCAGCGTGGCGAAACGTTTTTCTTCTACCACGCTCTTCAAGAACCCGGGTCTGGATAATCCCACCGAGCCGTTCTGCTGAGGAAACACGCCGCTGTAAATGCTCGCCCGGCTGGCGGCGCAAATCGGCGAAGCCGTGAAGGCGCAATCAAAGCGAAATCCTTCCGCCGCCAGCCGATCCATATTCGGTGTTTTCACCGCCGGATTCCGATAGCCGATTGCGCGATAGGTGTGATCGTCGCTCAAGATGACAACAAAGTTAGGGGCTTTGTCGGCGAGCAGCGGGCCGCTGGATGCCAAGAGCGTCAGAGAGCCAAGTACGAGTGGATTTTTCATGGGAACGAATCTCCATTATTTCAAGTTTTATATCGACCGGCGGCGGAGCGTACAATGTCACGACACTCACGCTGTTTTCAAAACTTCTTTTCATTTGTTTCGTTGATTTCCAATCATTGGAAGTTTTATTCGGCGGACAGCACCACCGGGCCGATCAGACCCGACGGGACTGCTTTTTCAGTATCTTTCCGGAGATGGTTGAAAAGAGTTGTGACCACCTTCACCTCTAAATGGTTTGAGCCCTGTTTGATGGCTCCGTCCGGAACATAGTCGTGGCGGCCGTACCAGCGTGTGCCCAGCGGCTGTCCATTCAACGTGACTTCCGTGATGCAGTTCGGCACTGCACCCAAATCCAAATGCAGCGCTTTACCGGCGGACTTATCCCAGACGAAATCGGTTTTGTAGACAGCTTGTCCGGAGAACCGGTTCAGCCGCGCGTCTCCGCTTTCGTGCAACCCGATGAGATTGAATGGAGTGATTTCAAAGGCCGCGCCGTTGGCGGGGGTGAAGGATACTGACCACGGTCCGGTAATCTCCTGAACCGCTGTCAGTGCGGGCGGCACCGGCAAGTCTTCCGCAACCAGAGCTTCTCCGTCTCCGGCTGCCAGCAGCAGCGAACCGGCAGGCGGTAAGGCGATCAGCGCACGACCCGCTTTGTCTACAGGAAATTCGCTGCGGACGCCGGTTTCCGGATTCCAGCGCTCCAGATGTTTTCCGGCGGATGCAAAGGCGGCGCGAACCGCGACATTGGATTGCGCCGTGTTGGCGAAGAAATACAGATCGCGTCCATCGTCGGAACGGTAATGAATCTGATAGAGACCTTCCGGTTGTTTTTCGAACTGCACGGACCGCTGGATTTTCAGATCCGTCAGCAGTTGATCGCTCCACGCCAGGCATTGGCCGACGCTTGTACTTTTGCGCCACTCCGTCAGCGACGGAGCCGCAGCGGCGGGCGGGGTACGACGAATTACGCTTGCCGGATAGTTGCGCAGCAGATTCTGAATGATCGTACGGACTTTGGCGTCGTTGGCGGGCGCGTCCTGCAGGCCGGGACTGGATTCCGGAAGGTCGCCCGCGAACACGATTTTCCCGCCGGCTTTAGCGTAACGTTCCAGTGCTTCGGCGGTGGCCGGAACAAGCGTTTTGGCTCCCAGCACAATCAGTGCGTCGTAGTGCATCGGGCCGAAGGCGATCTCCCCGTCATCGAATGCGGCCTGCCGGAGAATCTGGTCGCTGACGTAGTCGGCATTGGCACCGTTCTGGCTGATCCAGCGCCAGACCTGATGCGCCCACGGCGGATCGGTTTGGAACGGTCCGCGATCCAGACCGGCCTGTCCCCAGATGTCCGATGTCCGGAACAGCAGAGCCACCTGAGCGACGGGTTTCGAGGATTGGAATACGGCATTGAGCCGGGCGTTGTAATCCATCCACTGCCGCATGTAGGGCCACCACGTATTCTGTTCGCTGAAGTAGGTGCCGTACTGGTTGCGTCCGGGGAACGGTTCATTGGCGGGCGAGTAGCAGAAGCCGTGCAGAAAGGAGTGGTTAATGCCGCAGACGAAGTTGAAGTCGTCCGAGCGCTTTATCAGGTCAAGGGTTTCTTTGTACTTCCCGTCTACGACCGTCATCGCCTCCGTGCTGGCGATACGCCGCCCGGCCTGATGCGCGCCGGACGAGGTGTATTTCTGCCAGATCGGCCAGCCCTGAATATCCTGATCGCCGGAAAATACGCCGCCCGAAAACAACCAGTTGTTTCCCTCCGGCATGTCGGGAATGCGGTAGCCGTCATCGATGTTGTAGAACCACGGCCAGCCGTAGAGCTGCATGCGGCAGAGCACGCCGTTTTCATGACACCAGCGGTAGAACGGCCGGGCAAACCCTTCCAGAAACAAATCCGACAGCGTCCGGCAGTAATCGTAGCGGACTCTCACCAGAGTTTTATCGAGCGGGCTGTTGCGGACGCCCGGTTTTTTCCGGTCGGCGTCCATGTTGAGCAGCAGCGGCAGGTAAGGCGTCAGGTCGTAACCGCAGCGCCGTTTGAACTCTTCTGAAAAATCCGGCGTCCAGTTGGCTTCGCTGAGTTCGAGGCTGTCGCAGTACAGCGCGCGCAGACCGTTGCTGAGGCTGCCGCCGAGAGCCGGAGCCACGCGCTCGGCAAAACCCTTGAGGTAGCTTTCTATCGCGGCCGGATTGAAATGATCCGGGACACGTCCGAAGTCGGGCTGGGTTTTCACACCGCTCAGCTGCCGCACAACATAGACCGTATGCCTGCCTGCCGGTATATCTACCTTCGGCGAATCCGGTTTCGTGAGCCTGTCCGTGACGTCCTGTATTTGATCCATGCTGCTGACCGGATCGGGCGCGAGTTGCGCCATCAGGATGCGGGTTGTGCCTTCGTCTTTCTCTTTTTTATCTCCTGCGCTTTTTGCCGGGATCGAGAACTTCCGCGGACCTTCCACTTGATAGGTCTTCACATCCACCTTGTGCAGGCTGTCTTCTTCCGGCACCCATTTACCGCGGAACGGCCACATGGCGTTGGCGCTCATATCCAGAATCATGCCTTCTTTTTTCGCCGCATCCGATGCGGCGCCCAGCAATTTCAGCCACTCCGGCGTCAGGTAGGCCGGCTTGCCGCCGCCCCACGGAATGATGTGCGCCCCGCCTAATCCGGCATCCTTAAGCAGGCGCAGCTGCCGGCCCATTTCCGGCGCGGTCAAATCGCCTTTCCACCACCAGTAACACGATGCTTTGGCTTCCTGCGGCGGATTCTGGAACGCGTCCCAAAGTGCATCGGAGGCCTTGGCTGACGGGCTGACTAATGCAAAGACCGTTGTGATGACGGCCGCTGTTTTTTTCATCCGGTTCCGATCATTGGAAGTTTTATTCGGCGGACAGCACCACCGGCCCGATCAGGCCGGACGGCGCCGGCGGCAGGCTCCATCCTTTTTGTTCCCACGGGTGTTTGCCGGCGGCGAATTTATTTGCGAGGCGCCAGTTGTGCCATGTGCTGGTGACGCGGATTTCAAGCCGGTTTTTGCCGGGGCGCAGATTACTCTTAATATCCAGCCGGTACGGAGAACACCAGAGCGTTCCGGTCATCTGCCCATTGATGAGCACCTCTGCGCAAAGGCTGTCGTAGACATCCTCGCGGATGTCATAGCTGCCGCCGCCCGCACCGGTGAGTTCATAGAGTCCCGGCGAGCTGCCGAGGTCGAGCCGCACGTGCTGTTTGGTTTTCCAGCCGGCGGGAAGATCGAAGTCCGTGGAATAGGTTGCGGTTCCGCTGAACGATGCGACGCGCCTGTCATCGCTTAGATCCCAGCGGAACAGATCCGCCGCGCTGATTTCAAATGACTCCAACCCGATGCGCGCCGGAGCGAAGTGAATCTGCCACGGGCCGGTGACCGCTCTGACTTCCGGTGCAGGGTGTGCTGCCGGTGCCGGAGCTGCCGTTGCGGGTTTGCGGAAAACAACGAAGAACGATTCGTACGGGGCAAATTCGAGCGGGATGACGGTCTTGCCGGTGCCGGACTGAAAATCCCTGATCGGCTCAATGGTGCCGGTCACGGGATCCCAGCGTTCCGGTAATTTTCCGGACACGCGGAAGGTACACTCTGCGCGGGTGTTGTCCCTTTGGGCGTTGGCTACGAAGAAAATTTCCGCGTCGCCGGCGTGCCGCTGGAAAAAGAAAAGCCGCTGGGCCGGATTCCCCGGACGGTAGGCGAACGCCGGGGCAATCCCGAGCCGGTCCATCGCGTCCGCATGCATTCCGGCAAAGAAATCCCGCGCCGCCGCGCCCTGTCCGATACTTTGCCTGCCGGCGCGGTCGGCACCGGTAAGGACGCGGCCTTTGCCGTGCGGATAGACACCGGCTGTGCGGTCGCCGCCGAGGCTTTTCACAATCGCCGTGATTTCTTTATCAGCACCGGCACCGTCGGAGACCAGAGACGAACGGCGGGGAACTTCCTGAAACCAGACTGTCGCGCCGTCTTGGACCAGTTGTGCGATTTTACGCAGGGAGCCGAGCGCGATGGTTTCGTCGGCCACTGCCAGTACGGCATAGGTTTGTCCGTCGGGAAGTGCCAGCCTGCCGGTGGAATCCGCCCTGACCGCTGTTTCGAGGCGATGCGCCGAAATCCCGTCAAACTTCCAGAACCGCCGGGCGTCCTCCCGCAGCATCTCGTTGGATTTGATCATTTCCTGAAGAGCCGGGCCGTCGAGGTAGAGTAAATCGGTCACCGGCAGTCCGGCGGCCAGCATCGTCTGGCAGCGGTTGAAAAACATGGTCAGCGGTCCGGCGAAGCCGCGCCACCACGTTACGCCGGGATTGTAATGCGTTCCGGCAAAATAAACATCGCCGGGCGGCGGGGTGGCCGGCGGCGAATAAGAAAAACCGTGAATGGTGAGATGATTGACCCCCATAGCATAGGCCTCGGCGGACAGCGCCTTGAGCTGGGCGGGGGTTTCCAGCCATTGCTGGTGCGAGGTGAATGCCTCGCACGTGTTCCGGTTCCGCCCGTAGACATGAGCCGCAAATACCGCATTGCGGTTGAGGCAGACAGGAAAGTCCGTCTTGCGTTCCAGATGTGTCCAGAATTCGTCCATCACGAAATCCGGTGCGGCCTTCGTATCAATTCCGGAGCGGGTCTCGCCTGCCTCGGCCTGCAATGCGAGACCGCAGCTGTGGCAAAGTTTGCGGAACGTTCCGAAATGTTCTTCGATGAGAAGCCGCTCCAGAAATTCTTTGAAGTCCAGATCGAAGCGCTCCGGAGCGATCCCGTTGTCCATGCGTTTACCCGCGAGCAGCGGAAGCATCGGGATCAGGTCGCGGCCGGACCGTTTATTGAACTGTGCCGGCAGATCCGGCGTCCAGTCGTAGAAGCCGAGTTCCATGCTGTCCTCGTAGAGCCGGTCCAGTGTTTTTCCGACGTGAGGACCGGCGGCTTCAAGCATCGGCCGCCCCACTTTGTCGAAATACAATTCCATGGGTTTTGCGCTCAGGTGGTCGATCTGCAATCCGGTAAAACCCGGCGAATCCTGCTTCATGGCGACGAAGGTCGGAACGTGGGCAAACCGGAACACGCACCATTTGCCGTCGGGGGCCGACCAGTTCAATTTGCCGTCAGGCTTCATTTGGTCGTCGAGCCGTACCATCGAACCCTGGATCAATTCGCCCTGGTTATTCTGGCGGAAGGCGAGGACGGCGACGGGTTTGAATTGCCCTTTGGCCTTGCCGGAAATGCCGGACCGCGGGCCTTTCCGGAATTTATCGGGTGCCGGCAGAGGTTTTGTGAACACCGCCGGACCGGTGACGGCGGTTTCAGACCAGACCAGCATTTGCGCCCCCATTTCGGGGGTGACCCACGGTGCGCCCTGATACCAGCCGTTGCTCATGACCGCGCTGATCCTGATGCCCAGCCGGTCGGCTTCATCAAGCGCATGACGGAACAGCGCCAGCCATTCCGGAGAGAGAAATACAACGCCGTTTGTTTCAATGGTGGCGCTGTGATTTTTTGTCATACTCAAAACAGCGCGCCCGATGCCGGCCTGCTTCATCGCTTCCAGATCACGGGTAATGCCTTCTTTTGTAACCGCGTTGGCCCAGAACCATAAAACGGCGAGCCTGTTTTCGACCGGCGGCTGACGGAATTCCGCTTCCAGATTTTCCGCACGAACAAGGCCCGGACTCATCAAAACACCGGCAATCAGACTTAGCAGTAATCGTCTCATTTCATCTCCATTGTTAATTTCCAGACATTGTAAAAAGACTGGTGGTTTTTCCAATCTTTGGAAAGCCCGTACAGTAAACAAAATCACCGGGCAGGGCTGGTAATGCCAAAGCAGAGTTGGTTACCGGTGAACATTGATTCTGTAGAAAGCAGCGGCACCATCCGGCGCTGAATTGGTGTAGACATTTTCCGGCGGTGTGGCGGGCAGGTTTGTTGCGCCCGCAACAGCGGTGAAAACCGTCAGCAAGTTTGTGGCCCGGCTGAGGCTGTAAAAATGATTTGATTCGCTCGACCAGCGGATCACAGTACCTTGAGCATTTACGCTGTTACCGGTTATCCGGAAGCAGGAAGCGGGATTGGTCGGGTTGGTTCCGGCGATATATTCCTGCCAGGTCAGTAAGCCGTCGCCGTCCGCATCCGCTATGGCATCCGCCTCAAAGTTTGTCAGGCCGTATTGCGCCAGCCATCCGTACGGCGTGTGTGCCGGATCGGAAGCCGTTCCCGTCACAGCCAGACTGCCGCTGCCGGTATAGCTTCCGCTTCCGAGTGAGCCGAGCGCCGCCGCATCGTACGTTCCGTTCGTCAGCCAGACGGTTCCGCCGTTCAGAGAAACAGCGCCGACCGTCTCCGGCCCGGTAAAGTCGATAGTCAGCACGGCATTGGTTTTTAATACCATCAACGCCAGATCACTGATCGCCGCATTGGTTTGCAGAATCAGTGTTGCGCCGTTTGCCACGGTGACATGGCCGGTTCCGAGCGCTCCGTCTGCGGTGGCGATCAGCGTGCCGTTGGAAACGGTTGTGCCGCCGGTGTAGGTGTTGGCTCCGGACAGCGTCAGGGTTTTTGTGCCGGCTTTGATCAGTCCGCCGTTCGAAATAATGCTCGCCACGGCGGAGTCAGCACTCACCGTAATGGTTCGTGTGCCTGCATTGAGATCCATCGTTCCGCCCCACTGGGTGTTGGGTTGACCGCTTATCGTAAAATTGCCGTTCACCGTCATTGGATTGGTTACGATGGTTGCGGAGCTGTTGGCGTGGCTGAAGACGGTGCCGTCGCCGATAGCGAGAAGACCCCGTCCGAACACGGTGCCGGTACCATTGTACCTCAAGGTTCCCTGGTTGAACGTCAGCCCGCCGGTAAAGGTGTTGTCCGCGTTCAGTGTAACGGCAGGGCCGGAAATTTTGACAGCCGTAGTTCCGGTTCCGGTATTATCACTGATGACCCCCGTGATGGCGACCGGCCCCGTTCCGGCCAGCGTCACGGTATGCAGAATGTTGGTGTCAAGGTTGCCCAGTGTGCCGACGGACAGGGTGTTCGCAGAGTTGTTGATCCACGACTGGTCGGCTCCCAGCTGGATCTTGTTGATGGCGGCATTTCCCGCGCCGGCGTTCATCACGATACCGCTGCTGCCGAGTTTCAGCTGCTGGCCGCCCGCACCGCTGATCGTGATGGTTGTATCCGCCGTTGCGGCAGTGCCGTCACCGAATATCAGACCGTTTAAGCTGTAGTTGGCATTGGTCGGCTGATAGGCGTAACCGGTTTTGTTGAAACGCGCGATATTGGTAATGAGGTCGTTGGCAGGGAAAGCCCCGCCGTCCCAGTCTGCCTCCGTCGTAAAGGCGCTGCCGGTGTTCTGAGAACCGTTAAAATCACAGATCGCTCCGTTTGCTTCCACATTTATTTCTATGGCATTCAACGGACGGTCAAACACCCGGAGTTCATCCAGAGAGCCTTGGTACCAGCCCCATGCATTCCCGCCCCACGAGGATCCGCCGGGATGAGGAATTTCCCCGGTGCTGCTGCCGGTTGCCGTCAGGACGCCGTTAATGTAGAGCCGGGGTACGCTGTTGCTGTACGTCACGGCAACGTGTGTCCAGTTAGAGGAGGACAAAGCTCCGGACCAGTCAATCACCGTCGTCGCGGACGTCCCGTTCTCAACCACCCGCACACCGTTGGTTCCGGCCGAGAGCATCACTGCAACGTGATTCGCATTGGTATCCGGACTGCCGCCGGAGATCACATAACTCTGACCGCCGCTC
>JBAZTQ010000120.1:0-9134 GCA_041661845.1 Kiritimatiellales bacterium | reverse complement strand
GATAAAAGCATGGAAGAGCTTCGTAAAGTGCTGCCGCCCGATATCGAGCCGCCGCGCGTACGGCTGGTTTTCACCCGCGCCGAGCTGGTCGAACTGATTTTCATCATCGAAGCAGGCATGGAGGAGCGGGTGGTGGAATATATCAAGTACACCATCCACACACAGAACATGCGGCGCGTGCCTCCGGCGGAGAAGCAGTTGTTACTGAATGTTCAGGATTCCACCGGCGACGAATTGCTGTTTGCTGTGCAGAATGCGGCGACGTCCGAACTGGAAGATGTTCTGAGTTATCCGCGTCCGGCCTATCGCAGTGTGCGCGAAATGTATCTGAAAAAACCGGACGAGTTTATCGAACTTTTTCCGGGGCCGTACATCAGCGCCCGTGCGGCGCTGATGGAAGAAATCGCCGGCGGCGAAGAGGAATAATTTATTTCTTTTGTGCCGTGTCGTTGAGCGTCTTCAAGGCGCTTTCAGCGGTTCCGGCCCACGGGGTGCCGGCGTTTTCCGCCAGGAAGTCCTCGAGCACAATGCGCGCTTCATCAATTTTTCCGGCCTGCTCTTTGCAGCGGGCGATACTCAGGACGGCCAGTGGCTGGAGATAGTTTTTACTGTGCTTTTTGGCAAATTCAGCAAACTGCGTTGCTGCGCCGTTGAAGTCGCCGCCGGCTTCGGTGCAGTAAGCCAGTCCGAGTTCCGCAGAGGGGCGCATGTCGTGGTTTTTATATTTTTTCAGGAAACGCTCGTACTGCGTGCGGGCCTGGGCATAGTCGCCGTTATTGAAAAATGTTTTCGCCAGACTGAGCAGAGCGACCGGTGCGGTCGGCGTTGAACTGTATTGGTTTACAATTTCTTCGAGCTGCTGCGGAGTCTGGGCTTCCATCAGCTTCTGCTCGGCCTTTGCCAGACTGGCGGCTTTCTGATGGGTGTAGACTCTGGAGACCAGTACGGTCACAACCGCGGCAAGGAGGCCGGCACCGATCAGTTTGCCGTAGCGTTTTAGAAATCCTATAACTTCTGTTACCTCATGTTTTTCGAGCTCGCGCTTTTTCTGAAGGTCTTCGTTGTGCGGGGCGTGTTCGTGATCCATCATAGTCAAACTCCTGTTTTGAAGGCGGGTACTCTTATCTTTTCAGCCGCAGGATTCAAGCGCGTACAGCTCCAGAATCCGGTCGGCGGTCTGTTCGGCGGTCAGCCCGTCGGTATTGACGACGTGCGCGATGGTGTCATAAAGGGGCTTGCGACGGGTCAACAGCGCTTCGATCTGTCCTTTTTTATCGCCCGAAAGCAGAGGCCGTGTCGTGTCTTTTTCCAGTCTTTGGAAAACAGTTTCCGGTGAAGCAAGCAGGCAGACGGTCAGACCGCTTTTTTCAAAATCAGCGATATTGTCCGGGTTCAGCACAATGCCGCCGCCGGTTGAAATGATGAGCCCGCGGCATTTTGAAAGTTCTTTGACCAGTTCGCGTTCCATAGCCCGGAAGGCCGGTTCGCCGTCGGCCGCAAAAATTTCAGGGATAGTTTTCCCTTGCCGCTTTTCGATGAGCGAATCCATGTCTACCAGTTCCATGCCGGTGCGTTCAGCCAGCACGCGGCCGGTTACGGTTTTTCCGGTTCCCATGAACCCGATCAGAATAATGTTCTGCTTTTTCATCGTCATCCCGAAAAATAAACGCCCCGGGGTTTCGGGGCGTTATACAGAAACAGAGCTGTTAAATACAGCGTCAGGCGTTGTTTTTCATCAGCGATTCGCGGATGTCCTTGTTGGTCATTCGGCGAATGATTGCTTCCGGAATACCGGCGACGGTCAGACGTTTTTTCTGCTGGGCGATACGGTAACGCTTGGGGCCGGCCTTTTTTGTCGGGCGGCGAAGCGGCTTCTTGCGCATTGATCTGCGGATTCTCATTTTTATTCTCCAAAGGCTTATCGTTTTTAAACGGGCGGTGTAAGCTACACAGGCCGGTTGAGTGAATCAACTTAAAAAAGGAGCTTTTCCATGATCCGTGTAAAACTCGAAATGCCATCCGTCTATTCCTTCAGAACCGAACTTGCCGTGCGCATCACCGATATCAACTACGGAGGACATCTGGGAAACTCCAATGTGCTGGCTCTTATTCATGAAGCCCGGGTTGGTTTCCTGAAATCCTATGGCTACAGCGAAATCAACGTCGAAGGTTACGGGACCATCATGCTCGACTCGGTTGTCATCTACAAAGCGCAGGCCTTTGCCGGGGATGTTCTGCAGATTGAAGTGGCTGCGGGCGAATTCAGCCGCCTCGGCTGCGATATTTTTTACCGCATTACCAATAAAGAGAGCGGAGCCGAAGTTGCGCTCGCCAAAACCGGTATTGCGGTTTTCGACTACGCCAGCCAGAAGCGCATCTCGCCGCCCGAAGCCTTTGTTAAAACGCTTTGCGACAACCCGCTGGCGTGTGTTTGACCCTATAAAACTCTGTTTGTCCGGGGCGGCGCTGTTGCGCAAGGATGGGTGAAGTGTTCCGGCTGTTTTTCTAAAACGCCCAAAGACGGCCTGTTTTTTGTATCCGTATTTTTGGTTACAAAAAAGAATCTACGACGATAAAAGATACAAAAAAGTTATCATCGGATAGATTTCATCTAAATTGTATTTTTACTTTTACTATTTAACACGTTGCACCCCAATTAATTAAACATACTCACGGTTTTATGGCACAAAAACGGCTAAACATAAGGCATTCCTTATAGAAAAGAGGTTGGGTGAAAAGAGTGCATCCGGGTGCCGAGACCAGATCGGGGAATGCAGGGAAGCGGTGTTAACGAGCTGAATAAAAGAATACGTCCGGGAGCGGTTCGCATGGGGCAAGGGATCGCCGGACGCATTCGGAATCAAAAACGAAAACAAGGAGAACAGGAGCAATGAAAAAGAGAGCGATACTGATAATGATGGCTGCGGCGCTGGCTGCAGGGGCTGTTCGCGCGGCGGATGTAAGTGCCACGGCAGATTTTGCCAGCGCCTACATTTTCCGCGGCGCGACATTGAATGACGGGCTGGTATTCCAACCCGGCGCGAAAATATCCGGATTCCCGATTCCGGCAGAATACGGTTCTGTGGCGGTCGGCACATGGGCGAACTATGACATCAGTGATTACGGCGGTCGGCTGAAAAAGAACGAGTTTTCGGAAATCGACTATTACGCCACCTATACGCTGCCGGTGAAAGTAGTGGATCTCAGCACGACCTACACCGAGTACACCTATCCTCATGGTGCAGATGCCGACCGCGAGGTGGCGTTTGCTGTCGGCAAGGCGATCGGTGAAAGCGGACTCTATCCGTCCATCACCTTCAATTACGGACTGGATGGCGCGCCGAAGAACGACTGGTATATTCAGGGCGGTGTAGATTACACCAAGGCTCTGACGGAAGCCCTCACGCTTTCTGCCGGTTTGAAAGCGGCCTGCATGATCGATAACGACGGTCCCGACGGCTTCAACGATGCAACGGCCAAAGTCGGACTGAGTTATGCGCTGACCAAAAACTGGTCTTTGACCGGATCGCTGAACTATGTCGCTCAGCTGAACGACAAAGTGCTGACGGACGAAGAATACGACAAGCCGGTTTATGGAATGCTGGGAGTTGCCTGCAACTTCTAATACCGGACGGTTCCGGTATGAAAGCGCCCCGAACTTTCGGGGCGCTTTTTTATTTGTTTCCAAGGGTTGTGAAACCGTTTATAAGACAGGCTTTCCAACGGGAGAAGAAAAATGGACGAACTGCTCAAACAGCTGAAAAATAACGCCAAAGAGAGCCCTGAAAATCTGGCTAAACTGCTTGGCATCACCGTAGCCGAAGTCAACGCCAAGATCGCCGCCTACGAAAAAGCCGGCATTATTCAGGGCTATCAGGCCGTCATCGACGAAGACAAACTCGACAGCGCGCCCGTCACAGCCGTCATCGAAGTTCGTCTCACCGCCGAACGCGAAGGCGGCTTCAACCGCACGGCGGAGCGCATCAGCCGCTTTCCCGAAGTTCGTTCCGCCTTCCTGATGTCCGGCGGCTACGACCTGCTCCTTTTTGTCAGCGGAAAAACCCTGAACGAAGTCGCCAGCTTCGTCAGCGAAAAGCTCGCGACGCAGTGCGGTGTCGTCGGCACCGCGACCCATTTCATGCTCAAAGCCTACAAGAAAAACGATGTCCTCATGCGTGGAACCGATGAAAACGAACGACCCCAAATCTCTGCGTAACCGCATCGCCGGCCACGTGCGCGACATCCCGCGCTCCGGAATCCGCGACTTCTTCGACATCGTCAGCTCCCGCGCCGATGTCATCAGTCTCGGCGTGGGCGAGCCTGACTTTGTCACGCCTTGGCATATCCGCGAAGCGGCCATTACGGCGCTGGAGCAGGGTGTCACCAGCTATACCTCCAATCTGGGACTGCTGGCTCTGCGCAAAGAAATTTCCGGCTACGTCCAGAAAATTACCGGCACCACTTATAATCCCGACAACGAAATCCTGATCACCGTCGGCGTCAGCGAAGCGATGGACCTCGCGGTCCGCGCGCTGATCGAGCCCGGCGACGAAGTGCTCTACCACGAGCCGTGCTACGTTTCTTACAGCCCGGTCGTTATTTTCGCTCACGGCGTGCCGGTCAAAGTCGAAACCTCGGCGGAAAACGGATTTAAACTGACCCGTGCCCAGCTCGAAGCCAAAGTCACCAAAAAGACCAAACTGCTCATGCTCAACTTCCCGACCAACCCGACCGGCGCGGTTTTGTCGCGCCAGAAAGTCGAAGAGATTGCCGCTTTTGCGATTGAGCACGACCTGATTGTCCTCACCGACGAAATCTACGGCGAACTCACCTACGATCAGCAGCACATCAGCATGCTTTCCGTTCCCGGCATGAAAGAGCGGACGGTTTACCTGCACGGTTTTTCCAAAGCCTGGGCCATGACCGGCTTCCGGATGGGTTTTTCCTGCGCGCCGCCGGAACTCACCGAAGCCATGATGAAAATCCATCAGTACACCATGCTCTGCGCGCCGGTACTTAGCCAGAAAGCCGCCATCGAAGCGCTGCGCGACCCGGAGCGCGACATCGCCGGAATGCGCGACTCGTACTGCGTACGCCGCAACTACATGCACGCCGCTTTTCAGGAAATGGGCATCGACTGCCATTTGCCCGGCGGAGCCTTCTACATGTTTCCGAACATCGAAAAATTCGGACTGTCGTCCTACGACTTCGCCATGAAACTCCTCGAAGAAGAGAGCGTCGCCGTTGTTCCAGGCACCGCCTTCGGCGCCTGCGGACAAGGATTTGTCCGCTGCTGCTACGCCACCGCGCTCGACGACATCAAAGAAGCCATGACCCGCATCGCCCGCTTCGTCTCGAAGTTGCAATGATTCCGCAATCACGGATCTCGCTATAGTTGATTTGGTAGGGCGAGTTCTCCGAACGAGACGTTTCCTGCAAGGTCGGAAAAAAGTTGTCTGTCCGCTCTGTGCGGCGTACTCTCCGGTCGAATTGAGGTCGTTTATGCCTGTTGTAACTATTGATTTACCTAAACAGAAGTGCCGGTTTCTGGCTTTGACGCCGGGATCTCTTGGCAAAGTAGTCGCTTATGCGAATGACCGGGCTACGCTCTTGAAAAAAGCCAAAAAAGCCGGCGTGGACAAACCGGTGATTATGCCGGTTCTTGATCCCCGCTCACGCTATATTTTTTAGCCATGCCGCGCGTCGAATATCCATTCTACAACTTTCAAACGGCAACGGATGCCTTGCGGGTTTATCTGCCGGTGCGGCTCTCCAATCCGGAAGCCGGAATTTCAACCGACATTGAAATGGCGCTTGTGGATACAGGTGCGGATTCGTGTGTAATTCCCGGCAGTCTGGCTGATGCACTGGGGCACAGCCTGAAGCACAAAGCCATCAAGCCGTCTCCGACGCTGGGAATTAACGGAACTTGTGTGGATACGTACGGACACACGTTCCGGCTTGAGCTGTTGGGCCCGGATGCTGAAACCGTTGTATGGAGCAATGACAGCGCGGTGATTGACTGCATCGATGCCGAGGTTCCGATCCTTCTCGGCACAAAAGATTTTCTGGCCGGGTTCAAAATCACCATTGATTATCCCGCGCAGAAAGTCGTGCTCAGGTGGTAATTTCGCCACCGCTCTCGACGACATCAAAGAAGCCATGACCCGCATTGCCCGCTTCGTCTCGAAGCTGTAATGTGGAGAAGGCTCACTCGGAGAGTTCGCCCCACCGATCCCATCGGAAATTCAGGTAGGGCGACGCCTCCGGCGGAGCCGCTCTGTTGAGGTGGAGCGCGACGGCCCGTCCTGAGTTCACCGAAGGGCTGGTCGCGTTTTTAAACTGTTTTGAAAGAACCTGTGATTCCTGCCGGAATTGTCATTCGCCTTGAAAAAACACGGGGTAGGCTCTATAAAACCGGCATGACAACGGTAAAAGAAATTGAGAGTGCGGTGGAGCATCTTCAGCCCGGCGATTTAAGCCAGTTTCGCAACTGGTTTGAAGCGTTCGAATCTGCGTCATGGGATCAGCAGTTCGAGGCAGATGCCCGCAACGGACGTCTTGAGTCGCTGGTTAATGAGGCCCGCGCCGAATACAAAACGGGAAAAACCTCGTCACTGTGAATCACCAAGCCACATCCCGTTTCTGGGGTTGCTACGAGCAGTTGCCGGGAGCGATACGCGATCTGGCCGACACTTCCTTCGATCTGCTCAAAGAAAATCCCCGTCATCCATCATGCACCTCAAGAAAGTGAATCAACTGTGGTCGGTACGTGTCGGCAGGAGATATCGGGCTCTGGCGGTGCAGGAAGAAGATACCTTGATCTGGTTCTGGATTGGAACCCACGCTGAATACGACCGGTTGATCGGCTGACATCAAAGAAGCCATGACCCGCATTGCCCGCTTCGTCAAAAACTGAGATAACGTCTGAAAGGAGCCTCGTGGCTTGTGCTTTGCATAGACACGCAGCGGGTTTCACGTAGGCCCACTTGACTGGTTCGCTCATTATTTTTCCGGATGATTTTTTTCTATTTCCTCTAATGTTAAAGGCAAAGACAATGTTTTTTCCCAATAGCCTTCTCCGTAAATAATTTTGAGCTCAAAGAACCCGTCAAAGTTTTTATCTAGGAATCCATAGTCTCGGTCACAGCATCCTTTATAAGTGAAAAATATTGAATCAATTTGGCCGTCAGTATTGCGATCTTCTTTGCGTGTTTCAATAAAGCCGTACCCAAAAGCAGAGGCAACTCTACCTTCTTTAATATTCTGTTTCTTGTTATCCGGCCTAGTGGAGCTACAACCTAATATGAATAGAATCATAATTATTGCACCAGATATAGGTTTCATAAAATTTACTTTCATAGCGAACATGGTATTATCCAGCAGCAGTTTTGCAGCGCCCGGGAAATTGAATCAGAGAAAGCGACATGCTTTTGCCGGTTTTTCAACGGGTTGTGCTGTTTTTCCGTCGGATAGGATTCCTTGTTTCATTTCCGGTGATAGCCGACCTGGCTGCCGGAACGGGGAGGCAGTCTAGCGATTTTTCTGACATTGGAAACTTTTTTTCCAAACCTTGGAAAATTGGTTTGTCGGCTCTGCGGTTCATGGTTAAATCCAGCCTTAACCAATTTCCCAAACAGGAGCTCTCATGACAAAAATTACACGGGCGCTGTTGAGCGTCTCAGACAAGGCCGGAATTGTTGAATTTGCCAAGGCGCTGGCCGCGCGCGGCGTCGAACTGCTTTCGACCGGCGGAACCGCCAAAGCGTTGCGCGACGCAGGGATCACTGTAAAAGATGTTTCCGAATTCACCGGCTTCCCGGAAATGCTCGACGGTCGCGTCAAAACGCTGACTCCGCAGGTTCATGCCGGACTGCTTCATCTGCGCGACAGCGAAGAGCACATGAACACCATGAAGAAGCACGGCCTCCAGCCGATCGATCTGGTTTGCGTGAATCTGTATCCGTTCGAAGCGACCATTGTCAAAGCCGGCGTACCGCTGCACGAAGCGATTGAACAGATCGATATCGGCGGGCCGACGATGATCCGTTCCGCCGCCAAGAATATGAAGTTTGTCACCGTCATCACCGATCCGGCTGACTATGCCCGCGTTCTGGAATCCATGGATGCCAACGGCGGCGGCACGACCGAAGAACTCCGTTTCGAACTCGGCCAGAAAGTGTTCGCCCGTACGGCGGCCTACGACGCCACGATCGCCGGATATCTTGCCAGTCAGATGAAAACCGCCGCGCCGCGCCCGTTCGTTAAAACCGCCGCCAACGGCGTTGAACTGCGCTACGGCGAAAACGCCCACCAGAAAGCGTGGCTCTACACCAATCCGCTTTCGGATGAAGCTTGTATCGCCCACACCGACGTCCTGCACGGCAAGGAAATGAGCTACAACAACTATGTGGACGGCGAAGGGGCGCTCGAAGCCGTTAAAGAACTTTCCGGTAAGCCCGGCGTGGCGGTGATCAAGCACACCAATCCGTGCGGATTCGCCACCGGCGCGACGCTGGCCGAAGCGTTCGAAGCGGCCTGGAACGGAGACCCCGTCTCCGCTTTCGGTTCCGTCATTGCGGTGACGCAGAAAGTCGATATGGCCACGGCGGAACTTCTCAAAGGCCGTTTCATCGAAGCGCTGATTGCGCCGGACTTCGAACCTGCCGCGCTCGAACTGCTGAAATCCAAGAGCAAAAATATCCGCCTGCTGAAACTGCGCTCGCCGATGACCAAGGCCGGGCCGCGCAAAATGATCAAAGACATCAACGGCGGTATTCTCGTGCAGGATGTCGATACCGACTCAATCGCCGAGTGGAAAGACGTCACCAAAACGGCGTTTGATCAGTCCAAGCGGGCGCTGGCGGAATTCGGTATCGCCGCAGCCAAACACACCAAGTCGAACGCCATCATGGTGGTGCAGGAATACAAGCAGGGCCAGTTCCGCGTGCTCGGTATGGGCGCCGGTCAACCGAACCGCGTGGACTCGCTGCGTAAGCTGGCCGTTCCGAGAGCGGTTGAAAATCTGAAGCTCCAGAATCCGAACATTACCGACGCCGAAATCGCGAAAGCCATCGGCGAATGCGTGTTCGTTTCCGAAGCGTTTTTCCCGTTCGCCGACAGCATCGACGAAG
>JBAZTQ010000119.1:0-9274 GCA_041661845.1 Kiritimatiellales bacterium | reverse complement strand
TCGTCTGCCTTGGATTTGGACAGATGTTTTTAATGGAAGTTGGCAGAGAGGCACGCCTGACCCCTCTTAAAACGCGCCCGGCGATCGCGTTCCACCTTTGCACTTCTCACGCGTGAAAGCTCTCAAGTGGAAACACCAACTTCTCAAGACGATGGTTGGTCTTCCTGTGGGTGAGCCCGATGGGCTCGCCATATTTCCGAGGCCATCCGCCGTCGCCGAAGGCTATGGCGGGACAAGACGACCCCGGCTACAGAATCCGCCCTCACCGCAGGCGGCTACAGCCAACCAAGGCCGCCAAGATGGCGGCGATACGTAACGATTGGAATGCCATACAGCGCCTGCGCAAATCAATTGTCAGAGGCCCTGACGGAGTACGGCCGTTTGCTCGTCAAACGGCTTCCCCTGCTCAAGAAATTCCTTGCCATCCGGTTGCAAGCAACCGGATTTACTGTCCTGTCCCGTCCGTCTGCGGCGGCCTGAGAACCGACAAGGTCGCCGGGACGGCGGCGATACGTACCGCAGGCTTCCAGCCTGCCGAAGTCTGAAGGGTTTCGCTCTGCTGTGTCCGCCGGAGCCTTCGGCGCAGGCTGGATCGAAACCGTTTCCGGCGGCGACGGAGCGCCGCTCGACTGAACTCGCCGAAGTCCGCCCTCCAAAAGACCAAGCCCTACTTGTTCTTCTTCTCTTTATGGATCACCGGGCCGCCGGCCAGAATATCTTTCTTGGCTTTGAAATATTCCTCGTCGGAAATCACGCCTTTTTCTTTGGCTTGCTGGAGATCAATCAATTCCTTGCCGATGGTCGTATGACGGCTGTATTCCACATCCACCTTGTTTAACAGCGCACAGCCGGTCACTCCGGCAACCAGCACGCCCGCCACGATCAACGCTTTGAATATTTTCATCCTGCTTCTCCCTGTTTTTGACTCCCCTGAAAAGTAGAGCTTCGCCCATAACCGCTCAAGCGGAAAGTAGGACAGGCTTCCAGCCTGTCCAGACAGCCAAGATGGCTGTCCTACATTATTGAAGCCCGCGATCAAAGTTTCCGGTATGGCCGGGAACGGCGAGGCCGGAGGTAATGCGGCGGACAATGTCGGCGGCTTCGTCCGGCGTACTGATTCCGTAAGACAGATCAATCCGGAAGCGGCGCGCGCCTTTGTCTTTCAGTTCATCCAGATGGCCGGTCAACGAAAACGGTGTCTCGTTGACCAGCACAAACTGCTGACCGTTCGGCTCGACGCGGAAATTCCGCCGCGATCGGTCAGTTAATTCTAATATCCGCCTGGTGGAATCACCCGGCCTACAATCAACTTCCGGCTCGGTGAGGACACCTCGCCCTACCTGTGGATCCCGTGTCTTAAGGTGGGGCGAACTCTCCGAGTGAGCCGCCGGGCGCGTGGCGGAAATCATCAGCGGCGTATGCTGATAAACCGGAACGACCGCCGCACCGCCGAGCTGTTCAATCAGTGCGAAAAGATTTTCTGCGTCATCCTCCGGTGAAAGAACGAACTGACCGATTCCCTGCTCGCGCCACTGCAAAGCGGCCTGTGTGTTGAGCGTATAGAGCGGCCAGTCAGCAATGACATCTTCTTTGCCTTGAAGCAGATTCAGTCCGCCGACATTCGCCGCCTCCCATTTCCGAACATTGGAAAACCGTTCAATCAACTTACGGAACGCGGCGACATCCTCTTCGTGAATAATCACCGGCAGCGCCAGCCGCAGCTTGTCGGCATAAAATGCGAGCGCTTTTTTGATCTCTTCCGGTCGCGCCGGATCCATCTCCAGCACAAACTCGTCGACGTTTTCCAATGGTTGGAAGCTTCTGGATTTCACGGACCATACAATTGAATCCAATTTGTAGCCGAGGTCCATGACCTCGGAAACCGGCGGGATCATGGATCCCGTCTTATAATGTTGCTTCCAAGCTTTGGAAAAATCTGAGACCAACCGGCGGCGGGCATCGTTCAGAACGGACACCGGAATAAAAACCGCCACGCCGTCGAGCGTCAGTTCGCCGAGCTTCCAGTCGGTGTCGCCGAGTTTTTCAAAACACTGACGGATCGCGTCGGCCGATTTTTCCGGCTGGCGCGCCGGCTCGAACGGGCCGGGCAAAACAACCTCCGCTTTCACCGCGCTGGACGACGCGGTCAGAACTGTTCTTTCCAAACTCTGGAAAACATGGATGTTCACCGGCTTCCGCTGACGGAACTGTCCGGGGCGCGGAGCGGTGAATTCATAACGCTGACGCACCGCCTGCGAATAGGAGCAGTAAACCGGCGCGCCTTTCTCCAGTCGCGGCGCATCGGACGGAAGTTTGAGCGCGATCTCTGCGTCCGCCGGAAGTTCGAAACGGCGTTTGGATTCCGGATCGGATGCCAGCCGCATTTCACCGGCGGCGAAACCGTAGGCCGATGTTTCGCCCGCCATCTCCACCTTCAGGCCATCATGCTTCTGCAAGGCGCGGTTGCTGTGCAGAATCAGCCACGGCCCGGCGACGACTTTGACCGTTCCGATCTGCGCGCCGCGATGTCCGTCATTGACCGGATCGACAGGACTGGTTTCTGAACCGTCGAGATACAGATCCGTTGAAGTCCGCCCGAAGATGGTTTGGATGTCGGCCAGCCGCTGCGCGGAGCCGGCGGTGTCGCCCGCCAGCGCTTTGCGGTAAAAATCGGTGACGGCGGCGACGTAGAGCGGGCTTTTCATGCGCCCTTCGATTTTCAGCGAGGCAACTCCGGCGGCAACAATTTCCGGCAAATGCTCGGCGGCTGAAAAATCCTTCATCGAAAATGGCAGGGTTTGTTTTCCGTCACTTTCGAACGGCTGACGGCAGCAGTAGGCGCAGCGGCCGCGGTTGCCGCTGCGACCCAGCAGGTGCGAGGAAAAAAGACAGAGTCCGCTGTAGGAATAGCAGAGTGCGCCGTGAATGAAGGTTTCGGTTTCGATGCCGCAGTTCCGGCTGATGTGCGCGATCTCTTTCAGATTCAGCTCGCGCGCCAGCACCACGCGCTTGAAGCCGAGCGACGCGAGTTGCTTCGCTCCCTCCAGATTGTGGACGGCCAGCTGCGTGCTGGCATGCAGACGGAGCTGCGGAAAGTTTTTCTGAGCCAACCGGACAACGCCCATGTCCTGAACGATCACGCCGTCAGCGTTAAGATTACGAATGAGCGCCAGCGTTTCGAGCGCAGCATCCAGCTCGCGTTGCTGAACGAGCGTATTGAAGGTGACGTAAACGCGGCGGCCGAGGTGATGCGCGCAGCCGATCAGTTCATCGAGCGCTTCGGCAGAAAAATTTCCGGCCTCGGCGCGGGCGGAAAAGCGCGGCAGGCCGGCGTAAACGGCGTCCGCGCCGTACGCCAGCGCGGCCCACGCCGCTTCGGGCGTTCCGGCAGGAGCCAAGAGTTCTGAAAATTTTTTATTCAAGCGGCCCGAACGCTATCCTGCCGTCACCTCTTCTTCAAGGTTTGAAAACCGCGCCGGAGCATCAGAACCGAAAGATTAAGAAACAAAATTATTCCGTTTCTTTAAAACTCTGGTACGCTGACCGGCATATCCGAAACCGGAAATCCGTCCGGCGCAGGATTCAACCCATACCATAAGGAGACAGGAATGAAGAAGGTATCAATCGTTGCAGCAGCATTACTCGGCGCGGCCTTTGTTTTCAGTGCCGGCGCGGCGGAACCCGGAACGCTGTACAAGGGCAACACAGACAGCAAAACGTTTCACAAATCGAGCTGCCGGTACTTCAGCAACACCAACTGTACGGCAACCTTCAGCACACGCGAAGCGGCGACGACAGCAGGATACGGCGCCTGCAAGGTCTGCAAACCTTAATCCCCGCCCGGTATTCAGCGCGCCCCGGAAAAATCCGGGGCGCTTTTTTTAACGTTCGCTCTGATCTCAGGGCTTGACCAGCACGCGTCCGGAGCGGATTTCGACGGTGTAGATTTTCAGCGCACCGATGTCGGGATTGTCGCAGGTGCCGGTTTTTACGTCGAATGAGTAGCTGTGCAGCGGACAGACAAGGCGGCCGTTACCGCAGATGCTGTCCACAATCGGGCCTTGTTTGTGCGGGCAGATGCCGTCGGCGGCAATCCATTCGCCGCTGCGGGTGTGAAAGACAGCGACCGGATGGCCGTCCACTTCAAACTGTCGCGACGAACCGGGCTGAATTTCTTCCGCCATCGCCACCGGCGTAAAACCGTCTTCCGTCACGCGTTTGTCTAAAACCGCGCCGCGGTGCATTTCCGCGATGGCGGTTTCCCACGGATCTTTATAGTTCGCCAGAACTTGGCTGAACCGGGTTTCGAGTTCGAGCAGTTCTTCTTCCGGCGCGTGCAGAATGGCGTCGGTGATCGGTTTAAGTCCGACCCGTTCGACGAAGTGAGCGGTCCGTTCGCCGTATTTGGCGTGGCGGCAGTAGTATTCGTAATAACGGTCGGCAATGCGGACGACCTCGTCATCCGTTTTCACCTGCGTTATTTTCTGCGCAACATAAACCTGCGAGCCGCCGTTGCCGCCGATATAAATATCCCAACCGCCTTCACCGGCGACGACACCGAAATCTTTGATGGTGGCTTCCGAGCAGTTGCGCGGACAGCCGGAAACACCCATTTTTATTTTCGCCGGCGACATGATTCCGCGATAGCGCTCGCCCAGACGTCGGCCCAGTTCCAGCGAGTCCATCAGACCGAAGCGGCAGTGCGTCGAGCCCATGCAGGATTTGCAGGCGCGGAAGCATTTGGTGAAGGCGTGCCCGGAGCCCATCTGCAACTCGTCCCAGACGTTTTTTAGATCCTTCTTATCGACCGAATAAAGTCCGATGCGGTCGGCACCGGTAACTTTGATCAGCGCGTTATATTTGTCGGCAACATCGGCGATAGCGCGTAGATGTTTGCTGGTCGTTTGGCCGCCCGCTATGTTGGGAATAACGCTGAAGCGCCCGTCGTTCTGGATATTCCCGGAATAGCGGTCGTTCGCGCAGCGGGAATCGTCTTCGATGAGATAGTCCGACATCCAGATGTAATTGAGCAGATAGTCGAGCGCCATGCGCGTTTTGGAATCGTCCACCGCGTTCGGCACCGAGGCCAGCACCTGCGAAACCGAGCGGAGATTATTCGCGCGAATAAAAACGGTCAGCTCGTCGCGATTCATCGGAACACCGGCGGCGTAATATTTTTCGGCGGGATCGACCCGCAGTTCGCCGACTTCGGAAATCAGCAGCGCCTTGATTTTATTTTTGCAGTTGCCGCAGCCGGTGCCGGCCTTGGTGTTGAGCATGACCTTGTACAGCGTGTCGTTGCCGTTATGGATAGACTTGCGGATTTTCCCGGCGGAAACGCCGTTGCAGTCGCAAATCTGCGCGCCGTCGGGAATGTGCTTGCCGTCGATCATCGCATCGCCGGCGCGCGCGCCGGGAAACAGCAGATCAGCCCGCCGCGCCGGGACGGGGATTTTCGCGCTGTAATGCAGTTCGATCACATCGGCGTTCAAATCTTCACCGACCAGAACCGCGCCTTTGAGCTGACCGTCACGGATAATGAGCTGTTTATGAATCGCGCCGTGCGGATCGGTGTACTGCACGATTTCGTCGCCGGTCTGCGGTTTGAAGCGGCCCATACTGACGACCGGAATATCTGATTTCAAGCGCGCCGGTACCGGTGCCGAAGGTGCATACGCCATCTCTTCGCCGCACAGTACGGCGGCCAGCGTTCTGGACTGCTCATAGACCGGAGCCACCAGCCCCCACGTTTCGCCTTTAAATTCGATGCACTCGCCGCAGGCATAGATAAACGGATCGCTGGTCTGCAACTGATCATTCACCGCAACGCCTTTGTTAAAAACCAGTCCGGATTTTTCGGCCAGCTGTTTGTTCGGGCGAATGCCGCAGTTGAAAAACACCGCATCGGTTTTGATCGAGGAGCCGTCTTTGAAGCGCGCTTCTTCCACGCCTGCCGTGGAGCCGAGCAGGTCGGTGATGTAAGTTCCCATGACAAACCGGATGCCCAGCGACTCCAGATGGCGCTTGAGATAACCGCCGGCCTCTTCAGGAAGTTGCAGCTCCATCAGCGACGGCATCAGGTGCGATACCGTTACCTGCTTACCCATCAGCCGCAACATTAAAGCCAGTTCCAGGCCCAGCAGTCCGCCGCCCAGCACGATCATGTGACTCTTGTCTTTGAGGAATGCGCGGATGCGGTCAACATCCTCTAACCGGCGCAATGCAAATACGCCGGGCAGATCGAGTCCGGTCATCGGCGGAATAAAAGGAAGCGAGCCGGTGGCCAGCACCAGCTTGTCATAGGTCAGCGTCCGCCCGTCCTGCAACGTCACGGTTTTGGCGGCGCGGTCGATGCCGGAAACCGGAACGCCTAACAGTGCCTCAATGCCGTGGTCATCATACCAGTCCGGCGAATTCAGAAAAAAATCCGGCAGTTCCGGCTCTTTGAGCTTAACGACGAGTTTGATGCGGTTGTAGTTTCCGCACGGCTCGTCGCCGATAATAGTGATCGCGTAACGCTCCGGGTTGCGGAGCAGAATTTCTTCGACCAGCTTGCCGCCGGCCATCCCGTTTCCAACAACGATCAGCTTTTCTTTCCCGGTCATATTTTCAGCATTCGCCAAGAATACGGCACAGAGGCGGAAAGCCTCTGTGCCGTTTCGGTTCAGGCCATTATTTCGCCAGACACTGCTTCAAATCCGCTTCAACCGTGGTGGTCGGAGCGATGTTGAATTTTTCGACCAGCACATTCAGCACGGCGGGCGTGACGAAGGCCGGCAGGCTCGGGCCGAGTTTGATGTTTTTGATGCCGAGGTGCAGAAGCGTCAGCAGAATGCAGACCGCTTTCTGTTCATACCACGACAAGACCATCGAGAGCGGCAGGTCATTGACGCCGCAGCCGAAAGCTCCGGCAAGCGCGACCGCGATCTGAATGGCGCTGTAGGCGTCGTTACACTGCCCGATGTCGAGCAGGCGCGGGATGCCGCCGATCGTGCCGAAGTCGAGTTTGTTGAAGCGGTATTTGCCGCAGGCGAGCGTGAGGATCACACTGTCTTTCGGCACGGCTTCAGCAAAATCGGTGTAATAGTTGCGGCCCGGCTTGGCGCCGTCGCATCCGCCGATCAGGAAAAAGTGTTTGATGGCACCGCTCTTGACGGCATCAATCACCACCGGCGCGACGCCGAGTACGGCGTTACGTCCGAAGCCGACCAGAATAGTCTTTTCCGGTTCGGTCGCGGCAAAGCCGGGAGCTTCGAGCGCGGCTTTGATAACCGGCGCGAAGTTGCTGTCGTCAATGTGCTGCACGCCGGGCCACTGGACGAGGCCGCAGGTGAAGATGCGCGCTTTGTAGTTTTCCTTCGGTTTCTGGATGCAGTTGGTCGTCATCAGAATCGCGCCGGGGAATGCTTCGAACTCTTTCTGCTGATCCTGCCATGCACCGCCGTAGTTGCCGACGAGGTGTTTGTATTTCTTCAGCTCCGGATAACCGTGGCACGGAAGCATTTCGCCGTGGGTGTATATGTTGATGCCTTTGCCTTCGGTCTGTTTGAGAAGCAGTTCGAGGTCTTTCAGGTCATGTCCCGAAACGAGGATCGCTTTACCTTTCACGGCGGCAATATTCACCGGCGTCGGTACAGGATGTCCGTAGGTTTCGGTGTTGGCGGCGTCAAGCAGACCCATGACGGTCAGGTTGACTTCGCCGGTTTTCAGTGCCAGCGGCAGAAGAACGTCCACAGTGGCCGGACCGTTCTTGAGAACTGCCAGTGCTTCATGGAAGAAGGCAAAAACCGCCGGATCTTCTTTCCCGAGGATGTAGGCGTGGTCGGCGTACGCCGCTGTGCCCTTGAGACCGTAAAGAATCAAATCCTGAAGACCGGTGATGTCGTCGCCGAACTTCTGCTTGCGGCTTACGACGCCGACGGCTTCGCCCTGTTTAATCAAACCATGGAGGTTCGCATTAAAGTCGATCGCCGATTTCGCGCCGAGCGCTTTAAGAACTTCTCCGCCGCGACGGACGACGCCCGCGATATCTTCCGGGTCAAAGTTGACGTTGGTGACGGTGGTGAAAAGCCCTTCCATCACATAGAGGTCGGCGGCGCGGTTCTTTTTGCCTTTCGCGGCGACGGCGATCTCCTTACACACCTCGACCAGCAGATCCTGAAGCGTCGCGGTGTCGGGATCTTTGCCGCATACGCCAAAGACGGTGCATCCGGTGCATTTGACGGTCTGTTCACACTGATAGCAAAACATGCTCATGAGAGTTCCTTTCGGTTTTGGTTTCCTACATTCAATACCCGGGATTATGCTTACTTCTGAAAATCACTCCTTGATCTGCGTCAAGTTCGTCAAAAAAAGGTGGTCTTATGGAAACCGCGGTCAGCATAATCCCCAAATCATGGGATGTCATGGTCAAATCGTGGGATGTCATGGCAATTATGGCGCCCTACCTCCTGCTCGGCTTTTTCGTCGCAGGCGTACTCAGCGCTTTTGTCCCGGTTTCCTTCATCGAAAAACATCTCGGCAAGCGCGGCCTCCGGCAGATTGTGAAAGCCTCGCTGCTCGGCGTACCGATTCCGCTCTGCTCATGCAGCGTCATTCCCGTCACCGCCTCGCTGCGCCGCCACGGCGCAACCAAAGGAGCCGCGATTTCATTTCTGACTTCCACGCCGCAGACCGGTGTGGACAGCATTGCCGCCACGTGGGGACTGCTCGGGCCGCTCTTCGCCGTTTTTCGTATGGCCGTCGCCTTCATCACCGGTGTCATCTGCGGCGCGGCGGTTGAAGCCTTAACGCCGCCGTCCGAAGAATCCGACGGCCAATGCAGTGATGATGATTGTCCGACCTGCAACCGGAAAAGCGGCGCGGGCAAATGGAAACAGGTCTTTGTCTACGGCTTCGGCACGCTGCCGCGCGACATCGGCCGCGCTCTGCTGATCGGGGTCGTCATCTCCGGCCTGCTCGGCGCGCTGGTACCGGCAGACTTTTTCACCCGCTACCTGAGTTCAGAGTGGTTATCCATGCTGGCCGTCATGGCGCTCGGCATCCCGCTTTACGTCTGCTCCACCGGCTCCATTCCGGTCGCGCTGGCCATGATCGGTATGGGACTTTCGCCCGGCGCGGCGCTGGTTTTTATGATCACCGGCCCGGCCACCAACGCCGCAACCATCGCCACGGTTCTGCAAACGATGGGCCGCCGCACCGTCATTATCTATCTCGCCACGCTCGCGGGCTGTTCGCTGGCGGCCGGCTGGCTGCTCAACCGTATCCTCACCGC